>JBFYOQ010000001.1:0-9324 GCA_041303735.1 Mycobacterium sp.
ACCACCAGAAAACATCTGGCAAAAAAGCCACACCCCAACACGGGGGGCCAGAGTGCAGCAAAAAACAAACAACAAACAAAAACCACCAAACACACTATTGAGTTCTCAAACAACACACCCGGCATCTCCTGGCCGGCCGCGCAACCAACCCGCGGCGAAAGCCGCGTGCTCGTAGTACGGACAGTCAGAACACTCCGAGATCCGGAGATATTCCTGGAGGTGCCGCCGCGCTCAGCGGAGAACCGCGTCGCAACGACTGCCCTAAGTTACGTCAGGAGCACACCGGAGTCAAATCCCCTGCGCTGCAGAAAGCTTTGACGTACGTCACACCCGCTGCACCCCGGCGACGTTGCGCTTGCCCCGCCGCAGCACCAGCCAGCGACCGTGCAGGAAGTGCGGCGGAGTCGCCACCCAGTCCTCGCTGTCGACGCGTTCGTTGTTCACCGACACCCCGCCCTCGGCGATCGTGCGTTTGGCGGCGCCCTTGCTGGCCGACAGGCCGGTGGCCACCAGTAGATCCACGATTGAGTCCGGTCCGCCGGGGGCGAGTTCGGCCACCGAGGTCTCCCGCAGTGCGGCGGCCAGCGTCGGCTCGTCGAGAGCCGACAGCTCACCACGACCGAACAGCGCCGCGGAGGCGTCCTCGACCGACGCCGTGGCCGCCGCCCCGTGCACCAGGGTGGTCAGCTCGCGGGCCAGCCGGCGCTGCGCTGCCCGCTCCTGCGGCCGGGTCTCGGTGGCGTCAGCCAATTCGGCGAGTTCCTCGGGGGTGAGGAAGGTGAACCAACGCAGGTAGCGGACGACGTCGGCGTCGGCGGTGTTGACGAAGTACTGGTACCACGCATACGGGCTGGTCATGTCGGGATCCAGCCATAGGCTCCCGCCGCCGGTGGACTTACCGAATTTGGCACCGTCGGCGGAGGTGACCAGCGGGACGGTCAACGCGTGCACCGCGGCGCCGAGTTTCTGGCGCACCAATCGCACCCCGGCAATGATGTTGCCCCACTGATCGGACCCGCCGATCTGCAGCGAGCAGCCGTAGCGCCGGTGCAACTCCACATAGTCATTGGCCTGCAGCAGCATGTAGCTGAACTCGGTGTAGGAGATGCCCTCACCGTCGAGGCGGCGGCGGATGGTGTCGCGGTCGAGCATGACGTTGACCGAGAAGTGCTTGCCGACATCACGCAGGAACTCGATCGCCCCCAGCGGTTCGGTCCAGGTGAGGTTGTTCTCCACCACCGCCCCGGTGGCCGGGTCGCCGAAGTCGACGAAGCGCTCAAGCTGCCCGCGGATCCGCTCGGACCACGCGGCGACGGTGTCGGCGGTGTTCATCGTCCGCTCCCCCGAATCCCGGGGGTCGCCGATCAATCCGGTGGCGCCGCCGGCCAGCACGATCGGCCGGTGACCCGCGCCCTGGAAGCGCTGCAGGGTGAGCAATGGCACCAGGTTGCCGGCGTGCAGGCTGGGCGCGGTCGGATCGAAGCCGGCATACACCGTCATCGGCGGGGCGGCCGCGGCAGCGGCGAGCGCGTCGATATCGGTGGACTGCGCGATGAGCTCACGCCGGCCCAGCTCATCGAGAATCGTCGTGCCCATGAGGGCATCTTCCCGTATCGGGTCGGTTCAGCCCGCCGCGACCGGCCGGGGCATGCCAAGGTCGTTGCTCAGGCAGTCGGCGGCGGCCAGGCCGGACAGGGCGACCATCGGCAGTCCACCGCCGGGATGGGCGCTGCCCGAGGCGAGGTAGAGACCGGCCACGCCCGGCACCCGGTTGGGCGGGCGTCGAAACGCCGCGAAGCGGTCGTTACTGGCCGCCCCGTAGATGGCTCCCCGGCTGCCGGGGAAGGTGCCCGCCAGATCGGCCGGGGTGCGTCGCCACACCACCGAATCACCCCCGCCCCACAGCCCCGCCGCACGGATGCGCCGCTCGACGGCGATCTCCAGCGCGGCCCAGACTCCCGTCGCGCGCGACCCCGATGCCGGTTCGGCCGGGGCATTGGCCATCACGAAGACCGGTTCGGCATCCGCCCAGCCCGCCACACCGTGACAGCGCTCCTGAGCGCAGAGGTACACCGTGGGCTCGGCCGGCGGACGGTCGCGGTCGACGATGTCGGCGAACTCCGCGTCGTAATCGGCCGGGAACAGCACCTCGTGCGGCAGACGATCCGGACCCCGGCCCGCCCGCAGCACTGCGTTCCACGCGGACATCGACGGGGCAGTTGCGGCGGGCAACTGGCCTGCAGCGTTACCCATCCCGCCGTCGCGCAGCCAGCCCACATCGGCGTTGACCACAACCGACCGGCCGAGCCGCTGCCCGCCATCGGCCAGGGCCACACCCGCCGCCGCAGGGCCGTCGGTCAGCAGCCGCTCGACCGCAGCGCCGTACTCGATGACTCCGCCGCGGGCCTCGATGGCCTCGACGAGCGCCCACACCAGCGCCTGAATTCCGCCCTGCACCCCGTATCCTCCGAGTGAAAGCTCCACGTGCGCAATGCAATTCAGCGTGGCCGGAGCCCGCCTGGGGTCGCTGCCGTTATAGGTGGCATAGCGGCGCAGCAGCATGCGCAGGTGCGGCTCGCGCACGTGCCGGTCGATACCCGCGGCCATGCTGCGCAGCGGGTCGACGGCCAGCAGAGCGCCCGGGCGGCGCAGGGCCAGTCCGGTCATCGCCGCGAAGGTGGGCGCCGGACCGAGCACGAAGTTGGGGGCGGCCGCCTCCCAGATCCGGCGGCTGTAGGCCAGGAACGCGGCCAGTTGCGCCTCGGCGGCCGGCCCCAGCGCGGACCCGACATTGGCCAGTGTGCGCTGGGGATCGTGCGCCACGTCGATCACGCAGCCGTCGGTGTAGCGGTAGCGGAAGCCCGGATCGAGGCGGCGCAGACCGATGACGTCGTCGAGGCGCAGACCGGCGCGGCCGAACACGTCGGCGAAGACCTCCGGCAACGTCAGCACGCTGGGCCCGGTCTCGACCGTCACCCCGTCGATGTCGACGATTCCGGCCTTGCCCCCGGGATGCTCGCCGGCTTCGAGCACCCGCACCGGCAGCCCGCGGGCGGCCAGTGCCAGGGCTGCCGTCAGGCCGCCGATCCCGGCCCCGACGACGAGGACCTCGGCACCACGATCAGCGCCCATCGGGCTTCCGGCGGGCGGGCAGCAGGCGGGCGGGACGGATCAGCGCGGTGAATCCCGGCAGCGGGTCGTGTGGATGGGTGCGGGCCCGGCGGCCGTCGGTGGCCTCCCGCACGGCGCCCTCGATGACGGCGAGGCCGTCGAGGATCGCGCTCTCCACCGCGGGCAGCAGAGCCTCACCCCCGAGGTCAGGGCCAGAGATCGGCGGAGAGAACCGCACGACCGCGGCCGGCCGGGCGCGCTCCAGGAAGACGTAGTCGATGCTCACCGCGATGAGGTCCACCGCGCTGGTTGCGTGCAAGGTCTGCAGTCCGGGCCGCAGATCCAGCGGCCGCAGATGGGCTGGGCGCTGGCGCCCCTGGGGGAAGATCCACATCGCGCGGCCGGGCCGGTCGAGCAGCGCGGCGCATGACTGCAGGCAACCCCGGCTGCGCTCGGGGCTGCTGCGGTCCAGGGGCAGCGCGCCGACCCAGCCCAGAAACGGCAGCCGACGCAGGTTCCTGGCATCCATCACCGCCCACCCCAGTCCGCCCAGCGCCTTGTCCAGTGGCAGCAGCAGCAGCGCATCCCACCAGGCGACGTGGTTGGCCGCGAAGATCAGCGGGCGGCCGGCCAGCGCCGCGCGGGCCTCGTCCAGTCCGCTGACCCACAGGCCGTCGAGGCGGCGGGAGATCCGGCCGCGGGTGTAGCGGCGGGCGAAGCGCAGGAATGCCGGGTGCCGGGTCTCCCCGGCCCGGGCCCGGGCCCGGCGGTCCGTGCGATCGTTCACGCCGCCTCCCGCTGGGCGCGGGCGGCATACGAGCGCCCCCGCCAGCGGATGTCACCGCGACGGCTGCACCGGTAGCTGTCGAGCAGCACACCCATCATGGCCAGCACGGCCAGGGGATGCACCAGCACGCTGAGCAGGCTGTGGCCATGGCGCGCAGCCATGATGAGGCGCAGCGCCACATTGGCAGCCACCCCGACCGCGGCCGCGACCACCAGGGGCGTGTCTCCGCGCAGTGCCGCGATCGGCAGGACCACGTAGGGCACCACGAAGATCAGCAGGTGCAGTGCCATCACGGCGATCAGCCCCAGCGGATGCCCGCCGATGCCCTCGTAGAAGTTCTTGGAGAAGCCGCGCCACAGCGAGGCGCCGTCGGTGTACATCCGGCAGTCGGCCATCTGGTCGCCGTCGGCGAAGACGACGCGCCGGCCGCTGCGTTTCATCTCCCGGCACAGCGCCATGTCGTCCACCAGTGCCGCGCGCACCCCTTCCCAGCCACCCACCGCCGCCAGCGCCGAGCGGCGCACCAGCAACAGTTGTCCGTTTGCCGCCAACACCCGCGGATCGCGGATCCGGTGGATCAGCGGCATCGGTAGCCATGCGACGTAGGACAGATGCAGAAGCGGGATCATCGAACGCTCGATGAGGCTGCCGGTGCGCTGGCGGGGCACGGCGGTCACCAGCGCGGCGTCGAGGCCACCCGGCACCTGGTCGGGCGAACCGAGCAGCGACAGCATCCGCAGCAGCCCGTCGGCGCGCAGGGTGACATCGGCGTCGATGTTCAGCAGTACCTCGCCGCGGGCGGCCGCGCTGAGGCGGTGCAGCGCGTAGGGCTTGCCGACCCAGCCGGCGGGCAGTCCGTCGCCGTGGATCACCCGCAGCCGCGGCACTTCGGCCGCCAACGCCGAAAGCACCTCGCCGGTGCCGTCGGTGGAGTCGTCGTCGTAGACGACGATCTCGGTGATCGGCCCGCGCGCGGCATCCGCGGCCCGCACGCAGCGCGCGATGTTGGTCACCTCGTTGCGGGCCGGGATCAACACGCTCACGCCGCCGGGTGCCGCACTCGCGGCCTCGGGCAGCGCGCGACCGCGGGTCCAGAACACCGCGTTGAACGCCACCAGTCCCAGTGCAAGAAGGGCCGGGCCCGCCAGCACTATCTCCGCGACGGTGTGACCGTCCACGCTCACGTGCGCACATCCGCGGACCGGCGCAGCAGCCTGCGCACCCGGCCCTCGGTGTCACCGGAGAACAGCGGCAGCCACATCGAGTTGGGTCCGGCCGCCCGGTGGACCCGCATCCGCACCAGCGGGCGCAGCAGATCGGAGTCCACCCGGTCGGGCACCAGGTGCTCGCCGATGCCATAACCCTCATCCGCCCCGCAGCGGCCCCGCAGCAGGTACCGCTGATAGAACGGGCCGTTGTCGAGCAATGCGCTCACCTCGACCGTCACCGGGCGGTCGTCGGGATCGGGGAAGTCGGCGCCGCTGGGCCACCGCAGTCCCCAGGTGCTTCGGCGCAGCGGACCGACCTGAAGTCCGGCGTTCTCGCGGGTGCGGCAGGTGCCGTTGGCGCCGAACTCGACGACAAGGTCACGCGGGGCGGCCCCGGGATCGGATGGGATGAGCCGGTAGAAGATCAGGTCGCGGCCGGCCAGAGCGACACGGCCCCACCACCAACTCTGAATGCCGAGTTCGTGCAGTGGCAGTTCGGCGCTGTTGCGGTCATGGTACCCCCGTCCCTCGATCCGCAGTTCGCCGCCGGGCGTGCGCAACTCGAGGCCGCCGCGACTGGCGGCGATCATCGGCGTCCATACGTGGGTAGAGGCCGGAGCCGAGCCGTTGACGGCATGCGACCCGCGACGCAACGGTCCCGACAGCCACAGCCGCCCGGTGGCGCGGCCGCCGGTGGGCAGGGCCAGATCGAGGGTGGCCTCCAGCGTGCGGGAGGGTGCGGCACCGGGGGCACCCGGGGTGTCGGTCCAGGTGAAGGTGGAGTCGCCCAGGCGCCAGGACCGGCCGTCGTCAGCCCAGCTGCACTGGTCGGGGGGTAGCTCGGAGAGCAGGTAGAACCGTTCGCGCCCGGCCCCGTAGACGACCACGTTGACGCTGGGCCGATTGACCGGGAGTTCGGGACGGCCGGCGCGGGCCGCCCCGGCGTAGCCGGGCAGGAACGGCAATCCCCACGACCAGATGACGGTCGCACCCCCACCCTGATCGTCGACGAGGTCGACGTAGAACCAGGTGAATCCGCCTGGACTGTGCAGCACAGCGGGGTCAGGCGCGCAGTCGGCGGAGCTGAGCTCGATCAGGAGGCCTCCGAACTTGGCGTGCGCCGACAGGACTGTTGCGTTCAAACTGCAAATTCGTTCAACCTGCAGATGTTAAGCATCACCCCGGCGCGGGTCTCGACCATCCCCGGGGTGGCTCTGCTCAGTCGCGCAGGCCGGGCAGCGGTGCCCGCGGACTGCGCCGGTAGGCGGACACCTCGGGCTGGCCGGCCAACCAGAACCGCCAGGGCCGGTCGGCGGCGGCGCTGACGCCCACGCGCGGTCCGTGCTGCACTTCGAGAGCGGGGTCCGCCACCCGATCACGCAGGCGCACCCGGACCGGCGACGTGGCGTCGAAGACATCGACTCCGTTGTATGCCATCGTGATTGCCAGCGCCGAACAGAGGTTGCCGGGGCCCCGGGCCAGCGCCGGCTCAGCGGCCAGTGGGCCGCGACGCGCCCGTGCCGTGCCGGCGCCGCGCTCGATCACGGCGGCCCGCAACAGAACCGCGCCGGCAGCGCCGTCCGATCCGCAAGAGATGTTGGCGCAGATGTGGATGCCGTGGCTGCGGTAGGTGTAGAGCCGACCGGCCGGGCCGAACATCACCGAGTTGCGGACGGTGGGCCCGCGGTGGGAGTGCGAGGCGGGATCGGGCCACGGCCCGTCCGGCGGTCCGCCGTAGGCCTCGACCTCCGTGATGCGCGCGGCAACCTCGCCGGCGGTCCCCTCGCCGGTGATCACGGCCGCGCCAAGCAGCAGCCGGGCCGCCGTCACCGGATCGGTCGACAGCATGTCGGCACTCACGCAGAGGATTGTGCGCGGTCCGGCATCGCCAGCATGTTGGTGGCCGTGCGGTGCGCCAGTGCCATCACGGTGAGCATCGGATTGACCCCGGAGCAGGTCGGCATGCCGCTGGCATCGGCGATCCAGACACCCGGTGTGTCATGAAGCTCCCCGGCGGGGTTGGCCACCGAGGTCCGCGGATCGGCACCCAGTCGGGCGCTCGACATCTGGTGGGCGCTGAACAGCGGAGTGCCGCCCGGCCCGATCGGCACCGCATTGATCTTCTCGATGAAGGCCTCCACATCCTCGCCGCGCTGCCACGGCGGCATCGGCTGGCCGGCGGCGAAGATCTCCCGCGCCCCGGCGGCGGCATGCATGCGGATGCAGGTGGCGATCGCGTGCCGGAAGTTGCTGCGGTCCACCTCGTCGGTGAACGGATACGAGTGCACCGCCGAGCCGTTGTCGTCGATGGTCACGCTGCCGCTTCCGCGGTCCTTGAGCAGGATCAGGAAGTCCGAGCGGTTGCGGTACTTGGCGTTGAGTTCCTTGTGTTGCTCGCCGGACAGCCAGGGCACCACCGAGGCGAACAGTGCGGGCAGATGCTGCACACCCTCGATCAGGTAGCCGAACCCCTCGTTGACTTCCGAGAATTCGTCCATCACCCCGGCCATCGCGGGGCCGTACCACTGCTCCTGGGGTGTGTCGTAGATCCCGGCCACCAGCGACGCCGGGTGTAGGTGCAGACCCTGACCGACGGCGGGACCGCCGATGCTCGAGCGAAGCAGCAGTGCGGGGGTCTCGAGACTTCCCGCCGCGACCACCACGGTGGGTGCGGTGATGACCACGGGCGTGCCCTGCCCCGTCGCCGGATCGGTGTAGGTGCCCTGCACTCCGGTCGCGACGCCGTCGGAGGTCAGGATCCGCTCGATCCAGGTGTTCGCCACGATCTGCGCTCCGGCATCACAGGCGTCCTGCAGATAGGTGCGCATGGTGCCCTGCTTGGCGCCGGTCTGGTCACCCATTCCGCTGTAGCCGGCCAGTGCGGGGTCATACCTCTCAGGGTCGATGTTCAGCGGTGCGATTCGGTACGAATATCCCAGTGCCGCAGCGGCTTCCGACAGTCGGCAGTGCGGCTCGTTCTGGGTGGAGACCTTGTCATTGCAGCCCATCCGGTCCATCACGGCGGCCAGGTGGTCGTCGAAGGCCCGATCGGCGATGTCGGTCAGGCCGGCGGCCGCCCACGACTGGCGCACCCGCTCCGGTGTCAGCAGCGAGTTGGACCAGTTGACGGTGCTGCCGCCACCGACAGTGGAACCCGCGGCGATGTTGATCGTGCCCTCGGCGGACGGGAAGAACCCGCCGCGCAGGAACAGCGTCTGGTAGGCGGCGAGTTCGAGTTGCACGAAGTCGGATTCGTTGCGGTAGCCGCCGGCCTCCACGACGATCACCTTCCGGCCGGCCTGGGCCAGCAGACCGGCGGCCAGTCCGCCGCCGCAGCCCGATCCGACGATCACGACGTCGGCCTCCAGTGTCTGTCCGGCCGCGGGGGCGATGACCGACAGCGTCTTCGGCGTCGGCGGCGGCGCCTGAACCGGGCCGGGGTATCCCATCTGGGTCCAGAACGGGTTGCGGCCGTCGGAGTCGGGAATCCCGTAGGAGAACATAATGGCGAGTTGTTTGAGCGCCGCGACAGCTCCATGGGTCTCCGGGGAGATGCGGGACAGGTTGCCGACGATCGCCTCGCGCACCGACTGCGGCTGATTCTTCAATCCGATCATGGCCGCGGTGTCGAGCAGTTGCGCCATCCCGGCGAACTGCTCGCCGGACAGGTTGGTCATCAGATAGTGCTCGGTGACGTGGTGCGCACCGACGTCGCTGCCCTTGGTGGCGTAGTAGCCCGACGGGTCGTCGTCGCGGGCGACCGAGGGCACGAAGGTATCAATGACAGCGGCCAGGGTGTCGCGCTGGCGGGTGGTGAATGCGGCGGCCATGGTTACCTCTTTCGCGTATCGATGGGGTTGATCAGGGCAGTTGCATCGACTTGGTCTCGAGGAACTCCTCGAGGCCCCATCGGCCGAATTCGCGGCCGTTGCCGGACTGGCCGTAGCCGCCAAACGGCGCGCAGATGTTGAAAGCGCCGTCGTTGATCTGCACCTGCCCGGCGCGGATGCGCCGCGCGACGGCGATCGCGTGCTCCTGATCGGAGGCCATGACGGCTGCGTTCAGGCCGAAGATGCTGTCGTTGGCCAGGGCGACGGCATCGTCCTCGTCCTCGTAGGTCTGGATCACCAGCACCGGACCGAAGATCTCCTCCCGCACGATCGCCATGTCCGGGGTTGTCCCGGAGAACACCGTCGGGCGCACGTAGTACCCGCGATC
>JBFYOQ010000002.1:0-10130 GCA_041303735.1 Mycobacterium sp.
AAGATCTTCAACGGATCCATCACGACATGGGACGCACCGGAACTCTCGGCGCTGAACCCGGGAAAGACCCTGCCGGCACAGCCCATCGTGGTGATCTTCCGCAGCGACGAGTCCGGCACGACCGACAACTTCCAGAAATACCTCGACGCCGCCTCCGACGGCGCGTGGGGCAAGGGCTCCGGCAAGACCTTCAACGGCGGCGTCGGCGAGGGCGCCAAGGGCAACGAAGGCACCTCGGCGGCGATCACGACGACACCTGGATCCATCACCTACAACGAGTGGTCCTTCGCCAAAGCCCAGGGTCTGGCATTCGCGGAGATCATCACATCGGCGGGCCCGGACCCGGTGAAGCTGACTATCGAGTCGGCCGCCAAGTCGATTGACGATGTCAAGATCAAGGGCGCGGGCAATGACCTGGTACTGGACACCTCGTCGTTCTACACGCCGACCGACGCCGGTACATACCCGATCATGCTCGCCACCTACTCGCTGGTCTGCTCGACGTACCCGGACAGCCAGGTGGCGCCCGCAGTCCGGGCGTTTCTGACCGTGGCACTGGGCAAGGGTCAGGAAGGCTTGACCGATAACGGCTACATTCCGGTGCCGGAGGCGTTCAAAGGCAAGCTCGTCACAGCGATCAACGCGATTTCCTGATCGTGACCGGACAGTGCCGTGACCATCAAGGGTGAACCGGCTGCCGTGAGTGCATCATCGCGGTTCGGCCGGCCGGGGCATACTGCCTCCGTGGAGCCCCCGCCGCCGCTGAAGACCGCCCTTCGCTCCGGGGGGCGGTGGGGCGATCGGATCTTCGGCGCCGTCGCCACCGCCGCCGGTGCGACCATCATCGCGGCGATCGCGTTGATGGCACTGTTCCTGATCATTCGGGCCGTGCCGTCGCTGCAGGCGAACAAAGCGAACTTCATCACCAGTTCGGAGTTCGCCACCACCGACGAGACGAACCTGCGGTTCGGGATCGCCGAACTGTTCCAGGTCACCGTGCTCAGCTCGATCTTCGCCCTGTTGATCGCGGTTCCCATCGCGATCGGCATCGCTGCGTTCCTGACCAACTACGCGCCGAGTCGGCTGGCCAAACCGTTCGCCATCCTCGTCGACCTGCTGGCCGCCGTGCCGTCCATCGTGTTCGGCCTGTGGGGGATCTTCGTGCTGGCGCCCTGGTTGGAGCCCGTCGCGCGATTCCTCAACAGCAACCTCGGCTGGCTGTTCCTGTTCTCCGACGGCAACGTGTCGCTGGCCGGCGGCGGGACCATCTTCACCGCGGGGGTGGTGCTCGCGGTGATGATCCTGCCCATCATCACCTCGGTGACCCGGGAAGTGTTCAGCCTGACTCCGCGAGGCCAGGTGGAAGCGGCCCAGGCTCTGGGCGCGACCAAATGGGAAGTGGTCCGGATGACGGTCTTCCCCTACGGACGCAGCGGAATGATCGCGGGATCCATGCTCGGGCTGGGGCGCGCACTCGGTGAGACGGTCGCGGTCCTGATCATCCTGCGGGCCGCCGCCGCACCCGGGAACTGGTCGGTATTCGACGGCGGGTACACCTTCGCCTCCAAGATCGCCTCGGCGGCGGCCGAGTTCAGTTCGAAGCTGCCCACCGGGGCCTATATCGCTGCCGGTTTCGTCCTGTTCATCCTGACGTTCGTCGTCAATGCGCTGGCCCGCGCGGCAGCCGGAGGGAGGGTCAGCGGAGGATGACCACGTCAACGCTGGAAGGCTTGGTCAAGGGCCCGACCTTCCATCCGATCAGCGCCAGCCGCAAGATCAAGAACACGGTTGCAACGATCGTGTTCACCACGTCGTTCCTGGTCGCGATGGTGCCGCTGGTGTGGGTGCTCTACACCGTCCTGGAGCGGGGGGCCACGGCGGTCCTCAGTGCCAACTGGTGGAACAGGTCGCTGGCCGGTGTGCTGCCCGATCAGATGGCCGGCGGTGTCTATCACGCGATCTACGGGACGATCGTGCAGGCTGCCATCGCTGCGGCGATCTCGGTCCCACTGGGCGTCATGGCTGCGATCTATCTGGTCGAGTACGGCACCGGGCGGTTTGCCAAGATCACCACCTTCATGGTCGACATCCTGGCCGGGGTTCCGTCGATCGTCGCGGCGCTGTTCATCTTCGCGCTGTGGATCGGAACGCTGGGATTTCCCCAGAGCGCATTCGCTGTGTCGCTGGCCCTGGTGTTGCTCATGCTGCCCGTCGTGGTGCGCAACACCGAGGAGATGCTCAAGCTCGTTCCCGACGAACTGCGCGAAGCCTCGTACGCCTTGGGCGTGCCCAAATGGAAGACGATCGTGCGCATCGTCGTGCCGACCGCACTGCCGGGCATGATCAGCGGCATCCTGCTCGCGCTGGCCAGGGTGATGGGTGAGACCGCACCCGTTCTGGTGCTCGTCGGCTACGCCCGTTCGATCAACTTCGACCCGCTCAACGGCAACATGGCGTCGCTGCCGCTCTTGATCTACACCGAACTGATCAACCCGGAAGCCGCCGGCCGGCTGCGGGTCTGGGGCGCCGCGCTGACACTGATCCTGCTCGTTGCCGCGTTGTACGTGGCGGCGGCATTCATCAACCAGCGGCTCAACCGGAACAGGGCTTAAGACCAAAGGGAGTGAACCGTGGCTAAGCGGTTGGATCTGAAAGACGTCAACATCTACTACGGCTCCTTCCAGGCCGTCGCCGATGTGTCGGTGGCGGTGCCGCCACGTAGCGTGACGGCGTTCATCGGCCCGTCGGGCTGCGGCAAGTCCACGGTGCTGCGCGCGTTGAACCGGATGCACGAAGTCATTCCGGGTGGTCGGGTTGAGGGTTCGGTACTGCTTGACGGCGAGGACATCTACGGTGCCGGCGTCGATCCGGTGAGTGTGCGCAAGACCATCGGGATGGTCTTCCAGCGGCCCAACCCGTTTCCGACGATGTCGATCAAAGACAACGTCATCGCCGGCCTCAAACTGCAGGGTGTCCGCAACCGGGGTCTGCTCGAGGAGACCGCGGAGCGGTCGCTGCGGGCGGCCAACCTGTGGAACGAGGTCAAGGACCGGCTCGACAAGCCGGGCGGGGGATTGTCGGGCGGCCAGCAGCAGCGGCTGTGCATTGCCCGCGCCATCGCCGTGCAACCCGACGTGTTGTTGATGGACGAGCCGTGCTCGGCACTGGATCCGATCTCCACACTGGCGATCGAGGACCTGATCGCCGAACTCAAGCGGGAATTCACCATCGTGATCGTCACCCACAACATGCAGCAGGCCGCGCGGGTGAGCGATCAGACCGCGTTCTTCAATCTGGAGGCCACCGGTAAGCCCGGACGGCTCATCGAGGTCGACGACACCGGGAAGATCTTCTCCAACCCCAGCCAGAAGGCCACCGAGGACTACATCTCCGGCCGCTTCGGCTGAAGTCGGCCGGAGCCGGCTCGGAACGTCAGTTGGTGGTGACTTCCTCTTCGGCTGGAAGATGACCGGTCACCTGGAAGATCACCCGCCGGGCGATCTCCACTGCGTGATCGGCGAAGCGCTCGTAGAACCGGCCGAGCAGAGTCACGTCGACGGCTGCAGCGACGCCGTGTTTCCACTCTTTGTCCATCATCACGCTGAACAGGTGACGGTGTAGATCGTCCATCGCGTCGTCGTCGTCGCGGATCTGTCGCGCCTTGTCCGGATCCCGCGACATCAGCACCTCACGCGCACTGTGCCCGAGATCGACTGCCACCCTGCCCATTTCAGAGAAGTAGCCATTGACCTCCTCGGGCAGCGCGTGCTGGGGATGGCGGCGTCGGGCGATCTTCGCGACATGCAGTGCCAACGCGCCCATGCGTTCCACATCGGCGACGATCTGAATGGAACTGACGATGGCGCGAAGGTCACCGGCCACCGGAGCCTGTAGTGCGAGCAGCACGAAGGCCGTCTCCTCGGCCCGTGCGCTGGCCTGGGAGATCTTCTCGTGGTCGCCGATCACCTGTTCGGCCAGAACCAGATCCGCCTGCAGCAGAGCCTGGGTCGCCCGCTCCATGGCGATGCCGGCCATCCGGCACATCTCCGCGAGTTGGTTGGTGAGCGCGTCAAGCTGCTCGTGGTAGGCGGTACGCATCAGCTCATCGTACGTTGTGGAAGGCCCGTTGAGCCTGGGGTGAAAGCTGAACGGGGGGTGAACGTCAGCTACTCACAGGTGACGTCCGCGCCGTTGGTCACCGTCAGGTCGGCTGGCAGCTTGGTCGGTGTCGTGCCGCCCAGGTGGGTGGCGTACATGCTCAGCGTCGTCCCGCTGGCCGCCGGGTACTTCACCGTGGTGAAGTCGCTGCCGAGCACCACCTGAACCGTCTCGCCCAGACCGCTGACCCGTTGGACGCGGGCACCGGGCAGAGTTGCGGCCACCGTCGCGGCGGCCTGCTCATTGCCCAGCGAGTAGTACACCGCGGTGGTGTAGGTCGAGCTGTCGTCCGGGTAGTAGGCGGTCGAGCCCACCGTGAACCCGTACAACTCGAACAGTGCCGCGGCGGTGTCGGCGACCCCGGCGTCAGTGACCGTGCCGGCCGCCGACACCGCAACGGTGACATCGCGTGGGTCGGCGGCCACCGCCTTGACCTCCTCGGTGATGGTCTGCGTCGCCGCGGAGGTTTCCCAGGAGGAGTCCGTGGACGAGTCGGCCGAGGGGCCGGTGGACGTGGTGGCGCCGACCGAGCTGTCGGGTGTGGCGCTGGTCGCGGTTTCGGCGTTGAGCGTCTCGTTGTTGTCGTTCTCACCCGGCAGCGGCTCATCGTCGATGATCGCGTCGAACAGCGCGCTGATGTCCTCGGTGCGCGGCTCCTCGTTGCCTTCGGCGTCGGTGTAGCCGGTTGTCGGCACCGTCACGAAGGTGATGCGCCCGGCATTGATGCCCTGCAGGGACTGCCCGAGCTGAACGAGATCCCCGGTGCGGACGTTGTCGACGAAGCTGTCGTCGATGAACATGTTCACCACGTCGTCGAGCTTGTTGTAGTCGAACAGCGTCTCGGTGGAGATGATCGAGCGCAACAGCGATGACAGGAACAGCTGCTGGCGCTTGATGCGGCCGTAGTCGCCATTGTCCTCGCTGGCGATGGACCGGGCGCGCACATAGTTCAGCGCGGTGTGGCCGTCGAGTCGCTGGCGGCCTGCGGTGGCCAGCACCACACCGAGCTCGGCATCCTCCAGCGGGGTGGGACTACACACCTCGACACCGCCGAGGGCGTCGACCATGGTGGAGAACCCGGCGAAGTCGACGGCCATGAACCGGTTGATCGCCAAGCCGGAGATCTTCTGGATCACCTTCACCAGGCACTTGGGACCGCCGAGCGCGTAGGCGGAGTTCAGTTTGGTGGAGATGTAGCGCTCGTTGTCGCTCCACTCGGCGGTGTTCTCGTCGTACACGGGTCCGTACTTGGCCGTCGCGGGATCCCACGCCTGGCACTTCATCGGTGTGATGGCGAGGTCGCGGGGAAACGACACCGCCACCACCCGTTCGCGATTGGCGGGAATGTTGACCAGCATGATGGTGTCGGCGCGGGCGCCTTCGACCATGCTGGTGTTCCCGGCGCCGACCTCGGAGTTGGCGCCGATGCGGCTGTCCACCCCGACGATCAGGAAGTTTTCGTCGCCGTTCTGGGCACCGGGATCACGGATGTCGCTGGAGTTGGGGTCGAGCGCTGCGATCGTATTCATCAGCTTGTTCTTCGCCGACTGCCACTGCCAGGCGGCGCCGGTAATCGCCAGTGCTGATATTGCGATGAGTGCGGCGGCGATCCGCGCCACCACCATCGCCGGCCGCCTCGTCTGGGTCGCGGGGGTGCCGCCGGGCGCGGAGGCCGGAGCACGGTCTGCGGCCAGCGGAGTGCGGGTGCGCGCGATGGCGGCCAGATCGGGAAGATCGCCGCGGCGACCCGGTGCCGGGATCGGGGTGGTGGCCTCGGAGTCGTCGGGGAAGGCCTCGGCGCTGCGCCGGGTCAGCGGGCTTATCTCCCCGCTGCCGGTGAGCTTGGCGATCAGTTCAGCGACCGAAACACCTTCGGTGTGACTGCCGGAGCGCCCGGAATCGCCCGGATCGGGGGCATGGTTGGGCCCAGGAGTGGCTTTGCGGCCATCACTCATGGTCCAGTCAGCCTCCGGGTCGGGAGATCACACAGGCGCATCATCGCGTCAGGGAAAAGGGTGCTCCTGCTCTGGGCACCGGCGTATCGGACCGCGGGTCCGCAACTGGATTGCCATCGTACCCAGGGAACCTGAGAGCATTCTCGGTTTCAGCCGCCGGAGTTCATCACCTCGGCGCCGGCGGGCACGGTGGCATCGTCGGGGTCGTCCAGCCAGCCCTCGGGCAGGCTCACCGACCCGGCCGACCCCAGGCGTCCGCGCGGCCCCTGGGCGGCCGGCGGGAAGGGGACGGCTGGGTCCAACTCATCGAGCAGGCGGTCCAGTTCCCCGAGGGTGCTGACCAGGGCCAACTGCCGGCGCAGATCCGAACCGGCCGGGAAGCCGTGCAGGTACCAGGCGACGTGCTTGCGCATGTCCCGCATGCCCTTGTCCTCGCCGAAGTGGCCTGTCAGCAGACGGGCGTGCCGGCGGACGATGTCGGCGACCTCGCCCAGGGTGGGCGCGACGGGCAGCGGCGCCCCGGTGAACGCCGCGGACAACTCGGCGAACAACCACGGCCTGCCCAGGCAGCCGCGGCCGATGACCACGCCGTCGCAGCCGGTGGCGGCCATCATGGCGCGCGCATCCTCGGCTTCGAAGATATCGCCGTTGCCGAGTACCGGGATGGTCGTAACCGCCTGCTTGAGTGCAGCGATCTGGTTCCAGTCGGCCGATCCGGAGTAGCGCTGGGCGGCCGTGCGGGCGTGCAGGGCCACGGCCGCAGCACCCTCTGCCTCGGCGATGCGCCCGGCATCGAGGTGGGTGTGATGCGCGTCGTCGATGCCGACCCGGAATTTCACCGTCACCGGAATCGACGTTCCCTCACATGCCCGCACCGCCGCGGCGACGATCTGAGCGAACAGCCGCCGCTTGTAGGGCAGCGCCGCCCCGCCGCCGCGCCGGGTGACCTTGGGCACCGGACATCCGAAATTCATGTCGATGTGGTCGGCGAGGTCCTCCTCGACGATCATCCGCGCGGCCGCGTAGGTGGTCTCCGGATCGACGGTGTAGAGCTGCAGGGACCTCGGCGACTCGTCGGGCCCGAAGGTGGTCATGTGCGTGGTGACCGGGTGGCGTTCCACCAGGGCGCGGGCGGTGACCATCTCGCAGACGTAGAGCCCGCTGACGGTGCCGGCCCGGCTCAGTTCGAGCTCCCGGCACAGCGTCCGGAAGGCGACGTTGGTGACACCGGCCATGGGCGCCAACACAACCGGGCTGCGGAGGGTCAACGACCCGATCCGCAGCCCGGCTGTGGCTGTCATGGGCGCAGCTATGTGTTCGCTCCCGCGAGCTGGGCCTTGGCGGCGCGCTTTTCGGCCAGCTTGGCGTCACGATCGAGCTTGCGCGCCTTGGCCTCCTCGAACTTCACGCACGTGTCCTCGAGTTCCTCGATCAACACGGCGAGTTCGTCGCGCATCCGGGCACCCTCGCCGGTGAAGTCCTCGCGTTCGAAGATCCGCCACTTCTTCAGCACCGGCATCACCACGTCCTCGAGGTGGATGCGCGGGTCATAGACGCCGCCGGTGGCGATGATGACGGCCTTGCGCCGGAACTCCGGCACCGTGTAGCCCGGCATCTTGAAGTTCTTCAGGATCCGGTACAGCGAGGCCATCGCCATATTCGGGGCGAGGTCGAGGCCCGCCGCGCTGACGTCTCGGTAGAAGATCATGTGCAGGTTCTCGTCATTGGAGATGCGCGCCAGCAGCTGTTCGGCGATCGGCTCGTTGCACGCCTTGCCGGTGTTGCGGTGTGACACCCGGGTGGCGAGCTCCTGGAAGCTGACGTACATCACCGAGTCGAACAGCGTCTCGGCGAACAGGTCGCCCTGCATGTTCTGGCCGGGCGAGAAGCCGCGGGTCATCTGCTCCACGCGCAGCTCCTCGAGCTCCACCGGATCGCAGTTGCGGGTGACCACCAGATAGTCGCGGATGGAGATGCCGTGCCGGTTCTCCTCAGCGGTCCACCGGTTCACCCAGTAGCCCCACGGCCCGTCCATCGAGAAGTTCATCGCGATCTCGCGGTGGTAGGCGGGCAGGTTGTCCTCGGTCAGCAGGTTCTGCACCATGGCGGTGCGGGCGACCTCGGAGAGCTGGGCCTGCTCGGGGTGCCAGTCCTGGCCGCCGAGGGCGTAGTAGTTCTTGCCGTCCGACCACGGGATGTAGTCATGCGGACTCCACTCCTTGAACATCGACACGTGGCGGTTGATGAGCTTCTCCGCCACGGGCTCGAGTGCGTGGAGCAGTTCGAGGTCCGTCATCTCCTTGGGCATTCACCCTCCAGGTATCTGTGCCGGGTAGTAGCACCAATATATCTGTGTCCGGCGGTGACATTCAAGTTCCAATGTCCGCCCCGGCATGTCGGTTGGCGCAAGCGCGATGCTGGTAACAGCGGTATCGTGGGAACCGACAGCCCAAGTGTCGTGCGAATAACAGTTGTAGAAGGTGGACGTGGTGAACAAGATCCTGACCCGCGGTGTCGCAGCCGCCGCCGCTGCGACGGCCCTGGTGGCGCTGTACGGAGTCGGTACGGCCGGAGCGATCAACGAGTACGACGGTCAGACCTACGCCGACGCCGCCAACGCGATCAGTCAGTCGGGCGGCACCGCCAAGATCGCCAGCAAGGTCGGCAGCTTCCTGCCCACGAATAGTTGCATAGTCACCGGATCGCGCAACGCCAGCTTCCTGGACTCCAGCGGCAACAACCCCGGCGGCCAAGTGCTGCTGGATCTCAACTGCAATTACATGTTCGCCCTGCCCGGCGTTCCCGGTAACTCGCGCGCCAGCGAGGATGGCAAGGCTGCCTACGAACAGGCCGTCGAGCAGGCGCAGCAGGCCCAGGACCAGGCCGCGGCAGAACAGGCTGCGGCAGAACAGGCTGCGGCGCAGAACCAGGGCTAGCGGGTGAGCTCCGGGGTGCCGACTGGCCCCGGGTGCCCGGTGAGCGGTCCCGGCTACGACAGCGTGCCGGTCCCGCTCGGCCCGGAGTCGTTGACCTGGAAGCTGTTCGGCGACTGGCGGGGACTGCTGCAGGGCCCCTGGGCCGGCTCGATGCAGAACATGCACCCGCAACTGGGCGCGGCGGTCAAGGACCACTCGATCTTCTTCACCGAGCGCATTCCCCGATTGTTCCGGTCGCTATATCCCATCGGCGGTGTGGTGTTCGACGGCGACAGGGCACCGGCGACCGGCGCCGAGGTCCGCGACTACCACATTCCGATCAAAGGTGTCGACGAGTCCGGCCGGCGGTACAGCGCCCTGGACCCCGAGGTTTTCTACTGGGCCCACGCCACGTTTTTCATGGGCACCATCCTCACCGCGGAGCGCTTCGGCGGCGGCCTGACCGAGGCTCAGAAACATCAACTGTTCGATGAGCACATCGCCTGGTATCGGATGTACGGGATGAGCATGCGTCCGGTCCCGCGGACCTGGGAGGAGTTCGGCGCCTACTGGGATCGGATGTGTCGCGAGGTACTGGAGAACACCTGGGCGGCCCGTCAGGTCCTCGATCTGTCGACGATGCCCAAACCGCCTACCGCGCAGTGGATTCCGGACCGGCTGTGGTCGCTGTATGTGAAGGCACTCGGTCCGATTGTGGTGTGGGTGACGGTCGGGCTGTATGACCCGCGGGTGCGCGAACTGATGGGCTACACCTGGTCGATGCGCGACGAACGGCTGCATCGGATGTTCGGCCGGGCGGTGGGTCTGGCGTTCCGGTGTCTGCCCCGGCGGGCGCGGATGCATCCGCGGGCGCGGGCCGGCTGGGATCGCGCCGAGGGCAGGATCGCCGCGGATGCGCCGCTGCCGCAGACTCCGGCCCGCCATCTCCCGCCGGCAGGCGAGTGGGAGAAGGGCATCCACTATCTGGGCTCGGCATCCGGGCGCCGGTGACGCCAGGCATGACGGTGCCCCCACTAGGACTCGAACCTAGGACCTGCGGATTAAAAGTCCGTAGCTCTACCAACTGAGCTATAGGGGCCTG
>JBFYOQ010000003.1:0-7237 GCA_041303735.1 Mycobacterium sp.
CCCGAGGAATACGAGGCGGCCTGGCATGAGGAGCTGCCGAAGGTGAAGGCCGTGGCCGCGGCCGAAGCCGAGGATGTGGTCGCCGCCGGCGGTCTGTACGTGCTGGGCACCGAGCGGCACGAGTCGCGCCGTATCGACAACCAGTTGCGCGGCCGCTCCGGCCGCCAGGGCGATCCGGGCGAGTCCCGGTTCTATCTGTCTCTGGACGACGAACTGATGCGCCGGTTCAACGGCGCCGCGCTGGAGTCGCTGCTGACCCGGCGCAACCTGCCCGATGACGTGCCCATCGAGGCCAAGATGGTCACCCGCGCGATCAAGAGCGCGCAGACCCAGGTCGAGCAGCAGAACTTCGAGATCCGCAAGAACGTGCTCAAGTACGACGAGGTGATGAACCAGCAGCGCAAGGTCATCTACAAGGAGCGTCGGCGCATCCTGGAGGGCGAGGACCTGCAGGGTCAGGTGCACGAGATGCTCGTCGATGTCGTCACCGCCTACGTCAACGGTGCGACCGGCGACGGCTACGCCGAGGACTGGGATCTCGAGTCGCTGTGGGCCGCGCTCAAATCGCTCTACCCGGTGGGTGTCGACCACCAGAAGCTGGTCGACTCCGACGCGGTCGGCGAGGAGGGCGAGCTGACCCGCGATGAACTACTGGACCTGTTGATCGCCGACGTCGAGAAGGCCTACGCCGAGCGGGAAGCCGGGATCGAGGCACTCGCCGGCGAGGGCGCGATGCGCCAACTCGAGCGCAACGTCCTGCTCAACGTGATCGACCGCCGCTGGCGCGAGCACCTCTATGAGATGGACTACCTGCGTGAGGGCATCGGTCTGCGGGCCATGGCGCAGCGCGACCCGCTGGTGGAGTACCAGCGCGAGGGTTTCGACATGTTCATGGGCATGCTGGATGCGATGAAGGAGGAGTCGGTCAGCCTGCTGTTCAGTGTCGAGGTCGAGGCCGCCCCGCAGCCTGCGGTCGCCCAAGTCGCCACCCCGGAGGGTCTTGCGGCCCTGGGTCAGCAGCAGGCGGAGCCCGCGGTGCGGGCCAAGGGCGTCGAGCCCGCGGTGCGGGCCAAGGGCATCGAGGACTCCGACGACGACTCCCGCCCGCTGACCTACGTCGGTCCCGCCGAGGACGGCAGCGTGGAAGTCAAGCGCGACGCCGCGCCTTCCGATTCCAACGGCGGTAGCCGCCGGGAGCGCCGGGAGGCCAAGCGTCAGCAGTCGAAGGGTCGAAAGATTCTGCGCCGCAGCTGATTCCGCCGTTATCCACGCGGCGCTATCCAATGTGCAGCGCCACCAGCTGCCAGCGCGGCCCGGCCGGTGTGCTGACCCTCTGAACCCGGCAGGCGATGGCATGCACCCGCTCATCTCGGGTGTAGCTCGCCGCCACTTCCGCGGCCTCGCCGTGGAGTCCCACCGGAAAAGCCCGTACCCGGCGCAGGCGGGCGGCGCCTGACCCGCCGTGAAGTCGAGCCGCGGGCAGCGACTCCGCCAGACCGGGCGCCAGCAGCCCCCGCAAGTGATTCGCGGGCCGCCGGCGGTCGATCACCTCCAGTACCCGACGCAGCACCGCGTCAGTGAATTGCGCGGCTTCCCGCGCGTCAGTGAATTGCGCGGCTTCCCGCGCGGAAGAGTTCTCGGCGCGCGGCCGCACCAGCGTGGGCGCCGGGCAGGTCGGGCGGCGACGGGCCACCGCCACCGGCGGCAGGACCGGAGGCCCCCCGAAAGCGGGCGGCTCGTAGTCGGTGATCGGGACGACGGGGAACGGAATCACGTTGGGCACCATGCACTCTCCTGAATCGGGCAGTCCTACAGTGGACATTGCAGCCGGTTCGCCGGAGAGGGGCGATCCGATCTCAGGATGCCATAGATCGGCGCGGCGGGTGTGCACGCCTGTGGACGGCTACACCGGGACGTGAATCGTCGCGCGCAGGCCCAGATGGTCCGTTCCCGGGACCCGCTCGGTCCGGACGTCGCTCGCCGTCGCGTTGAGTGTCAGGATCTGATCGATGCCGAGCAGCGGTGGCCAGCTCCGATCAGCAGGGAAGGTTCGCATCAGACCGGCTCCGGATTGCTCTCGCGCGTCGGTGAACCCGTTGCGCAGCAGTAGGCGCAGCGGCCGCATGTCCGCGGTGGCATTGAAATCTCCGACGACGATCACGGCCGGGCGGCCGGCGCCATGGGGCGCCTCGTTCATCGTGGAGCGCAGCGCGGCGATCTCCTCGCGCCAGCGGTCGATCGGCTGGGGATACGGACCGGCGAGGTGAACATTGAGCACCGCGACATCAGATGCCGATCTCGGCAGGCGCACGGTAAGGGTCAGCAGGCCGAGTGTGTAGCTGTCGTCGCGGCTGGATTGCACAATCGGGTAGCGGCTCCACACCCCGGCGCCGGCGGAGGAAGGCCGCGGATCGAGTACCCGATACGCAAACTCCGACTCCAGTGGGCCCAGATCCTCGGCGAGTTCGGGGGGGAGCTCCTGGACGATCAGTAGATCGGTGTCCCGACTCAGGACGGTCAGGGCCTGCGGATCGGCACCGCCGTTGTGCAGATTCACCGTCAGCACCCGGATCGGGAACGTATCGGCCGGCGGCCGGCCGGATCTGATGAAGAGCGGCACCTGCCACGCCATCGCCATCGCGGCCAAGCCCAGGGCGACCGCGGCGATCAGGTGCTGCTGGGTGAACAGCAACGGAACCGCCAACACCGCCGCGGCGATGGCCAGATACGGGGAGAAAGCGGCGACAAGCAGGATCACATGGTTGACCACCGGCACGAACCTGGCCAGCAGCGCAGTCGTGGCGATGACGACGACGGAGACGGCAATCACCGCCACGGTGATACGCGCTAACTGTGGTCCGATCGGGGGACTCTAACCCCGGCCTCGGTAACTGCCGACGGGCGAAGACATCTCATCGGTCAGTTCCAGGGAAGTCTGCGCCCGTGCACCATCGATGAGTTGGCGGGCGTCGGTGTCGAAGTGCTGGCTCACCAGGGTCCAGTGGTTGCCGTCATCGTCGCGGCGATAGGACAGAGCGCTACAGAACGCGCGCGCCAGCGCCAGGCCGCGTCCGGTTTCGACCATCGGATCGGGCATCCGGACTTTGGCGAGGTCGATCTCCGCGGGATGTCCGTCGTCGGTGAACTCAACGCGCACCTGTTCACCGATCACCCGGAGTTCCATCCTGACCCGCAGGTCCCGGCCATGGCCCGCGTGCTCGAGGATGTTATTCCCGACCTCGGCGGCGGCGGTGGACATGCCCATCCGGATGAGATCGGGGACCTCGGTGTGGTCACGCCACGCGTCTTCGAGGGTCTGCTGGATCTTGCCGGGAAACTCTGGGCCGGAGGTGGCATGCAGCACCCGTGTTCCCGGGTTGTTCACCATCCAGCCCGGCCGCCGCGTCGGGCCGCCATCGAGGGCACGGCCGGCCAACGTGCGGTAGCGCCGAGCGCGGAGGCGGTCCCGCAGAAGCGTCCAGAGCACCCGGAAACCGTCCGGGATCGCGCTGAGGTTGCTGAACCCGTGATAGCGGGCGTGCTCATAGCTCGGCACCTCGATGATGATGGCCTTGGACAGCGCGAAGCGGCCGATCATCATCGCTTCGATCTCGAAGCCGTCGCCGGTCACCATCTCATCGGATCCGCCGTCGGTGTCTGCTTTCGGCAGATCGAGGAGCGGGATCTGATCGACCCAGAAGGCGTTGAAGCCATAGCACAGATCGGTGAATCGCGTGCTGGTCAGCCCGCTGGCCAGGAAGTTCAGTCCGAAGTTGCCCAGGGCGCGGAACGGGGTGATGTCCTGGCTGCCGCCGCCGGGACAGAATCGGCTGCCCTTGGCCAGGTCGGCGCCGCCTGTCAGGGCCGTGACGAAGCGCGGAATCTCGTGCGGGTCGGCCGAACCGTCGACGTCGAACGTGACGATGATGTCACCGGTCACATGCCCGAACCCGGTGATCAGGGCGTTTCCCTTGCCCTTGCGGGTCTGGTGGACGATCTTCGCCGATCCCAGCGCGGCGCGGGCGGCCTGGGCCGACTCGGCGTCCTGCTCGCTGACCACCACGATGACCTCGTGGAATCTGCCGAGGTACGGCAGCACCTCGCGGATATTGGCGGCTTCGTCCTTGGCAGGCACGACGACACTGACCCGGGGCTTGACCGGCCGCAGACCGGACCGATCCAGGGCGAAGTCGAAACCGAGCTCCATGGGCGCGGACTTCTGGCGTGGTGGTGCGCCGTTGGTAGTCATCGTGTCCTCCATCCTCCGGGGATAAGCGCACGTCGGACATGAATCACCGGGGCCAATCGCGGTCCACATCTCCGGACCGGGGGACATGCCTTATCTGGGGATGTGGACCGTGGCGACCACCGCAAGATGATCGGTTCCGGGGACCTTGACCGTCCGCATCCCCGAAGCCGAACTGTTGCGGGTCAGGATGTGGTCGATACCGATCAGCGGAGGGATCCACGAATCGGCGGGAAACGTCGGGTTCAGGCCGGCGCCGGACTGCGCGGCGGCATCGCGGTAGCCGGCCCGGAGCAGCTGGCGGAACGGCAGCATGTCGGCGGTGGCGTTGAAATCCCCGGCGACGATGACGGCACCGGCACCGGCCCACTGAGCCGCATCGTCGAGTGTCCTCGGCAGCAGGGCTGTTTCGCTCTTCCATCCGCCGATCGGCTGCGGCCACGGGCCGACAACATGGGCGCCCAGCACGACCGCATCCGCAGCGGTGCCCGGGATCGTGACGCTGGCACTGAGCATGCCGAGCTGGTATCCGCTGATCCGGACCGAGTTCGCCAGCCGGTACCGACTCCAGATTCCCACCCCACCGGGTGAGTCATTGGTATCGAGCACCCGGTGGGGGAAGTCCGATGACAGTGCGGACAATCCGCGGGCGAACGCCGGTGTCAGTTCCTGAACGACGAACAAGTCGGCACGTGAACGAGCCAGATCGATAACGGCAGTCATATCCGCTTCGCTCTCGCGAAGGTTGATGGTTACCACGCGCACGGCGACACCGTCGATGCTGTTGGCGGGCACGAGCCGGGGTGTCTGCACGGCCACACCCGCCGCCACCACCGCTACGGTCGCCGCTGCCGCCCACCACCGGCGGTTCCGGAGCAGCAGCAGGCCGGCAGCCAACCCGGCGCTCATCGTCAGATACGGCGACAACGCTGCCAGGATGAGAATGCCGTGATTGCCGATCGGCACGAACCGGACCGCAAGCCCGATGGCCGCGATCAGGAAGCCGAACCAGGCCAGAAGGTCGCGGGCGGTTCGAGCGAATCCCGGCTGCGGTGCGCTCATCACAGCATGACAAATCCGTCGGGGGTCACCAGCCGAATCCGACCAGTTTCAGACCAGATCCGGCAAAAGCGGCCTCGGGCAGGCAGTTGCGGCCGTCCACGACGAGATTGCCGCGCATCACCCGGCGCAGTCCCGCGGGGTCGATGAGCCGGAACTCCGGCCATTCGGTGACGACGACCACCGCGTCAGCCCGGTCCGCGGCAGAGTAGATGTCGTTGGCGATCCGGACGTCGTCGAACTCCTCCGGAAGCGTCTTGACGACGGGGTCGAACGCCGAGACCGCTGCGCCCCCGGCCAGAAGGCGTCGCGCGATGTCCACTGCCGGAGCGTCGCGCAGGTCGTCGGTTCCGGGCTTGAACGCCAACCCCAGCAGTGCGATCCGGCGGCCCTTGAGCGAGTGCAGTTCCCGCTGCAGCTTGCGCACCGCGCTGGCCCGCTGGCTCTCATTGATGTCGATCGTTGCGTGCAGCATTGACGGTGTGTAGCCGTACTCCTGGCTCGAGGCGATCAACGCCGACACATCCTTGCCGAAGCACGACCCGCCCCACCCGACGCCGGGATTGAGGAATGCGCTTGAGATCCGGTGGTCGGCGCCGATTGCGGGCAGCACCTGGCGGACATCGGCGCCGAACAACTCGCACATCTGCGCGATCTCGTTGGCGAAGGAGATCTTCGTCGCCAGAAACGCGTTGGCGGCGTACTTGATCATCTCCGCCGAGGCCAGCTCCGTGGTGATCAGATCCGGGTGCAGCTCGCGCCGGCCGCCGTCGAAGGACTGGTCGAGCACCGGCTGGTAGAGCTCGGTGACCCTGGCCGTGTCGGCGGCGGCGCCACCGAGCACGACGCGGTCGGGGTAGAGGAAATCATCGATGGCCGACCCTTCCCGGAGGAACTCCGGGTTCGACACCACCGCGAACGGCAACTCGCGGTTGCCCAGCAGGGCGTCTTCGAGGATGGTGCGCGTCCAGTTGCCCGATCCGACCGGCACCGTGGACTTGTTCACGATCACCACACCTGGGCGCAGATACGGGGCCAATGACTCGATGGCACTTTCCAGTTGATCGAGATTCGGTGACCCGTCCGGACCGGGCGGGGTTCCCACGCACAGGAAAACGAAGTCCGCGTCGTTGAGCGCGGCGTGGATGTTGTCGGTGAACTCCAGCCGGCCCGAGGCCATCGTCGAGGCAAGCATCTCCGGCAGTCCCGGTTCGACGAAGGGCACCTCGCCGCGACTGAGCCGGCTGGCGCGTTCGGTGTTGGTGTCCAGGCCCCAGACCGAATGGCCGAGGAACGCCATGCAGGTGGCGGTGACCGCGCCGACGTACCCGGTGCCGATGACGGCGACTTTGTGCCGCGGGGCCGCGGGCTTGACCGCCAGGCCACCGATCAGCGGGGACGAGGACGGCCGTGCGCCGGCGGCCCGGTCGCGGAACCAGTCGATGGTCGCCCGCAGCCCGTCGCGGACCTCGACTCGCGGCTCCCACCCCAGTTGGGTGCGGGCGAGGGTGATGTCGGGCTGGCGCTGTGAGGGGTCGTCCTGGGCCCGCGGTATGAAGCTCACCGGTGAGTCCGATCCGGTCAGCTCGCGGATGAGCTCGGCGAGTTCCAGCACGGTCATCTCGTGTGGGTTGCCGACGTTGACCGGTCCGGCATGGTCGGAGAACAGCAGCCGCAACCCGCCGTCGATCAGGTCGTCGACGTAGCAGACCGAGCGGGTCTGGCTGCCGTCTCCCTGGACGGTCAGGGGCGCGCCGGCCAAGGCCTGGGTGATGAAGTTCGGGATCGCCCGGCCGTCATTGGGACGCATCCGGGGCCCGTAGGTGTTGAAAATCCGCATGATCGCGGTGTTCACGCCGTGCTTGGTGCGGTAGGAGGTGGTGAGTGCTTCGGCGAATCGCTTGGCCTCGTCGTAGCAGCCGCGCGGCCCGA
>JBFYOQ010000004.1:0-10705 GCA_041303735.1 Mycobacterium sp.
ACCGCGCGCGCGGCCGCGTAAGCCACGGTCAAGCCGGCCAGCGAAGGGTGCCCGCCGGCCGCGTAGGCGGCGAACGCCAGGCAGGCGACGTCGGCGATCCAGTTGAACAGCGACCAGCCGAAGGCCACACCCAACTCCCGACGGCCCAGGCTCACCGACTCGAGTTGGGACAGGGTCTCGCGCCACCGGTGCAGACCGGTATCGGTGGGCTTGCCGCGCACGGAGTTCACCCAGCCCAGCACTCTGACGCCGATTCCGTCGATCAGTTCCGGGCGGGTGGCAACCGCCTGGGCGAGCAGCAGCAGCGCGATGAAACCACCGAGGGTGAACAGCAGCGAGAACGGATTGTCCTTGGCGCCCAACATGAATGCCCCGCCCAGGCCGAGCAGCGCCAGTCCGACGACCTGCAGAGCACCCGACATCACCAGCTGCCAGGAGGCGACCACCGGGGAGGCGCCCCACAGGCGTTGCTGGCGGTACACGAACGTCGCCGACAGCACCGGCCCGCCGGGAAGTGTGGTGCTCAGTGCGTTGCCCGCGTAGAACGCCGCCTCTGAGCGCCACTGCCGCACCGTCACGCCGGCCGAGCGCAGCAGCGTGCGCTGGATCTGGGCGAAACTGTGCATCGACATCATCGCCGCCACGATCGCGGCGGCAACCCACCACAGGTTGGCCGAGATCAGGCTCTGCCAGGCCGTCGCCAACTGGTCCCACACCAGGCTGGCTTCCACCGCCAGCACCACCAGGGCCACCGCAAGCACCGCCCAGCGGGCCCACCAGTACCGCCGCCGGGGTCGGCGCTCGCCGCCGGCACGCTCGACCGACGCGTTGCTGGCCACGATGCTCAGGGTAGCGGCGATCCGGGCCGGTTACGCTGATGCCCATGCCGGCCGGCGGCGGACGCGATGCGGATGCAGTTGATCCGTTCGTGCGCAAGACCGCCGAATGGGCGTGGCGTCTGCTGGTGATTCTGGCCGCCATCGTGGCGTTGCTGTGGCTGCTGAACCGACTTGAGATGATCGCGGTGCCGGTGGCGCTGGCCGTCATCCTCACCGCTCTGCTGCTGCCTGCCGTCGACTGGCTGGACCGGCGCGGCGCCCCCCGCGGTGGTGCGGTCGCACTGATCCTGTTGACCGGATTCGCCCTATTCGGGGGGATCCTGAGTTTCGTTGTCAGCCAGTTTGTTTCGGGTCTGCCGGGATTGACCGAACAGATCACCCGAAGCATCGACAACGCCACCCGCTGGCTCATCGACGGTCCGGCGCACCTGAGCCGCGATCAGATCGACCGGGCCGGTGATGCCGCGGTCAAGGCGCTGAGGGACAACCAGGAGAAGCTGACCAGTGGTGCGCTCTCGACGGCGGCCACCATCACCGAGATCGTGACCGGCGCGCTGCTCATGCTGTTCACGCTGATCTTCCTGCTCTACGGCGGCCGCAACATCTACGCGTATCTGACCCGGATCGTGCCGGCCCACACCCGCGACCGGGTGCGTGATGCCGGACGGGCGGGTTTCGGCTCGCTCATCGGGTACGTGCGCGCAACCTTCCTGGTGGCGCTGGTCGATGCGGTCGGTATCGGGGCGGGCCTGGCCATCATGGGCATTCCGCTGGCGCTGCCGCTGGCGTCGCTGGTGTTCCTGGGTGCGTTCATCCCCCTGGTGGGCGCGGTGATCACCGGTTTTCTCGCCGTTGTGGTGGCTCTGCTGGCCAAGGGATTCATCTACGCGCTGATCACCCTGGGCCTGATCATCGCCGTTCAGCAGTTGGAGGCCCACGTGCTACAGCCGCTGGTGATGGGCCGCGCGGTGTCCATTCATCCGTTGGCGATCGTGCTGGCCATCTCGGCCGGCGCGGTGCTGGGCGGGATCATCGGGGCGCTGTTGGCGGTTCCGGCGCTGGCCTTCCTCAACAGCGCGATCCGGGTGCTGGCCGCGCCGAATCCGGCCGTCGCGGCGGCGGCGATCTCCGATAGCGGTGGTGCGCTCATCGCCGACGCCAAGCCCGACACGGTGGGCCCGGCGGATCGCCGTTAGACCGAAATTGTCGGGCTGATTTCTGGTTAGCCCGGTCCGCCCGGGCTGGCGAACCGCTAGAGCCGGCCCTCGCGCCGCAGCAGATCCTGCGCGCTGAGCCCGCCGCCCTGCTTACCCCGGGCGTTGAGCTTCTCGGTGGCGACGTCGGAGTCGCCGCCCTCGGGCCGACTGATCGGAATCGCGCGGGTTTCGTCGGCCGGGATCGTCTCGGTGGGGGGCTGCTGCGAAGCCGGGCCGGCCACCGGGATCGCCGTGGTGGCGTCGTCCGGGGCGGCGATCGCGTTGGTCGGCTCCGCGGAGGCGTCGGGCGTCGGCGTCGGCGCCGGGGGTGCGGTCTTGCGGCGCAGTTCGCCCAGCCATGACCCGATGTCGCGGTCGTCGCGCGGCGTGGCCGCGGCGAAGCGGGTGGTCGGTGCCTCCGCCGCCGGAGCGCTGACCGGCTCGGTGACGGCGTTCGGCGCGGCCGGTGTCGGAGCGGTCCGTGGCCGCGGCCCGCCTGCGGGACGCCCTCGCTCCGGGGCCGGGCGAGCGGCCGGGGCCGGGCGAGCGGCCGGGGCCGCGGGTGCGGTGGGTGCGGTGGGTGCGGTGGCGGCCACCAGGGCATCCCGGGGTTCGGCCGGCCGCTTGTGTTCCTCGGGCAGTGTCGTCTCGCCCAGGCCGATCTTGTGCTGCAGGCGTTTCATCCACTTCGGCGCCCACCAGCAGTCGTCGCCGAGAAGCTTCATGATCGCCGGGACGAGGAACATTCGCACGACCGTGGCGTCGAGCAGCAGTGCGATCAGCAGACCGAACGCGAGGTACTTCATCATCACCAGATCGGAGAACACGAACGCTCCGGCCACGACGGCGAGCACCAGCGCGGCCGCCGTGATCAGCCGGCCGGTGGTGGCGGTGCCGATGCGGATCGCTTCGGTGGTGGACATGCCGCGGTCGCGGGCCTCCACCATGCGGGAGACAAGGAAGACCTCGTAGTCGGTGGACAACCCGTAGATCACCGCGATGATGAGCCCGATCATCGGCGCCATCAGCGGCTGCGGGGTGTAGTTCATCAACCCGGACCCATGGCCGTCGACGAACATCCACGTCAGCACGCCCATCGTCGATCCCAGCGTGAGTGCGCTCATCAGCGCCGCCTTGATCGGCAGCACCAGTGAACCGAACGCCAGGAACATCAGGATCGTCGTGGTGGTGATGAGCAGCAGCACCATCAGGGGGAGCTTGGCGAAGAGGCTGTGAATACTGTCCTGCTCCAGCGCCGGCGTGCCGCCGACGTAGAGCGAAATCCCCTTGGACGGCGCGATGGATCGCAGTTCCTCGATCTTCTTGGCCGCGTCGGTGCGATTCACCAGGCCGTTCTGAATCACCCGGACGGACGGGTCCTTGGAGGCTCCGTCGAGATAGGAGCGCTCCTTCCACATCGCATCGGGATTGTTGTCCGGATCGGTGAAACCGCTGATCGCCATCGCCTTGCTGCGGACCTCGGCGACCTGGGCGTCGGTGACGGGTTGGCCGTCGTCGTTCTTCATCACCACGGTCAGCGGCTCGGTCCGGAAGCCCGGGAAGAGCTTGTCGAACTCCTCCTGGGCGACCCGGACGGAGTTGTTCGGCGGCAGGTACTTCTCGCTGATGCCACCCAGGGACAGTTGGCCGAGCGGAATGATCAGCGCGATCATGAACAACAAGATGGGTGCGGCGAACAGGATGGGCCGCTTCATCACCCGATTGACCAGCTTGCCCCAGAAGCCGCTCTCGACCTCTTCGCGCGTCTTGGTCTTCTGGGTCTTGTCCGCCAGCCAGTTCAGCCACCAGTTGGTCGGCTTCCAGTTGCGTAGGAACGGCACCCGCAGCAGCGTGCGCACACCCAGGGCGTCGACATTCGGACCCAGGATCGCCAGGATGGCCGCCAGGACGGTGATCGACAGGATCGCCGCCAGCATGACCGAGGCGATGATCGCGTAGGTGATCGACTTCAAGAAGCCCTGCGGGAACAACAGCAGCGGCAGCGAGGAGGCGACGATGATCACCGCCGAGAAGACGACGGTGCGTCCTGAGGTCATCACGGTCCGGCGCACGGCCGCCTCGGTGTCGTAGCCCTCGGCCAACTCCTCCCGGAACCGGCTCACGATGAACAAGCCGTAGTCGATGGCGATACCGAGGCCGATCAGCGTCACCACCGGCTGGGCGAAGAAGTGCACCGGGGTGACGTCTGCCACCAGACGCATGATGCCCAGGGCGCCCATGATCGACAGGCCGCCGATGATGGCCGGCAGGCTGGCGGCCACCACGCCGCCGAAGACGAAGAACAGCAGGACGGCCACCAGCGGAATGGCCGCCACCTCGGCGCGCTTCTGATCCTCGCCGATGGTGCCGGTGAGCTCGCTGGCCAGCGGTTGCAGGCCGGCTTGCTCGACCTTGATGCCGGGGATGGTGAGGCTGTCCTTGACCAACTTGTAGTTGTTCAGGATGGTGTCGTCGTTGTCACCCTTGAGCTGGATCGACATGAAGGCGTGCTTCTTGTCGGCGTCAGCCATGTTCGCGAGTAGTTCAGGACTCTTGAAGTACCCGATCGCACGCAGGATCTCGTCGGGATGGTCCCTCTGCGCGGCGTCGAGGTTGTCCAGGATCTTCTTCGAGAACTCCGGATCGTCCACCGTCTTGCCCTCGGGGGCGGTGTAGATCGCCACGATGTGACCGGAGGTGTCCCGGCCGTAGGCGCCGTCGGCGAGCAGTGAGGCCTGCACCGACTGGCTGCCCTCGTCGTAGAAGCCGCTCTGGGTCACGTGCTTGCCCAGGCTCATGCCGAAGATGCCACCGCCGACACACAGCGCCACCATGATTGCGATGACGATGTATCGGTACCGATAGACCGTCCGGCCCCACCAGGCGAACACTGCGTACTCCTAACGAAGAACTATTGGCGACCCGCGCGCCGGTACTACAGGCGCGAGGTCAGCAGCGAGGACAGCGGCCGGAACGGCTGCAGCCACGCCCCATGTTCCGGCAGCGAATCCAGACCGATTCGCGGCAGCGGCTCACGGAAAACACCCGGAATTTCCTCCAAGTCGACGAATTCCAAACTATCCGACGCTAACGCCCAGCTGGCATGTTCACGAAATCCCAGCACGGTTACCGGCACCCCCGAGGACGCGATGTCTTCCAGCGGGAGCCGGAACGCCTGCCCGTCGGCCGAGGCGACCAGCACCCGGGCCAGTCCTTCGCTGCGCCGCAGCGCTATGTGGGCCAGCATGTCGGCGTCGACGTCGCTGTCCTCGCACACCTTCGGCTTGGCGAAGACGGCGAACCCCACGTTGCGCAGCGCCTCGACCCAGGGCCGGACGACCTCGGCGCTGCCCGGGGCGATATTGGTGAACACCGTCGCCTCCGGCTCACACGACACCTCCGAGCACCCTGCGGCCAGCTCGGCGGTCTGGGCCAACAGCCAGCGGCCCAGCGCGTCGAACCGTGGCCGGTGAGCCGCGGTGGGCCGGCCACCCAGGATGGATCCCAGCCCCATATCGAGGTTGGGCGCATCCCAGATCAGCAGTACCCGTTTGGCTGCCGGTTGCACGTCCACCGCCGGGGACCCGACCGTGGGCCCGGCGTCACCGATCGTCTCGTCGATCACGGTCATGGTCGCCTCACCCACAGGAATTCGGTCACCGCGCTGCCCGCCTGCCGGGCCTTGGTCTCGTACTTGGTGATCGGCCGATGCACCGAGATCGGCAGAGCCGCGGTCTGCGGGCCGGGCGCCACGCGTCGCAGCAGCGGCTCGGCGTCACCGACCTCGGCGATCTGCTCGGCGTAGCCGGCGTGGTCGGTGGCGGCGTGCAGGACCCCGCCTGGCCGCAGCCGGTCGGCGATCAGCGCAACGGTCGCCGGCTGCAGCAGCCGCCGTTTGTGATGGCGTGCTTTGGGCCACGGGTCGGGGAAGAACACCCGCACCCCGGTCAGCGACGCCGGCTCGAGCAGATTCTCCAGCACATCGACGGCGTCGCCCCGGATGAGCCGGATGTTGGTCACCCCCGCGCGGTCGATCGCGCTGAGGAGCTGAGCCAGCCCGCGCCGGTACACCTCCACGGCGATGACGTCGATACCGGGCTCGGCCTGGGCCATGGCCAGCGTCGAGGTGCCGGTACCGCAGCCGATCTCGCAGACCAGCGGGGCGGTCCGTCCGAACCACGTGCCGGGCGTTAAAGCTCCGGCGGCCTCGGCGTCATCGGCCTGACGGCCTACGGCGGGCCACAGCCGATCCCAGACCTGCTGCTGAGCGTCGGTCAGGGCGGAGCGGCGCGAACGGAAGCTGGTCACCCGGCGGTGGCGATGGGCCGTCTCGGTGGACACGGCATCGGGCATTGATCCATGGTGGCCCATGAAGCCCGCAGGGCCATCACCGCGGACGAGATTGATACCCAACAGTTGCCTTCGGCGGTGACTCGCGCGACGCACGGCCGGCTGCCACCATGTCGCGGTGACGGGGACGGCGATGGACAAGAAGCCCGACTGCCCGGCGGTGGCGCATTTCACCAGGGTGAGCGAGGCGGTGGACACCCTCGCGGAACTGGCCGCCGGGCCGCATCCCGGGCAGCTGGCCGAGATGCTCGCCGGTGACGACCTGGCGCTGGCGCGGATGCGGGCCGCGGCCGATGTGCTGCGCGGCGCCGGGATGCCGATCGCCGCCGTCGGCACCGATGCCCCCGGCTCCGCCGACCTGGTTCGTCAGGCGGCCCGCTGGAAGCGCTACGCCCAGGGGCCGGTGACGCCCACGCATGCCGCCTGCGGCCGGGACATGGCCCGCGGTCTGCTGCGGTTATGGGCGGGCCGGCACGGCCCCGGTCCCCGCACCGGGGCGCAGAACCGCGCCCTGGGCCGCACCCGGCTCCGGCAGGCGCGGGTGGCGCTGGCCGGACAGATTCGCACCCGCTGCGCGGCGCTGCGGGCTGAACTGCGCGACGACGCCGGTTCGCTGCGCCACGGCCAGACCGCGGCGTTCACCCGGGGCGCCACGGGCCGGGCGGCCGCGCTGGCCCGCGAGCTGGGGGACGGGGTGGACTTCGACCTCGGTGGCCCCGGCGCCGGAGTCGATATCTCGGCGGTCGATGTGCCGATACTCCGGACCGCGGCCCTGGAGAACCGGTTGACGTGGCTGATCGGGGTCGGGTTCGGGACCGGAACCACGCTGACCGCGGCCCGGCTGCTCAGCGAGGTGCTGCCGCCCGGCGGCGCGGTCCTCGGCGGCGCCGTCGCGGTGGGTGTGACGATCGGAGCCGCGGTGGTGCGAGCCCGCGGCCTGCTCTGTGAGCGGGCCGCTGCGGATCGCTGGGTGGTCGAGCTGACCGCCGCGCTGCGTGCGGCGCTCGACGAGCACCTCGCCGCCCGTGCGCTGGCCGCCGAGGCCCCGGCGGTGGGCTCCTGGCCGGTTCGCGATTACACCCGCGATTCATCGGACATACTGGCGGTTACCGACGGGCTTCAGGCACGCGTTAATCTTCAAAAAGCTCGGGAAAGGCCGACTGCCCGCGACGGGTGAGACGGCCTGGTGCCCGGCAACGAGATCCTAGGCGGGAGATACCGATGACCTCAGCGACCATTCCCGGTCTGGACAGCGCGCCGACCACGCATGCCGAGCTACTGGCCTGGGTCAGGGAGGTCGCCGAGCTCACCGGACCGGACCGGGTGGTCTTCGCCGACGGTTCCGAGGAGGAATACGAGCGGCTGTGCCGGCAACTGGTTGACGCCGGGACGTTCATCAAGCTGTCCGACACCGCAGAGCCAAGCTCCTACCTGGCGCGCTCAGAGCCCTCGGACGTCGCCCGGGTGGAATCGCGCACCTTCATCTGCTCCGAGCGCGAGGTCGACGCCGGACCGACCAACAACTGGATGGCGCCCGGTGAGATGCGCGCCATCATGACCGGGCTCTATCGCGGGTGCATGCGCGGCCGCACCATGTACGTGGTGCCGTTCTGCATGGGGCCGCTGGGTGCCGAGGACCCGAAACTGGGAGTGGAGATCACCGACTCGGAGTACGTCGTCGTCTCGATGCGCACGATGACCCGGATGGGTACTGCGGCGCTGGAGAAGATCGGCGACGACGGATTCTTCGTCAAGGCGCTGCACTCGCTGGGCGTGCCGCTGGAGGCCGGCCAGGCAGATGTCCCCTGGCCGTGCAGCGAGACCAAGTACATCACCCACTTCCCGGAGACCCGGGAGATCTGGAGCTACGGATCCGGCTACGGCGGCAACGCTCTGCTGGGCAAGAAGTGCTACTCGTTGCGCATCGCCTCGGTGATGGCCCGTGACGAGGGCTGGCTCGCCGAGCACATGCTGATCCTCAAGCTGATCTCCCCGGAGAACAAGGCGTACTACGTCGCCGCGGCGTTCCCGTCGGCGTGCGGCAAGACCAACCTGGCGATGATCCAGCCCACCATCGACGGCTGGCGGGCTGAAACGCTGGGCGACGATATCGCCTGGATGCGCTTCGGCAGGGACGGCCGGCTGTATGCGGTCAATCCGGAGTTCGGCTTCTTCGGCGTCGCGCCGGGTACCAACTGGAGTTCCAACCCGAATGCGATGAAGACGATCGCCGCCGGGAACACCGTGTTCACCAATGTGGCTCTCACCGACGAGGGCGGGGTGTGGTGGGAGGGCCTGGAAGGCGACCCGCAGCACCTCATGGACTGGAAGGGCAACGACTGGACGCCGGAATCCGGCGAGCCCGCCGCACATCCCAACTCGCGCTACTGCACCCCGATGTCGCAGTGCCCCACGCTGGCCCCGGAGTGGGACGACCCCCGGGGCGTGCCGATCTCGGCGATCCTGTTCGGCGGCCGCCGCAAGACCACCGTTCCGCTGGTGACCCAGGCCCGCGACTGGCAGCACGGGGTGTTCATCGGCGCCACCCTGGGCAGCGAGAAGACCGCTGCCGCCGAGGGGCAGGTCGGCGCCATCCGCCGCGACCCGATGGCGATGCTGCCGTTCATGGGCTACAACGTCGGTGACTACTGCCAGCATTGGATCGACCTGGGCAAGAACGCCGACGAATCCAAGCTGCCGAAGATCTTCTTCGTCAACTGGTTCCGTCGCGGCGGCGACGGCCGCTTCCTGTGGCCGGGCTTCGGCGAGAACAGCCGGGTGCTGAAGTGGATCATCGAACGGGTCGAGGGCAAGGCCGACGGGGTCTCCACCCCCATCGGCACCGTTCCCGGTGCGCACGACCTCGACGTCAGCGGTCTCGATGTCGACGAGGCCGACGTCGCCGAGGCTCTGGCGGTCAACGCCGACGAGTGGCGGGCCGAACTTCCCGATATCGAGGAGTGGTTCGCCTTCATCGGCGAGAAGTTGCCGTCGGGTATCCGCGACGAGTTCGAAGCCCTCAAGCAACGCCTGGCCGACGGCTGATCCACGGCGCATGCAGATCCGCGAGCATGCCCAGGCCACTCCCGATAAGCCGGCAGTCATCCTCTACCCGTCGGGGACTTCTCTGACCTTCGGTGAACTCGAGGCACGCGCCAATCAGTTGGCGCACCTGTTCCGCCGGCACGGCCTGCGCGAGGGCGACGCGGTGGCGATCCTCATGGAGAACAACGAGCACTTCCATACGGCGATGTGGGGTGCGCGCCGAGCCGGTCTGTACTACGTGCCGATCAACACCCATCTGACGGCTGCCGAAGCCGCGTACATCATCGACAACAGCGCGGCCAAGGCGATCATCTCCTCCGCGGCACTGCGGCCGGTGCTCGAAGGCCTTGCCGAGCACCTGCCCGCCGGGCTGCCGGAACTTCGGCTGATTGCCGGCGGCAGTCTCGACGGTTGGTTGGACTACCCGCAATGTGCTGCGGATCAACCGGTTACGCCGATCGACGACGAGATCGAGGGTGACCTGCTGCAGTACTCGTCGGGTACCACCGGCAGGCCCAAGGGAATCAAGCGGCCGCTGCCGCACCTGCCCCCGTCGGTCGCCCCGGGCCTGATGACCGCACTCGTCTCCTTCTGGGCCAACCCGGACGGGATCTACCTCAGCCCCGCTCCGCTCTACCACACCGCCCCTTCGGTGTGGTCGATGACATTTCAGGCCGCCGGCATCCCGGTGGTGGTGATGGAACGCTTCGACGCCGAGGGTGCCCTCGACGCCATCGGACGTCACCGGGTTACGCATGGGCAGTTCGTTCCGGTGATGTTCACCCGCATGCTCAAACTTCCCGCGGCAGTCCGCGAGTCCTACGACGTCTCGAGTCTCGAACGGGTCATGCATGCCGCCGCGCCGTGTCCGGTGGAGATCAAGAAGCAGATGATCGACTGGTGGGGCCCGATCATCGACGAGTACTACGCCTCATCCGAGGCGCACGGGTCGACGCTGATCTCCGCCGAGGAATGGCTGGCCCATCCGGGCTCGGTGGGCCGGTCGATGGCCGGCGGCCTCCATATCCTCGATTCCGACGGCAACGAACTTCCTCCCGGCGAACCGGGGGAGATCTACTTCGAGAGCGCGGCCACCTTCGAGTACCTCAACGACCCGGAGAAGACGGCGGCGTCGACGAGCAGGCACGGCTGGCGCACCGTCGGCGATATCGGCTACCTCGACGACGAGGGGTACCTCTACCTGACCGATCGGCGCCACCACATGATCATCTCCGGCGGGGTCAACATCTACCCCCAGGAGGCGGAGAACGCCCT
>JBFYOQ010000005.1:0-7650 GCA_041303735.1 Mycobacterium sp.
CTGCCACATCGGACAGCCGCTGCGCGGCGGCGTCGATCACGGTGCGGGTGACACCCTCGGTCGCGTCGAACGGAACGACCTCGGCCAGCACCAGCAGACCGCAGCGCGGACCGAACAGTGCAAGGACCGTCTCCAACGCTTTACCCGCATGATCGGACCCGTCCATGCCCACCAGCACGCGCGGACCCGCGACCTCATCGCTGCGCCGCGGCGGTTCTCCCGCCGCCCCGAATTCGACCACGCCGGGACGTCGCCGGATCCGCTCCAGCGCGATCGGAACGAACAGCGGCCCCAACGGCAGGGCGAGCAGAATCCACAGCGGGTCGTACCCGCGCCGGGCCATCAGCACGCCGGACAACACCCCGAACACCGGCCACAGCACCGCCAGGACCACAACGACCGTCGAGTTCACAACTCCACTCTGGCGCAGCGGTGCGGTGATTGCCAGGCCCGATCGGCCGGAGCCCCGGGTCTTTAGTCCCCATCAGCCGCCCATTACCTCCCGTTACCCTCGTTTGGCTCTTCTCCAGGCCGCTCGCCGGCCGCTGTTCGCCAGCCATCTTCGGTGAGCAGGCGGTGCAGTTCGTCAGAGGTAGCGGTGGCGGCTGTCGAGAACGGTTCCAGGATGACATCAACGCCGGCGGCGCGAAGTTCGTCGGCGTCGCGGCGGGTGTGGGCGGTCAACACGATGGTTCCGGCGTACTGGTGGTGGCGAAGGCCTTGCAGCAGCGCAAGGTTGGTCGCCAACACCGGGATTGCGCTGATGACGTACCGCGCCCGGTCCAGAGGCAGGAAATCGAGCAGGTGGACGTCCTCGGCGCTGCCGAACATGGTGGACAACCCGTCGCCGTCGTGGGCCTTCACAGCGGTGGGGTCGAAGTCGACGGCCAGCACGCGATGTCCGGCGACGGTCAGCCGTTCCGCCAGATGCGTGCCGAACCGGCCGAGGCCGAACAGGATGATGTCGGAGTCGTCGTTGCGGCTGTCGATGTGGCCCGGGCGCACACCCCGTCGTTCGAAAATCGCCAACCACCGCTTCATGCGGTCGTAAAGCTGATGCGAGTACAGGATCATGTAGGTGGAGCAGCCGATGGTGATCAAGCCGACCACGGTGATCAGGCTGACCGTGGCGCTGGTGATGTGCCCCAGGCTCAGACCCAGTGCGGCCAGGATGAGCGAAAACTCCGATATCTGCGCAACCGTGAGCCCTGCCAGGAACCCCACCCGAACCGGGTAGCGCATCGCGGCCATGATCACGATGACGATCAACGGATTTCCGATCAACACGAAGGCGGAGAACACCAGGGCCTCGGTGATCTGTTTCGCGGCGTCGGTGAACTCCAGTCGCGCTCCGAGGTCGAGGAAGAAGAACAGCAGCAGGAAGTCGCGCAGACTGATCAACCGCGCACCAAGGGCGTCTCGGAACGGTGTGCTGGCCAGCGAAACCCCCGCCAGGAACGCCCCCACCTCGGAACTGAAGCCGAGCCACTCGCTGAGCGCCGCCACCGATGCCGCATAGGACACACCGAACAGCACCAGCAGTTCCTGGGAGCTTGCGACATGAGGGAGCAACCGGGGCAGCACGAACCGCATCATCAGCCAGATCCCGGCCAGTAGGCCGATGCCCTTTCCCAGCACCAGGGCGATCCCGACTCCGAGGTTGTCGCCGGTGTTCTGGCCGAAGGCAGTCAGCGCGATCATCACCAGCACGACGACGATGTCTTGGACGATGAGGAAGCCCACCGCGATCCGGCCGTGCAACTGGTCGAGTTCACGTTTGTCCGACAGCAGTTTCACGATGATGATCGTCGACGAAAAGGTCAGCGCTACAGCGATATAGAGCGCGGTGACGCTGTCCATTCCCAACGCTCGTGCGATGAGGTAGCCGATGACCGAGGTGAAAAAGACCTGCCCCAGCCCGGTGGCGACGGCGACCGTGCCGGTGGTTCTGATCATGTTCAGGTCCAGACGCAATCCGACCAGGAACAGCAGGATCGCGATACCCAGGCGGGCAAGCAGTTCGATGGTGCTGTCGGAGGTCACCCAACCGGTGCCCACCGGACCCACCGCGATGCCCACGCCGATGAAGGCGACGATGAGGGGCTGGCGCAACCGGACGGCGATAAGGCCCACGACGGTGGCGATGGCCAGGATGACCGCCAGGGCCGAAAACGGGTGCAGGTCCACTGTTAGGGCACCGCCGCCGGCACGATGAGTACATCGCAGCGCGCCTGATGCATCACATGCTGCGCGACGCTGCCCAGCAGGGCGTACGCCGCCGGTGAACGCGCCCCGGTGCCGGTCACGATCAGGTCGGCTCGCCGGGAGTCGCACTGCTCCACCAACTTGGTCGGCGGATGACCCGGCGCGATCATCACCTCTTTCGGCGGAGGGTCGAATGTCGCTGCGAGCCGGGCGATCTCGTCGTGCACCTCCGCTGTGGAGATCCGCTGCAGCTGATCAAGCTGCTCTTCGCTGGCGCCGTAGACGCGCAGCAGAGCCTCCCCGACGACGGTGCAGACGTGGACTGCGAAGTGCTGGGCTCCGGGGGTGAGCAGCCCACCGAACCGTGCCGCGGCAGCCGAGGCCGCCGAGTCGTTGACGGACAGGATGACCGATCGGTACGCCCCGGCCGGGGGCCCTTTGACCATCAGCACCGGGACCGTCGACTGGCGGACAACATTTTCGGCCGTGCTGCCCAGGAAGAGATCGGCCAGCCAATCTCCGCCGTGTGCACCGACGACCACCAGACCGGCGTCCGACGCGACGGCTTCGGCGACAATCTCGGCGGCGACGGTTCCCCGGCGGATGACGATGTCGGCCTGCGCTGCGGGGGCGAACCGCAGGGCATGCTCGCGCAGTGCCGCGCGGACCCGATCCTGATCGACGTCGAGTTCGTCGGGCAGGACATGCAGCAGGCCGAGTCGGGCGCCGTGCTGGGCGGCGAGCTGCCCAGCCCGGGCTATCGCCGCCTGCGCCGGCACCGAGAAGTCCGTCGCGACCAGGATCCTTCGCGGTGTGGTCTGCTCGCGTGTCACGGCGTCACCCTCCGCTCAGCGCTGCGGGCCCGCAGCCACTTGTCGACTCCCACCAGCACGCTGACGCCGGCGGCGATGGCAAAGATCCGCAGCCACGCGGCCGCGCTGATCGGCGCCGACCCGAACAGCGTGTTCATCGCGGGAAGATAGGTGAACCCAAGCTGGGCTATCGCCTGGACGGTCACGCCCACGATGAGCCAGCGATTACTGAAAAACCCGATGCGCCAAACGGAACGGGTCAGCGACCGACAGCTGAACAGATAGAAAGCCTCCACGACGACGAAGACGTTGACCGCCGCGGTGCGGGCCTCGGCCAGGGTGGCACCGTTGGCCAGTTCCCATTGGAACAGGTACCACGCCGCGACGACCAGCAGGGACGACACCAAAAGGATGCGCAGCACCAACTCCCGGGTCAGCAGGGCTTGGCCTGGATCCCGCGGCGGCCGGGTCATGATGCCGACCTCCTTGGGCTCGAAGGCCAGCATCAGCCCGAGTGCGACGGCGGTGGTCATATTGATCCACAGGATCTGGGTAGGCAGGATCGGCAGGGCGGCCCCCAACGCGATCGCCACCAGAATCACCAAGCCTTCACCCAGGTTGGTCGGCAGTGTCCAGGTGATGAATTTGGTGAGGTTGTCGAAGACCCCCCGCCCCTCCTCGACGGCGGCTTCGATGGTGGCGAAGTCATCATCGATGAGCACCATGTCGGCGGCGTCCTTGGCGACCTCTGTGCCGGAGCGTCCCATCGCGACGCCAATGCTGGCCTGCCGCAACGCCGGAGCGTCGTTGACGCCATCGCCGGTCATCGCCACCACATGGCCCCGGTCCTGCAACGCCTCCACCAGTCGCAGCTTCTGCTCCGGTGAGACCCGGGCGAAGACGCACGCCCGATCCACGGCGTCGGGCAGTTCCTCGGCGGTCAGCGTCGCCAGTTCCGCGCCGGTCAGCACCGCACCTTGGGCCGACTGCGGATCGAAGACACCGACGCTGGCGGCGATGGCGCGCGCCGTGGCGGCGTGATCACCGGTGATCATCTTGACCGCGATCCCAGCCGAATGACATGCCGCCACCGCGCCCCTGGCCGCCTCACGGGGCGGATCGAGCATCGCCTGCAGACCGGTCAGGGTGACGTGCCCCGGCAACGACCGCTCGTCGAAGCAGGCCGGGTCGACGCCCGGGTCGATATCGGCGCAGACGCCCATCGCCAGCACCCGCAATCCCTCCCCCGCCAGCCGATCGACCTGAGCCAGAACGGTCCCACGGTCCAGTGGTTGCCGCCCGCCGTCGGCACCCATCTGGGTGTCGCATAGTTCGAGCATCCGCTCCACCGAACCCTTCACCGCGAGCACGTGGCCGCCGCCGTGCTGGGTGTGCAGGGTCGCCATGTACTGGCGTTCGGAACTGAACGGGATCGTCGCAACGCGGGGATAGTCCGCACGAACCTTCTCGGCTGTCAGACCGGCCTTGGCGGCCGCCACGAGCATGGCTGCCTCGGTGGGGTCACCGACGATCGTCCATTCCCCGTCGGCGTGGGTCAGTGCGGCGTCGTTACATGCGGTACCCACCAGGAGCGTCCAGCGCAGTGCGGCGTCGTCGCTGATCGACACAACGTCAGCGTCAGCACGGTGCAGCACCCCATCGGGGGCATAGCCGTTACCGGTGACCCCGACACATGAGCCCGGCGTCCAGATTTCCCGGACCGTCATCTGATTCTCGGTGAGGGTGCCGGTCTTGTCGGCACAGATGACCGTCGTGCTGCCCAGGGTCTCCACGGCGGGCAGCCGGCGAATAACGGCGCGTCGCTTGGCCATCCGGGAAACCCCGATCGCCAGGGTGATGGTCACCGCAGCCGGCAGCCCTTCTGGGATGGCGCCGACCGCCAAGGCAACAGCGGCGATGAAGGTGTCGGCCGTATCCTGCCGACGCAGCAGGCCCGCTGCGAAGGTGGCCGCGGCCAGCGCCAGGATCGCTACGGTCAGGATTTTGCTGAACTTGGCCAGCTTCGCGGTGAGCGGTGTCGCAAGCATCTCGGCCGCGCCGACCAGTCGGTGAATCTGGCCGATCTCGGTCTCCGCACCGGTCGCCACGACGACACCGGTACCGCTTCCCGCGGTGACCAGGGTGCCCGAGTAGGCCATGTTGAGCCGGTCGGCGACCGGTATCCCCTCCGGTAGTACCACTTCGCCCTTGGCGACCGACAATGATTCCCCGGTCAGGGCCGATTCGTCGACGTGCAACTCGGTCTGCCGCAGCAACCGGACATCGGCGGGCACCTTGTCGCCCGCCTCGACCACCACCAGGTCGCCGGGGACCAACTCCTCGGAGGACACTCGGCGTTCGCGGCCGTCGCGGATCACCGTGGCGTCGGTGTGCACCATCGCGCGCAGGCTCTGCAGCGCCGCCTCGGCTTTCGATTCCTGAATGAACCCCACTGCGGCATTGATCACGACGACACCCAAGATCACGGCCGAGTCGACGAACTCGCCGAGGGCGGCGGTCACCGCGACTGCCACCAGCAGCACATAGATGAGCGGATGGTGGAACTGCCGCAGGATCCTGACCAGCAGTCCCGCGCCACGCGCAGGGGGCAATGCGTTGGGCCCGAACCGATCGAGGCGTTCTCCTGCCTGCGCCGGGTCCAAGCCGCGATGCGGGTCGGTTTCCAGCAGCAGCACGATCTCATGCGCGGGCAAAGTGTGGTTCGAATTCGCGGTTACCTTCGAGTTGATCGACGAAATCGCAGCCACGACCTCAACTCCCCCGGGGACTGGCCGGGATCAGAGCCGACGCATGATTCATGACTCCACTGTGTCAAAGGTTCAGGTACCGGCGGTAGAAACCATCGGGCCGACATTTGAGGCACTTGTTCCCTGCTATATCGAGTCCCGGCAACTGGTGCTGGAGAATCGACTGGCGGCTCCTGCTGTTCTCGCCGGCGCGGAGCTGGTGATGCACGGGCTCTTCGAGGCCTCCCCGGCGGGGTGTGCCCGCTTACGCCGCTGGCGAGCTCGCTGAGCTACGTGCTGCTGGCCAGCGTGGAAGCCTACGGACTGATCTTCAAGCGGGCTGGATGTCCGGGGTGAACGTCGGCAGATCGGTGCCCGACTTCCAATGCTTCAGAAGAGACTTCGCCAGATCCCGGTAGGCCGAGGAGCCCTTGTTCTTGCGGCCGGCCATCACCGATGACCCCGACGCGCTGGCCTCGGCGAAGCGCACCGTGCGCGGGATCGGCGGCGAGAGCACCGGAAGGTCGTAACGGTCGGCGACGTCGAAGAGCACGTCGCGGCTGTGCGTGGTGCGCGCGTCGTACAGCGTGGGCAGCGCGCCGAGCAGTTTCAGCCGCGGGTTGGTGATCTGCTGGACGTCGGCCACCGTGCGCAGGAACTGGCCGACCCCGCGGTGGGCCAGGGTCTCGCACTGCAACGGCACGATCACCTCATCGGCGGCGGTCAGCCCGTTGAGGGTGAGCACGCCCAGCGACGGCGGGCAGTCGATGATCACCACGTCGAAGCGGTGCTCGGCGGAGGCGTGATCCGATGTCGCCGGCCCAGCGGCTCCGGTGAGTTTGTCCAGCGCCCGTTTGAGCGCGTATTCGCGCCCGGCCCGCATCAGCAGCATGGCCTCGGCGCCGGCGAGGTCGATATTGGCCGGCAGCAGCGTCATGCCCTCCGGGGTGCTCACCAGCGCCGCGTCGGGTTCGACGTCGCCGAGCAGCACCTCGTGCACCGACACCGCGAGCTTGTCCGGGTCGCTGCCCAGGGAGAACGTCAGGCACCCCTGCGGATCGAGATCCACCAGCAGCACCCGTTTGCCCTCGTCGACGAGGGCCGCGCCGAGTGAGGCCACTGTCGTCGTCTTGGCCACCCCACCCTTCTGGTTGGCCACCGCAAGAACTCGGGTCACGACATCCATCTTGGCACCTTCGTGCACAATCGGAGACCGTGAGTGTCGGCGCCCATCGGCTAGTCCTACTGCGGCACGGCGAAACCGAATGGTCGCGGACGCGCAAGCACACCAGCCGCACCGACCTCGACCTCACTGAGGGCGGCCGCGAACAAGCCAAACTCGCCGCCCGAACGCTGGAACACCTCGCCCTGGACAACCCGCTGGTGATCTGCAGCCCCCGTAAGCGCGCGGTCGTCACCGCCGAACTCGCCGGATTGGCGATCGACGAGATTTCCCCGCTACTGGTCGAATGGGACTATGGCGACTACGAGGGTCTGACCACCCACGAGATCCGCACCGATACCCCGGGTTGGCTGCTGTGGACCTACGGCTGTCCCGGCGGCGAGAGCGTGGATCAGGTGAGCATGCGCGCCGATCAGGCGGTGTCCTACGCGCTGGAGCACATGACGAACCGCGATGTGGTGTTCGTCAGCCACGGCCACTTCTCCCGCTCGGTGATCACCCGCTGGGTTGAGCAGCCGCTGCGCGAAGGCGCCCGGTTCGGGTTCCCCACCGCCGCGGTGGCCGTGTGCGGCTTCGAATACGGACTGCGCCAACTGTCCGCACTCGGACTCAGCGACCATCCTCCCGAACCGGTCACCGGGACGTGAGCGACCCGTCATTCGTATTGAGCGGGCCGTCCGGCACCGTTGCGGCGACCGGTATC
>JBFYOQ010000006.1:0-7091 GCA_041303735.1 Mycobacterium sp.
TTCGACGGTGCCGCACATCTCGCTGCTGATCGGCGCCTCCTACGGCGCGGGGCACTACGGGATGTGCGGGCGGGCCTACGACCCCCGGTTCCTGTTCGCCTGGCCGAGTGCGAAGTCGGCAGTGATGGGCGGCGCGCAACTGGCCGGGGTGCTCTCCATCGTCAACCGGGCCGCAACCGAAGCCCGCGGGCAGACCGTGGACGAGGACGCCGACGCCGCCCTCCGCGCGGCGGTCGAGGCTCAGATCGAGGCGGAGTCGCTGCCGATGTTCCTCTCCGGTCGGCTCTACGACGACGGCGTGATTGACCCGCGCGATACCCGCACGGTCTTGGGAATGTGCCTGTCCGCCATCGCCAACGACGGAGTCGAGGGGACGTCGAAATTCGGCGTCTTCCGGATGTGAGGGCAGCGATGAACGCTTGCGAGAAGAGCGGGGGGCAGCGATGAGCGCCTGCGCGAAGAGCAGGGGGCAGGGCCCGACATGATCACTCGAGTCCTGGTCGCCAACCGCGGCGAGATCGCCCGCCGCGTCTTCGCCACCTGCCGTCGTCTCGGCATCGGCACCGTCGCCGTCCACACCGACCACGACGCCGCCTCCCCGCATGTCCGTGAGGCCGACGCGCGGGTGCGCATCGACAGCTATCTCGACGGTGCGGAGATCATCAGCGCCGCTCGCTCCACGGGCGCGGACGCCGTCCACCCCGGCTACGGATTCCTCTCGGAGAACGCGGTTTTCGCGCGCGCGGTGATCGACGCCGGACTCACCTGGATCGGACCTCCGCCGGAGGCGGTCACCGCAATGGGCTCCAAGATCGAAGCCAAGAAGATGATGGCGGCCGCCGGGGTTCCGGTACTCGAGGACCTGGACCCCGACACCGTGGCGGTCTCGCAGCTGCCGGTGCTGGTGAAAGCGTCCGCCGGCGGCGGCGGCCGCGGCATGCGGGTGGTCGACACCCTCGCTGACCTGCCCGCGCAGGTGGCGGCCGCTCAGCGGGAGGCGCAGTCGGCGTTCGGTGACTCAGCGGTGTTCTGCGAGCGCTACCTGCCGCGCGGCCACCACGTCGAGGTCCAGGTGATGGCCGACCGGCACGGCACGGTATGGGCGGTGGGCGAACGCGAGTGCTCCATCCAGCGCCGCCACCAGAAGATCATCGAGGAGGCACCCTCCCCGCTGGTCGAGCGGACCCCGGGCATGCGCGAGCGGCTGTTCATCGCCGCGCGCCTGGCCACCCAGGCGATCGGTTACACCGGAGCGGGCACGGTGGAGTTCCTCGCCGACGACGACGGTGAGTTCTTCTTCCTGGAGATGAACACCCGACTGCAGGTCGAGCACCCGGTGACGGAGTTGACCACAGGCCTGGATCTCGTCGAACTGCAACTGGCCGTCGCCGACGGGGAGAGGCTGCCCGCCGACGCCCCGCGGTCAACCGGACATTCCATCGAGGCCCGCCTCTACGCCGAGGACCCGGCCCGCGGCTGGGCGCCCCAGGCCGGAACGATCCATCACTTCGAGGTTCCCGGCGCGGCAACGCAATTCGGGCCGCTGAGCCACACCGGAATCCGGGTGGACTCAGGCGTCGTCGATGGCTCGGTGGTGTCCATCCACTATGACCCGATGCTGGCCAAGGTCATCTCCTATGCGCCCACGCGAGCCCGGGCCGCTGCGGTGCTCGCCGATGCGCTGGCCCGCACATCACTGCATGGGGTACGCACCAACCGCGACCTGTTGGTCAACGTCCTGCGCCACCCGGCCTTCATCGGCGGCGCCACCGACACCGCATTCTTCGACACCCACGGCCTGGACGAACTGGCCGCCCCGCTGGCGGACCCGCGCGGGGTGCGGCTGTCGGCGATCGCCGCCGCGCTGGCCCGCGCCGCCGCCAACCGCGCCGGCGCCCGCGTGCTCGGCGGGCTGCCCAGCGGCTGGCGCAACGTCGTCTCCGGCGACCAGCACAAGACGTTCCGCGATTCCGACGGCACCGATCACCACATCGCCTACCGATTCACCCGGACCGGGCTCAGGCTTCCCGATGACACCGGCGTCACGCCGGCGTCGGCAACACCCGCCGAGGTCGTGCTCGCCCAGCACGGCGTCGCGACCGCGTTCGCCGTCGCGCATTACCGTGACCAGGTGTGCGTCGACTCCCCGCTGGGCAGTGTGACGTTCACCGCGGTGTCGGCGTTCCCGGACCCGGACGCGGCGGTGCAGCAGGGGTCGCTGCTGGCCTCGATGCCTGGCTCGGTGATCCGGCTCGGCGCAGCATTGGGCGATACGGTGTCCGCCGGCCAGCCGCTGGTGTGGCTGGAGGCGATGAAGATGGAGCACACCATCACCGCACCCGCCGACGGCGTGCTGACTCAACTCGACGTGAGGGTCGGCCAGCAGGTCGAAGTGGGAACCGTACTTGCCCGCGTGGAAAGGGCAGACGAAGGAGAATGACATGACCATCACAACCGAACCCGCCGCCGACACCAGCTTCATCGAGAGCCCGGAGCGCCAGGCGCTCCGCAGTTCCGTCGCCGCTCTGGCAGCCGCCTACGGTCAGGATTACTTCCTGGAGAAGGCCCGCACCGGTCAGCACACCGACGAATTATGGCGCGAGGCAGGCCGACTCGGCTTCATCGGGGTGAACCTGCCCGAAGAACTCGGCGGCGGGGGCGCCGGGATGTACGAATTGTCGATGGTGATGGAGGAACTGTCGGCCGCGGGATGCCCGCTGCTGATGACGGTGGTCTCCCCCGCGATCAACGGCACGATCATCGCCCGGTACGGCACCGAGGAGCAGAAGCGACGGTGGGTGCCCGGGATCGCCGACGGTTCGATCACGATGGCCTTCGCCATCACCGAGCCCGACGCCGGATCCAACTCGCACCGCATCACCACCACCGCCCGGCGTGACGGCAGCGACTGGGTGCTGTCGGGTCAGAAGGTGTGGATCTCCGGCGTCGACCAGTCCCAGGCCGTGTTGGTGGTCGGCCGCACCGAGGAGCGCAAGACCGGAAACCTGCGACCCGCACTGTTCATCGTGCCCACCGATGCCCCGGGACTCACCTTTACCAAGATCCCGATGGAACTCGTCGCCCCGGAAAGCCAGTTCCAGGTCTTCCTCGACGACGTCCGGCTGCCGGCCGATGCACTGGTCGGCGACGAGGACGCCGCGCTGGCCCAGCTTTTCGCCGGCCTCAATCCCGAGCGGATCATGGGCGCAGCCAGCGCAGTGGGGATGGGCCGCTTGGCTCTGGAGAAGGCGTGTGACTACGTCAAAACCCGCCAGGTGTGGAAGACACCGATCGGTGCGCACCAGGGCATCGCACATCCATTGGCGCAGAACCACATCGAACTGGAACTGGCGAAGCTGATGATGCAGAAGGCCGCCACCCTCTACGACGCGGGCGAGGACGCCGCCGCCGCCGAGGCGGCGAACATGGCCAAGTACGCCGCCGGGGAGGCCTCAACGAGGGCCGTCGACCAGGCGGTGCAGTCGCACGGCGGCAACGGCCTGTCCCAGGAGTACGGCATCGCCGCGATGCTGGTGGCCTCCCGGCTCTCGCGCATCGCCCCGGTCAGCCGGGAGATGGTGCTCAACTTCATCGCCCAGACCTCGCTGGGCCTGCCGCGGTCCTACTGATGGGTGACGTGCTGGTCGGCTACGAGGCTGCGGGGGCGATCGCCCGGCTCACCCTGGACTCCCCGCACAACCGCAATGCGCTGTCCGCACCACTGGTGCAGCAACTGCATGACGGCCTGCGCCGGGCGGCCGGCGACATCGCGGTCCGCACGGTGGTGCTCGGCCATACCGGCGGCACGTTCTGCGCCGGCGCCGATCTGTCGCAGGCCACCGCCGGCGACGCCCAGGGCGCAGCCGCGGCGCGGGCCCACGAATTGGCCGCGCTGTTGCGGGCCATCGTGGAATGTCCCAAGCCGGTGATCGCCGCCGTGGACGGCCACGTGCGCGCCGGCGGGATGGGCCTGGTGGGTGCGTGCGATATCGCCATCGCCGGACCGCGATCGACCTTCGCGCTGACCGAAGCCCGTATCGGCGTGGCGCCGGCCGTCATCTCGCTGACACTGCTGCCGAAGCTGGCCCCGCGCGCCGCCGCCCGCTACTACCTGACCGGGGAGACCTTCACCGCGCAGCGGGCTGCCGAGATCGGGCTCATCACTGAGGCCACCGACGACCTCGCGGCCGCCGTCGACGGCGTGGCCACCGACCTCGCCAAAGCCTCACCGCAGGGCCTGGCGGCGTCAAAGGCCCTGACCACCGCGGCGGTGCTGGCCGGATTCGACCGCGACGCGGCGCGCCTGGCCGAGGAATCGGCCGGTTTGTTCGTCTCCGAGGAGGCCCGCGAAGGCATGCTCGCCTTCCTGGAGAAGCGGCCGCCGAGGTGGATCAGTGGCTAGGAGAGCATGTGACGGTTCGGTGAACGGGGTATCACCGGCGAGAGCATGAGTCGTACGCTCGAGCCACTATGCCGAATCAGTCGATGCCGAATCAGTCGACGTCGGATCCCTCGCCGCGTTCTGTGTCGCCGTCCGGGACGTCGCCGTCGGAAACCACGTCGTCGGATCGGGCATCCGACGACGACCGGATCCAGGCCGCCCAACTGCTCTCCGAGGCCGCCTCGCACGGACGTCTGACGCTCGAGCAATTCGAGGATCGGCTCGCCAAGGCCTATGCCGCCACCACCTACGACGAACTCGAACGTCTCACCGACGATCTTCCCGAAGCCATGGAGTACCGGCGCGGCAAGAGCAAGCCTGCTCCGTCGACCATGCTGCTGGCCATCCTCAGCGGGTTCGAGCGTCGCGGCCGCTGGTATGTGCCGGGCCGGATGACGACGTTCACCTTGTTCGGCGGCGGCGTGGTCGATCTGCGCTACGCCGACTTCACCTCCTCGGAGGTGGAGATCCACGCGTACTCGATTCTCGGCGGGCAGACCATCCTGCTGCCGCCGGAGGTCAACGTCGAGATCGCCGGCCGCGGCGTGATGGGCGGCTTCGACCACGAGGCGCAGGGCGCGGGCATGCCGGGCGCACCGAAGGTCAGGGTCAAGGGCTTCTCACTGTTCGGCGGTGTGGGCGTCAAGCGCCGCAAGCGCACCGCCGGGTAATCCCGCCGGCCCCTCCGCTCAAAACAAGGCCCCACACAAACAACATCGGCCCCCTCCCGTATGGGAGGGGGCCGATGTTGTTCGGTGATTGCGTCAGCTGGCGTCAGCCGCTGCCGGGGCGCTGGCGGCACCGGCCTTCGCGCTGTCGACAGCGGACGTGACGGCCTTGGTGACCTTGGCGATCGCGTCGCGAACCGGACGCTTGCTGGTCGCCTTCGAGGGAGCAGAGGCCGCAGCGGAACCCTCCTCCGACGTGGCGTCGGCCGGGGCGTCGCCCGTGGCGTCGGTAGCCGCGCTTGACGCGCTGTCAACCGGTGCGGCGTCGGCCTTGACGTCCGCCGCCGTGGGAACAGCCTCGGCCACCGGGGCACTCTCAGGTGCGTCTGCCGCCGGGGTGTCGACAAGTGCCGAACCCTCGGTCTCGGAGACCGTGCCGGCCTCGACCGGCGCCACCTCCACCGTCTCCACCGCGGGGGTCGCGGCTTCGGCAGCGGGAGCGGTCACGGCTTCGGTGACCGCAGCCGCGGCACGGGCCACCAACGGAGCGGCAACCGCGGCCGCAGTCTGCGGAGGCGGGATGGTGCCGCCGCTGAACGTGTTGACCCAGTACTGCAGGATCCCGGACAGGCCGGCCACGTAGAAAATCGGGTCTTCCGGAGTGGATCCGGGTGCCGGGAGTTCGCCGGCGTAGGCGGTGATGCTGTCGGCGAGGAACGGCCCGATGACGGGGATTCCGCTGACCGCGCTGGCCGAGAAGGCCAGGAAGTCCTCCCAGGCGATGGTCACCAGGTACGGCCCGTAGAACGCCACTTCGATCAAGGTGCTCAGGACCGGGCTGGCCTGACCGAGGGTGGCCTGCAGTATGTAGGCCGTCGCCGCGCTGATACCCGCGGTGCCGGTCTGAATGGTGAAGTTGGTGCCGCCGCCGCCGACGGCGCGGGCGAAAGTGGGCTCGAACAAATAGTTAACGACCCCGACGCTCCAGTTGTCGCGGTCATCCCAGCCGTTGCCGGTGCCGTTCACCAGAGCGTCCATGGCCAGGTAGAGCGCTGCGGAGGGACCGCTGATGGTGCACGAGTAGCTGCAGTAGGTGGCCCAGGGCTCCACCGCGAGCGGGGTGTTGTCCGGGCCGACGAAACCGCCGTAGCTGTAGGGGTCGCCCGATTCGGTCGGAGACCCGAACAGCAGGTTGGTCCACACGTCCGTCGGGACGGTGAAGACGTCGGCGAAGGTGGTGAGTTCATACGCCGCGGTCGACAGCGCGTTGGGTGACGCGATCGAGGCGCTGGGGGCCAGCCCGGGCGACGCGGCGACGATCGCGGCAGCAGTAGCCAGCGCCGCTCCCGTCATCAGAAAGGGACGAGTCTGAGTCGCCATGTGCTGGGTTCCCCTTTTCGCTGCGGTCCGCGCTGGTGGCGGCGAACACGTCGGTTTGCTGCGGCCCATCCTACAGGGCCCTCGCAATGATATGCCCGAGTTTGCCATCCGGCAAATCGAACTCCGAAATTGGTTCCCCCGGGATCAGTCGGGCCTGAGGCCGTCACGCCGTATCAACTGGCAGTTTTTACTCACGGTCTACAAGTCATCAGGTCATGATCATGCTTTTCTCAGTTTGCTCTCAGGAGCATCGCACTGCGCAAAATTTGCCAGGCCGCGGCTCCGAGCGCTGTCTGGAACAACTTTGCCGACCGTGAAGGTTAGCCGCCAGCAAACCCGGACGGGGATCGAGACCGGGGTGAACCCCACCGTAACGACACCGAACGGATGCACCGAGCAATAACGGTAGCGAGTACCGCCGCAGTCCGCATGCCTTCCGCCTCAGCGGCCTATCGCGGTTATGCCGCAGCCGCGCCGGATGCCTCGGAGGTTGCCAGGTCAGCGCCGGCGACGCCGGGATCGCAGATAGTCCCCGACCACCGCCGCGCCCAGGCCGTCGAGGTCGGGTTCGACCACCCGGCCCTCCACCCGGCGGGCCACCT
>JBFYOQ010000007.1:0-3263 GCA_041303735.1 Mycobacterium sp.
CCTTGTAGATGGCCAGCGTTTGGCCGGGGCCGTCCCAGCGCCACCGCTCGTCCCCGGTGGCCGTCGCCCACAGGTCGTAGTCGCTGGCCTGGCCGCGCATATGGATCATGGCGTTGATCGACGACGAGCCGCCGATCACCCGGCCCCGCGCGTAGCCGATGCTGCGGCCGGCCAGACCCGGGTCGGCCTCGGTGGTGAAGCACCAGTCGGTGCGGGGGTTGGCGATCGTATACAGATAGCCCACCGGAATCTTGATCCAGAACCAGTCGTCGTCGCCGCCGGCCTCGATCAGCAGCACCCGATGATCCGGGTTGGCGCTGAGCCGGTTGGCCAGCAGGCAGCCCGCGCTGCCGGCGCCGACCACGATGTAGTCGAACTCGGCGATCACGCTCATGGCGACTGATTCTCCGCCATGGGCCACTCGCGCGTGGGAGGTGATCCGGCCACGCCCTCGGCGGTGGGGAAACACCATCGCTTGTGCCCACCTTTGAGCGACAACGTCCGGCAGCCCGCGGCGGGGGAACCGTCGGCAGCCCCCGTTGTCGCTCAGAGGTGGGCACGTGCATCACCAGCCGGCTCAGGCATGAGCGGTACGTTGAGCAGACATGGAAGAGACACAGTGACTCGGCTCGAGGACGTGGGGACCGCCGACGGCTGGCGGTGCTGGCTCTGCGATGAGCCGGTCGACCCGGACATGTCGGTCAACGACGACCGCGGCCCGAGCATCGACAGCATGACCACCAAGAGCAGAGCCAAAGCCAAGGGATCCGACTCGCTCTTCGGCAGCGAGCGGCTCGCGCACCGCGGATGCAACACCAAGAAGGGTGCCGTCGCCCCGGTCGTCGAGTGGCCCACAGAGCTGTTCGTTTCCGACCCCGCCTCGATCGTCACCAGTGCCGAGCGGTTGGCCCGCAAGCGTGGCAGCGAGGCGATGGGCCGCTGCCCCACCGAAGCCGATGCGAAAGCTGCTGCCGAGTGGTTGGTGGATCGCCTGAGTCGACTGGCTCCCGGCCTGCACGTCCAATCGCGGATCCAAGAAGGCGGCGGGCAGTACCTGGTCGTGCTCACCTCCTGATACCAGACGTGCCCACCCACCCCTATCCGCTACGGTTGGCCGATGGACACCATGATGATTCGTGCCACCGCCGCAGCCGGTGGCCTCGCGCTCGCCGCCACCTTCGCGGTCGGATGCTCGCAGACCAAGGAGGCCGACAAGGCAGTCGCGTCGAGTGCGGCAAGCGTGTCCTCGGTCATCAGTTCAGCCGAGACAGCGGCCAGCAGTGCGGTCGCGGCATCCGGCGACGTGACGACTCTTATCTATCCGGACGAGACAAACCCGATGTTCTCCGTTGACGCCCCGCCCAACTGGCTGGTGACCGGGGTCGGACAGGTCGGCGACTTCGGCACGCTGGAGAGCCCCAGCGGATCGGTCCTCCAATTCCGCGCGCAGAACTACGCCACCGAAGCCGAGGCCGAAGTTGAGGCCGGCTCGATCGTCGAATCGACCTTCGAGTTCCTCAAGGAGAACTACACCGACGTCACACTCGACGATCCCACGGACACGGTCGTGCAGGGCCAACCGGCCATGGAACTCACCGGCACGGGCAAGGACAAGGACGGCAACCCGGTTCAGTTCCTGTCCGCGGTGATTGCACTGGGCCCCCAGTCGGTCGCAGAGGTCTGGGCCGCGGTCTTACCCGAGGGCAACGCCGACCTCGCGGCCGCGGAGGCGACACTCGCCTCGTTCACGCCGCTCGGTTCGTAGGAGAACCCGCCGACCATCGACTCACCCGCGCTGCTCGCCGATCCCGGCGACCTGTCCGCGCTGCGCGCGATAGGCGCCGACCCGGACGCGTTGTTCGCCTCCTTCGCCGACTGGGCACAGGCGTGCGGCACTGCGCTGTACCCGGCGCAGGAGGAGGCGCTGATCGAACTGCTCAGCGGCGCCAACGTCATCCTGGCCACCCCGACCGGCTCCGGGAAGTCACTGGTGGCCACCGGCGCGCAGTACGCCGCGCTGGCGGCCGGGACGCGCAGCTACTACACCGCGCCGATCAAGGCGTTGGTCTCTGAGAAGTTCTTCGCGCTGTGCGCGATCTTCGGGGCGGCCAATGTCGGCATGCTCACCGGCGACGCCGCCGTCAACGCAGGCGCACCGATCATCGCCTGCACCGCCGAGGTGCTGGCCAATATCGCGCTGCGCGAGGGCGCTGACGCCGATATCGGCCTGGTGGTGATGGACGAGTTCCACTTCTATGGCGAGCCCGACCGCGGCTGGGCCTGGCAGGTGCCGCTGCTGGAGTTACCCAGGGCCCAGTTCCTGCTGATGTCGGCCACCCTCGGCGATATGACGTTCCTGCGCGAGGACCTCACCCGGCGCACCGGGCGGGTATGCGCCCTGGTCGCCAACGCGGATCGCCCTGTGCCGCTGTACTACTCGTATGCGACGACGCCGATGCACGAGACCATCGCCGAGCTGCTGGAGACCAACCAGTCCCCGGTCTACGTCGTGCACTTCACCCAGCAGTCCGCGCTGGAACGGGCCCAGGCGCTGATGAGTGTCAACGTGTGCACCAAGGAGGAGAAGTCGGCGATCGCCGAGCTGATCGGCGGGTTCCGGTTCACCACCGCGTTCGGCTCGACACTGTCGCGGCTGGTGCGCCACGGCATCGGGGTGCACCACGCCGGGATGCTGCCCAAGTACCGGCGCCTGGTGGAGCAGCTCGCCCAGGCCGGGCTGCTGAAGGTCATCTGCGGCACCGACACCCTCGGGGTGGGCATCAACGTCCCGATCCGCACCGTCGTCTTCTCGGCGCTGTCGAAGTACGACGGCACCCGCAGCCGGCTGCTCAACGCCCGGGAGTTCCACCAGATCGCCGGCCGTGCCGGGCGCGCCGGCTACGACACCGCGGGCACGGTGATCGTGCAGGCCCCCGATCACGAGGTGGAGAACCTCAAGCAGTTCGCCAAGGTCGCCGACGATCCCAAGAAGCGCCGCAAGCTGGTGCGCCGCAAAGTCCCCGAGGGCATGGTGCCGTGGAGTGAGGCCACCATGACTCGGCTCGTCGAGGCCACCCCGGAACCGTTGACGTCGAACATGCGGGTGTCCACGGCGATGATCCTCGACGTCGTCGACCGCCCCGGTGACCCGTTCATCGCGATGCGCCGGCTGCTCACCGACAACCACGAGCCCCGCAAGCGCCAGCTGCAGCACATCCGCGAGGCGGTCGGCATCGCGCGCTCACTGCTGCAGGCCGGGGTGC
>JBFYOQ010000008.1:0-7491 GCA_041303735.1 Mycobacterium sp.
TGGCGTAGGGCCGTGGCGATTCTTGACGATCCCTCGCGCAAGTCGGTGGGACGCGGGCCTGTCGGTGAGCTACTGATCACGAAGGTGGCTAAGTGCTCGGAGTGTGGCAACGGAAGGGTCAGCGGCGGTTACAAGAAGTATTACGCCACGAAGGCCGACGAGGCCGCAAAGCGAGATCCGCGCAAGCGGCCGATGTACCGGTGCGTAGATTGTGGGAGGACTGCACGGTCGCGCACTCTGGTGGATGAGGCTATGGGCAGCCTGATGGTGGCCTTCGTGGAGCAAAACCGCGCGGCGATCATGCCCGTGGCTGACCCGGGTAGCGACAGCACCGCGAACGCTCGTCTTCTGGCGATGATCGAGCGGAAGCGCCTGGACCTGCAGGAACTGGACGAGCTCTTGTCGCGAGGCGAGATCAGGGCGGTCGATTACGGCCGCATGACGGTGCGTCTGCGCGAGGAGATCGAGACGCTGGATGCGAAGTTGGCTAGGTCCACCAACCGCTACCCTGCCGCGACGCGGCTTGCGCGACACGAGAACGTCGCGGAGGCGTGGGAGGCGCTGACGGCGCGGCAGCGTCGGGACATTGTGAACGAGCTTGTCGAGCGCATCGACTTCGGCAAGGCAGGCCGCGCGAGTGCTGCACGCACAATGGCGAACATTGTTGTCCACTGGAAGGACGCGCTGTCCGCTGATGCAACCGCCTAAGTCACCGCACCGCATTGTGGTGTCTTTGTTTTGCCTGTGCTGGTCAGTGGACAACTCGATATCGGCCGTCATGCCCGTGCTTTGCACGGTGTTTCCCGGTGTAGCAGCACCGTGTCAAACATACTTCGGTCATTCTTCTGAAGATTTGTGGGATGTATCGGACATGGGGGCTTGCACGCCTCTGGAATGTGTGCAGAATCCCGTCCATGCATAGCGACGACCTCATCGACCTCGACCAGCTTTGCGAGCTTGGTCGGATGGGGAAGGACGCCTACCGCCACCAGCGTCGCCAGGGAACGACACCCCCGGCATACAAGATCGGGCGGCGCCTGTACTTCAAGAGGGCCGACGCGCTGGAGTGGCTGCATACGGTCCGCATGGTCCCCCTCGACGTTCCCGCTGGCCCCCCCGCTGCGGGAACCGGCTCCGGTGCCTTCGACCCCCCGACGAGGGCACCGGAGCCCCCCTCTAAACGCGACGGGCTCCGAGCTAGCTGAAACGCGGAGCCCGTCGACGGGCCTACTCGGAGGCCGTCACCGAAGCGACTGAACGAACATCAGTCACCCTCGAAGCCACACACCACATGACGGCACAACCCAACAACCCAACAACTTTCGTCCCCATCTCGCACCCGTCGCAGCAGCCGTCTCTCAGCACCGACGACAGCTAACCGATAGGCGCTCTCCCCACTGCGCTCTTTTGTGGAAGAACGCGCGCGGCAGGCAGAGCTGTGCCCCTCACCTTTCGATGACAGCGAGGAACCTGTGAACCTTTCCCCATCACCGACCGGGCCGGATGCTCGGATCATCAACCTGAGCGAGGCCCGTGCCCGGCGGCATGAGGGTGTGGCGGCTGCGCGTCGCAGTCACCCGGCCGGCGGGACTCCCCAGCCTCACATCCGCACTCTCCGAGAGCTCATCGACTGGCTTGACGCCTCGGAGTCAACCTCATGAGCGTTACCGAGCGTGCTCGCAAGAAGGTCGCTGAGCTTGACGACGTCGCCGGCTGGGTGCAGCTGCTGCGCAGCGCAACCGCTGACAAGGAACGCGCCGAGCAGCACATCGCCACCGCGCGCCGCCACATCGAGGAGGCGCTCGGCGACGCCGAGATCGGCTACCTCGACGGGCAGCCGGTTGTGCGCTGGAGCTACGTCACCGCCAAGCGCTTCGATACGAAGCTGGCCCGCGAGCTGCTCAATCCGTCGCAGCTGATCGCCTGCACCGCTGACCAGCAGACCCGCCGGTTTGTCATTGTGGACGAGCTGTGACGCGGCGCCGCATGTCGCACTCCGTGGAGGGACTCGACAGTGAGTGGGTTTCGGAGCAGCTACGTCGCGCCCCGAAGCTGACCCCCGATATGGCTGCGCGCTTGTCGCGGTTGTTTTTCCCGGACGGCAGCGCACGCTTCGTGTTGCCGATCGACGACGACAGTGTGCCGTCGTGAGGTTCCGGGTCCACGGCCTGCCGGCACCCCAGGGGTCAAAGCGTCACGTGGGGAACGGCCGAATGATCGAGTCGTCTGCGCGCGTCGAGCCGTGGCGTGAGGCGATCGTGTCGGAGATCAAGCGTGCCGGCTACGCCGGCCGCGCGATCGACACCCCCGTCAGCGTGCGCGTGGTCTTTTACTTGCCGCGCCCCCAGTCGCATAACACCCCGGCTGGAGTGCTGCGAAAGGCGGCGCCGCCGTGGCCGCACCGGCCCCCTGACCTGGACAAACTGCTGCGGTCGACGTTCGACGCGTTCACGCAGTCGGGTCTGCTGGCGGATGACTCCCGCATTGTCATCGTCGCGGCCGCGAAGAAGTACGCCGATCCGCGCGGGGAGCCTTCCGGTGCCGAGATCGTGCTCACTGAGGTCGGGGAGGAGCAGCCATGACGACCACGTTCACCGCACTCGACGTCGACGTGAAGCGGGACCGATGGGGTCGGCCCCTGATCGAGCCCCCCGGTGGGGGCAAGGCCGAGGCCTACACGCGGATCTCCACGCTCGCGAAGGTCCTGGACGACAAGACCGCGCTGATGCGCTGGAAGCAGCGGATGACGGCAATGGGCATGGGGCTGCGTCCTGATCTCGCGCAGCTCGCTGGCGTCGTGGCCGGCGACAGCAAGAAGCTCGACGCGATCGTGGAGCAGGCGATGGCGGCCGCGGAGTCCAATCGGGCCGCGAACGTCGGCACCACCTTGCACGCGCTGACCGAGCACGTCGACGCCGGCACCCTGCCGGCGCACTTGCCGGCTGAGCTCATCCCCGACCTCACCGCCTACGAGGAAGCGATGCGCGGCCTGGAGATCATGGCGAGCGAGATGTTTGTCGTGGTCGACGAGCTGAAGGCCGCCGGAACCTTCGACCGGCTCCTGCGGGTGCCCGACGGCCGCATCATGGTCGCCGACCTGAAGACCGGGCAGCACGAGCCCCGCTACCCGCACGCCACCGCGATCCAGATCGCCACCTACGCGCACGGGCATCTCTACGACGCCGAACGCGGCCGGCTGGGGCACCTGCCAAGCCTGGGCGTCGACCAGCAGCACGGCCTCCTGATTCACCTGCCCGCCGGCACCGGTACGTGCCAGCTGTACGTGCTCGACCTCACGGTCGGATGGTCGATGGCGCAGACCGCCGTCGTCGTCCGTGAGGTGTTCCGCTCGAAGCCGATTACCCCGTTCACCACCTAACCCACCACCCACCGAAAGGCGATCCCGTCATGTTCGAGTTCTCCGCTCCTGCAGCTCCCGGTTCCACCCTGAAGCCAGCCGACATTGAGGGTCACCTCCTGGTCGTCATCGCTGAGGAATACATCCCCGAGATCCAGACCGCGATGGGTGCCTCGGAAGCCATCCGCGTCAGCGTCCACGACATCACGAGCGGCGAGACGGCCGAGAACGTCCTGTGGTTCTCGAAGGTGCTCGTGTCCAGCTTGAAGTCGATGATGGGGCGCCAGGTGCTGGCGGTGATGGGGCGCGGCCAAGCGAAGCCGGGCCAGTCCGCGCCGTGGGTGCTTGTCGATGCGTCTCATTCCAGCGAAGCGATCGCCGCGGCGACGCAGTACCTGACCTCTCGGCAGACCAGGACGTTCGCCTCGGTCGGTGAGGCGTCGCTAGGCGCACGGGGTGACGGCGGCGCGCTGCCGAGCGCGGCCGACAACCTCGATGCGGCGATACGCAACCTCCGCTCGGCGGGCCTGGGCTGACCGATACCGCGGCTGCCCTGCTGGGCGAGGACGCCGACTGCTAACCGAACACCAGCAAGACACCCGGCCCGGCCGCTGCGATGGGCGCCTCCAGTCAGCGGCCGGGCCGGGCATCTCGTCGACCCCTTCCACGCCACGCAGAAAGGACACCGGTGACGCTTTCCTCGTCCGGCTCCGATGAGGTGCTGTTGTCCGTCGCGCGACTGTGGCACGACGCCGGTTTCTGCGTGGTGCCGTCGCATGAGGACGGCCGGAAGCGGCCAATGGGCGCGTGGCGTCAGTACCAGCAGTGCCGGCCGGCGTGGGAGCAGATCGAGGAGTGGATCCGGTCCGGGCTTTACACCGGCATCGGGGTGATCACCGGGGCCGCTTCCGGGCACGTGGAGATGATCGAGCTCGAGGGACCGGCCGAGCTGTCCTCGGAGTTGGTCGAGATCTTGCGCGATGAGGCTGCGCGGCTGGGGCTCGAAGAGCTGCTGCGTCGGTTTCTCGGTGGCTGTGTGGAGATGTCCGGCGGTGGTGGCGTGCATGGGTTCATCCGCGTCTGCGACGGGCTGGCGCTGGGGAACACGAAGCTGGCCAGCCGTGACGGGAAGGTCGTCGCCGAGACCCGCGGCGAAGGGGGGTTCGTCATCGTCGCGCCGACACCGGCACGCGTCGGCCAGCCCGACGGCGCTGTCTATCACTTTGTCGGCGACAGCCGACCCGCCGACGTCACCGTCGTCACCAGCGCGGAACGCGACCAGCTGCACCGACTGGTGGCCGGTGCCCTCGACCAGTCGCCGGCGGAGGGTAGGACGGGGGTGTCGGCGGCGCCTGCTCCCCGTAAGACAGGCTCGGCGTCGGCGGCGCGCGACGTCGACGCTCCGTGGGTGCAGTGGGCAGCCGCCACGAGCTGGGGCGACATTCTCGTCCCGGCCGGCTGGACGGCCACACACACCACCAGTGACGGGCGCACCCATTGGGTGCGACCCGGCAAGAATCCTCGCGACGGTGCGTCGGCGACGACGCTGGACGACGGCCCGATGTACGTGTTCTCCACCTCGACAGAGCTGCCTGCCCTGGAGGGGATGAGCAAGCAGTACGCGTTCGCGAAGTTGCACCACGGGGGCGACCTGGCGGCGTTCGGGCGGCACTTGGCGGCCAGCGGCTGGGGGACGCCACTGCTGCCTCCGGCTCTGACCGCGTGGAGCCCTCTTGACGCCTCGGCGCCGTCACGCGAGTCGACATCGGAGGATGAAGCCGACGACGCCTATGAGCGCGCGGTCGCCGCGAAGCACGCCGAGCTGCGCGTCCTCGACGATGCCCGCGCGCGCCTGGCCGTCGACCAGCTCGGCACCGTGCCGCCGCTGGAAGGCATTAACCTCACCACGTTCCTCGATCAGCCTGACCCCGAGGTGCCCTACGTCATCGAGGGAATGTGGCCGTCCGGCGGCCGGGTGCTGATGGCTGCCGCGGCGAAGGCCGGGAAGACCACGCTGACGCTGTGCAACGTCCTGCCCGCGCTCGTCGACGGGGGGCTGTTCCTCGGCCGGATCCCGGTGACGGCGTTCCCGGGCCGCATCGCGGTGTTCAACATGGAGGTGCCCGAGTCCACCGAGCGGCGGTGGCTGCGCGACGCCGCCATCGTCGACACCGATGCCGTCGTCATCGTGAACCTTCGTGGACGCGCCGGCGCGCTGCTGATGTCCACCCCCCAGGCTCGACGGCGCCTGGCCAAGTGGATGCGCGACCAGGGCATCGCCCTGGCCATCATCGACCCGCTCGCGCCGGTGCTGGCCGTGCACGGACTGGATGAGAACTCCAACACCGACGTCGCCAAGTGGTTCGCCTGGTGGTCCGAGACCTGCGCCCTGGCCGGCGTCGCCCACGACCTGATCGTCCACCACACCGGCCACGCCGGAGATCGGTCCCGTGGGGCGTCCCGGCTGCTCGACGAGCCCGACGCGGTGTGGACGTTGACGAAGGACAAGCCGACGGCGGAGGAGGAGGAGGAGTTCGCCGGTCTCACCGCGGTCCGGCACCTGGGGGCGTTCGGCCGCGACGTCGAGCTGCCGGCCGAGGCGCTGGACTTCGACCCGGTCACGCGCCGGCTCAGCCTCAGCGGCCGCAATCCGCACCAGGCGCGCCGCGAGCTGACCAGTCGGAGGGCCGAGGAGGCGATCGTGGCGTTCGTCGCCGCTAATGACGGCGCCACGACCCGCGACATCAAGTATGCGGCCGGAGTCGGTCGCGACTTCCAGGCCGTGCTGTCTGGCCTCGTGCGTGACGGCCGGCTGGACACTTCGATGGGGCCGCGGCGCACGATCCACCACCACCTCCCGCGGGATCGGCGCGCGTGACCGTGCAACGGGCGACCGTGCAACCGTGCAACGGCCTCGGAAGTGTCACGTGAAACGCCTGCTGCGCCTCATCGCCTGCCGCCGCTGCCGCTCCCCGGTCGTGACCACCGAGATCCCCTTCCTGATCCGCTGCGACATCACCACCCTCGACCCCGGCACCGAAGCGCGCGCATGGCTGCACGGAGTCGCCACCTACGAAGTGCGCACGATCGGCCGCGAGCAGCACCTGATGCGGCGGTTCTGCACCCGTGAGACCGCCCAAGTCAACGTCGCCCACGTCATCGCCGGCACCCGCCCCGACGTCACCGTCCTCGGCGCCCACGCCTGCCCCGGACCCGGACCCGCCGACAGCGACCTCCACGACTGGCAGCCCCACGACCGGCGGCTCTTCGCGCCACCGCCCCGACCCCCCGAACCCGAGGAGCCCCCGTTCTGATGAGCACCTGTCAACTGTGCCTCGTACGCGGCCGCGCGACCCCTGAACCCAGCGACGGCCGCCTGTGCCACGGATGCGCCATGTGGATGAGTCGAACCCTCGACGAGATCGTCACGCTGGCGTCCTCCGCGGCGGCCTTTCTGGACCCCGGCGCCACCGGTCGAACGTCCCCCGGCGCTCCCAGCTTCGGCTCGAAGCCCCCGCTGAACCTCGACGCCGTCGAGCCCGAGCTCGCCCTGATCGAGCTCGCCCCCGGCGACCCCTCCAGCGCGGTCCCAATCCTGGAGATGCTGGAGATGTGGGAGCGAGTCATCCGCGACGAGCGCGGCTTCCTGCCCTACGGGCCAGCCAGCTTCGCCCGCAACGCCCACGGCGAGAGCACCCTGACCGGCACCGTCCGGTTCCTGCGCGCCGAGGTCGACTGGATGTCCGAAGACGTCGACTTCGACCTGGAATCCTTCGCCGACCACGTCCGCCGGGCCGCCGGGATCCTGCGCCGATGGGACGCCGACCGCGACCGCGGAGGGCCCCGCTACCGGATGCCCTGCCCCACCATCACCGACGACGGGGAGTGCGGGAACGTCCTCATCGTCACCAGCTCAGCCGACACCTACTGCCGCATCTGCCGGCGCACCTGGGAACCGGCGCACCTGCTGGCCGTAGCAGGCCGCGACGTCGACATCTGGCTGGACTCCGAAGCGATCAGCGCCCACCTGGGCATCCCCGTGCGCACCATCCAACACTGGGGGAAGACGGGAAAGATCGCGCGACGCGGGATGCTCTACCGGTTGCGCGACATCACCGACCGACGCGCCTAAG
>JBFYOQ010000009.1:0-9612 GCA_041303735.1 Mycobacterium sp.
CCGCCGGCCCACGAGTACGGCACGCCCACCTGGGCGAGACCGCGTTCGAGAACCACCTTGACCGCCTGATCGCGGCTGACCACCGGTGCGGCCGACGCCACCGCCGGCGTCACCAATCCCAGGCCCATCACCACGCCGAGGAGCACGGCATAGACACGCTTCATGACAACCACCCTCCTGCTGAGACGAATGGAGCGGATTTCGCTAACCGTTCACAACAGTCACTAACGTCACTTCTACAACATCGGCGCTCGCGCCGCCACCCGGTATAGGCAGCTGAGCAGGGGTTTTAGCCCAACCGTGATGCAACGGTTTCCCAGTTGGACCCCGTTGGTGGCGGAACCGTTGCTCAGGCGCCGCGGCGGAGCGGCGCCGGCTGCACGACGCCGAACACCGCAGCGCGGAGGCGAACGCCGCAGCGCGGATCAGACGGCGCGGCCCCGGCATCACGACGTAGCACCGTAAACTCAAGCCCCATGACGACCACCGAAACCGCCCTGCCGAGCGGGCAGGACATCGACGCCGCCATCGCCGAGGGCCGGCGGGCCTACGAACTCGATCGTCAGCACGTGTTTCATTCGTGGTCGGCCCAGGCGCAGATCACGCCGATGACCATCGTGGCCGCGCAGGGCTCCTACGTCTGGGACGGCGACGGCAATCGATTGCTGGACTTCTCCGGACAACTGGTCTTCACCAACATCGGCCACCAGCATCCGAAAGTCGTCGCCGCCATCACCGAGCAGGCCGCGAAGTTGTGCACCATCGCGCCGCAACACGTCAACGCCGCCCGCTCAGAAGCCGCCCGCCTGATCGCGCAGCGCACCCCCGGTGACCTCAACCATGTCTTCTTCACCAATGCCGGCGCCGACGCCGTCGAGCACGCCGTCCGGATGGCCCGGCTGCACACCGGCCGGCGCAAGGTGCTTGCGCGCTACCGCTCGTATCACGGCGGCACAGACACCGCCATCAACCTCACCGGCGACCCCCGCCGCTACCCGAACGACTACGGCAGCGCCGGCGTCGTCCACTTCAACGGACCGTTCCTGTACCGCTCGTCGTTCTACTCCGAAACCGAGGAGCAGGAATCGCAGCGGGCGCTGGACTACCTCGAGCGCCTCATCGCCCACGAGGGCCCGGCGACGATCGCCGCGATCATCCTGGAGTCGGTGCCGGGAACCGCGGGAATCATGGTGCCCCCGCCCGGGTACATGGCCGGGGTGCGGGAGATCTGCGACCGCCACGGCATCGTGTTCATCGCCGACGAGGTGATGGCCGGCTTCGGACGCACCGGAAAATGGTTCGCCATCGACAATTTCGACGTCGTGCCCGACCTGATCACCTTCGCCAAGGGCGTGACGTCGGGCTACGTGCCCCTGGGCGGGGTGGCGATCAACGACGCCATCTACGCCAGCTTCGCCGAGCGCGCCTACCCCGGCGGGCTGACCTATTCCGGTCATCCGCTGGCCTGCGCGGCAGCGGTGGCGACCATCAACGCGATGGAGGACGAGGGCATGGTGGCCAACGCCGCGCGCATCGGTGAGACGGTGCTGGGGCCGGGCCTGCGGGATCTGGCCGCGCGGCACCCCTGTGTCGGTGAGGTGCGCGGCCTGGGCGTGTTCTGGGCCATCGAGATGGTCGCCGACCGCGCGACCCGCGAACCGCTGGCCCCCTACGGCGGATCCAGTCCGGCGATGAACGCCGTCATCGCGGCATGCAAGTCCGGCGGGCTGCTGCCGTTCGCCAACTTCAACCGCGTCCACGTCTGCCCGCCGTGCAACATCACCGACGCCGAGGCCGCCGAGGGGCTGGCCATCCTCGACGCCGCACTCGCCGTCGCCGACGAACACCTGCCGAAGTAGGCCGGCTGAGAACGGGCCGGTCAGAACGGGTGGACGTGCCCGGCCATCAGGAAGAATCCCAGGCCCAGACACACCACCACGATGAGCGCGAGGACGGTCGCGCCCACCACGATCGCGGAGTGAACGCAGCGCCGCTTGGCCCGGACCCGTTTGGCCTTGGTCTGCTCGTGACGGATGTGTGTCGCGGCGTCGGCGAAGGCCACGTCCACCAACTCTTCGGCGGTGGCGGGGTGCCCGGCGGCGATCTGCGCCATCCGAGCCGGTGGCACGCGGATACCCACCGCGGCGAACTCGCGGCTCAGCCGGCGAAGCCGGCGGCGGCTGACCGGCTGGCCGGCCAGACTCAGATGCGGCGGTGCTGTCATGGGCGGTCTCGACGTTAGTTCCTCGACAGTGATCGTGAACGCCGAATACCGCTCTAAAGTGGTGGGTAGACGCTGCGGTGGGTAGACGCGGCGGTGGGTAAACACCGATCAGCCTGTAACTGCGACCGCTCGAGGAGCCTGAGAATGACGCGAACGATCGAACACGGCAAGCGCACCGGATACGCCACCCTCGGCGCCGGCGGGCTCAGTTCGGAGTCCTTCCCGATGAAGCTGTTTCTCAAGGGCAACGCCCGGCACTGGAACCCGGCGGATATCGACCTGACTCAGGACGCCCGCGACTTCGCGGCGATGACCGACGATGAGCGCCGCTACACCACAATGCTGGCCGCCCAGTTCCTCGCCGGCGAGGAGTCGGTGACCCAGGACATGCAACCGTTCGTCGCCGCGATGGCCGCCGAGGGCCGTTTCGCCGACGAGATGTACCTGACCCAGTTCGTCTACGAGGAGGCCAAGCATGCGCTGGCCTTCCGGATGTGGTTCGACGCGGTGGGCATCACCGAGGATCTGCACGAGTACACCGAGTCCAATGAGCCCTACACCCAGATCTTCACCCGCGAACTGCCCGACAGTCTTTACGCCCTCGAGCGCGACTCCGGGCCGGCCAATCAGATCCGCGCTTCGGTGACCTACAACCACGTCGTCGAGGGGTGTCTGGCGCTGACCGGTTACTACGGCTGGGGCAAGGTCTGCAGCAGTCGCGGAATCCTGCCCGGCATGTACAAGATCATCAAGCACATCGGTGACGACGAGCGCCGCCACATGGCGTGGGGTACCTTCACGTGCCGACGCCACGTCGCTGTCGACGACGCCATGTGGCAGGTGGTCACCGACCGGATGGCCGAGCTGATGCCACTGGCGCTCGCCACGGTGAACGACGGCACCCGCGAGTGGGGCGACAATCCCCCGTTCGGCATCGACCCCGTCGAACTGTCGGCCTATGCGGCCGACAAACTCACCCGGCGCCTCGGCGCGATCGAGAGCGCCCGCGGCGCCGACATCCGGCTGATCGATCGCGACGCCTCGCCGGAGGCGCTGGAGGAGAAGTTCCACGCCGAGGATCAGCTGGCGCTGAGCGGGGCGCACTAGATCTACCGCACCGGCTCCAGCACCACCTTGATCGCGCCGCCGGCCCGGTCGCCGGCCACCCGGAACGCCTCGGCCGCGTCGTCGAGTGCGAACCGGTGGGTGATCACCGTCTGCGCGATCTGCGGATTGTCCGCCAGTACCGCCGCGGACTGCGCGAACTCGTGGCCGCCGGCGCCGTTGTCGTAGCAGTTGCAGCCGACCATCGACAGCTCGTTCATGACGAACGGGATCGACGGCACTCGGCGGTCGTCGGCTGCCATGCCCACCAGGGCGATACGGCCTCCCGGGGCCGCCTTGCGCACGCAGGTGGCCAGGGCGGTGTCGGTACCGGCCGCCTCCACGGTGATGTCGTACTGGCCGCGCGGCACGCCGGCACCGAGGCGCTCCCCCGCGGCTCGCTGGTGATCGTGGCGGGCCTCCAGATCCACCTCGAGGCCCATCGCCGCGGCTGCCGCCACCGCCAGCAGCCCGACGCTGCCACCGCCCACCACCAGCACCCGCTCACCGGGCGCGGCAGCGACCTTGCGCAGTGCGTGCCAGCTCACCGCCAACGGCTCGACCAGTGAGGCGTCCCGGACATCGAGGCCGTCGGGCAACGCCACCAGGCACTGCGGCGGCACCGCCACCCGCTCGGCCAGTCCCCCGTCGAACGCCACCCCGATGATCCCGTGCGGCGTCTCGCCCCGGCAGCGCTGCGGGGCGCCCAGGAGGCACTGGTCGCACTGCCCGCAGCGCACCGTGGGTTCCACGCAGTACGCGCGCCCGTCGAGCGTGCCGGCGATCTCGTGGCCCAGGGTGACCGGCAGGTTCCACCCCAGCAGGGTCAGATCGCTGCCGCAGATGCTGGTCGAGGCGACCTCGAGCACCGGCCAGTCCGACGTCGGATCGTCGAGGTCGAGGACCGCCGCCTTGCCGTCGATGGAACGCACGCCACGCATGGCTGCCCATTGTTAACCATCCCGTGCGCCATCCGCCGCGAACCCTAGACACGCACTAGATTACATGTTATACAAATCGTCAGTCGGCGTTCGTTGGAAAGGCCGGCTCCCCCGGACGAAAGGCAGCAGTCGATGACGATGGTCGATATTCCCGGAGCGGTCCACATCGGCGCCGACGAACTCCCCTTCGTGGACATCGGCGACGGCTCCAAACTCAAGGTCATCATGGTCAAGGAGGCCGAGGGCCTGTGGGTGATCGAGAACGTCTTCGCAGCCGGCTACGAGGTGCAGCGCCACAAGCACACCGGCCCGGTCTACTGCTACACGACCTCGGGTGCGTGGAGGTACAAGGAGTACAGCTACGTCAACCGCGCCGGATCCTTCCTCTACGAGCCGGCGGGCTCGATTCACACGCTGCAGGTCGTCGAGGACGACACCCATGTGTGGTTCCAGATGTACGGCGCCAACCTCAACCTCGATGACGACGGCGAGGTGGAGAGCGTCTCCGACGGCGCCAGCACGCTGGCCGTCTACCGGATGCTCTGCGAGCAGGCCGGCCTGCCCGCCCCCAACGTGCTGACCGCCTGAGGATGACCAGCACGTTGTCCGGTCCGCGGGGCTCGGTCGAATCCGTGGACCTCGCCGACCCGGACACCTTCGCCGGCGGTGTCCCGCATGACGCCTTGACCGAGCTGCGCCGGGCCGACCCGGTGCACTGGCAGCCCATGGCCGGCGAACCCGGGTTCTGGGCGGTGCTGCGCCACGCCGATGTCGTCCACGTCGCCCGCAATCCGGAGATCTTCTCGGCAAGCCTGGGCGGCATCACGATCGAGGACATGCCGCCGGACACACTCGACCGGGTGCGCAACATGTTGCTCGCGATGGACCCGCCCCGGCACACCAGCCACCGCGCTCCGCTGGCCGTCCACTTCCGTCCCCGCATCATCGCCGCCCTTGAGCAGCGGGTGCGCGATCTGTGCCGGGGCGTCATGGACCGCGCACGTGAGGCCGGCGATGTGGAGTTCGTCGCCGACCTCGCCGCGCAACTGCCCGTCCGGATCATCGGGGAGCTCTTCGGGCTGCCGGAGCAGGATTGGGAGTACTTGCGCAAACTGGCCGAGCGCAACACCTCAAGCCAGGACCCCGACCTCGGCGATCCCGAGGGTGAGAACAGCACCGGCGGCAATGAGATGGCTGTCTACGCCATGGAACTCGCGGCGACCCGGCGGCGACGCGAGCTGGGAGATGACCTGACAAGTGCCATCCTGAATGCCCGGTTCGGCGGGGAACCCATGAGCGATCTGGAATTCGGCGGGTTCTTCGTCCAACTCGTCACCGCCGGTAACGACACCACCAAGGGGATGTTGTCCTCCGGGCTGGCCACGCTGCTGCGCCACCCCGACCAACTGGCAGCGCTGCGGGCCGATCCGGCGCTGCTGCCGCGTGCGGTCGAGGAGATCCTGCGCTACGACAATCCGCTGCACTATTTCCGGCGCACGGCCGTCGTGGACACCGAGATCTCCGGAACCGCGATCAAAGCCGGTGACAAGGTCGCCATGTACTACACCTCGGCCAACCGGGACGGGGATGTGTTCGCCGATCCGCAGCGCTTCGACATCCGCCGCGCCCCGAATCCGCACCTGACCTTCGGGATGGGTACGCACTTCTGCCTCGGCGCGCATCTGGCCCGGCTCGAGGGCCGGGTGTTCTTCTCCGAGTTGCTGGAGACCTTCTCCGGTATCGAGCTCATCGGCGAGCCGGTCCGCATCCGGTCCAATCTGAATAATTCCCTCAAGCGGCTGCCCATCCGCCTCACCGCCTGAGGAAGGTTCCTATACTGCGCGGATGCACGCTGATTACGTCGTCGTCGGGACCGGTTCGGCCGGATCGGTAGTCGCCAACCGGCTCAGCGCCGATCCCGGCGTGCAGGTGGTGGTGCTCGAGGCCGGGCCGATGGACACCGAGAAGTTCGTCCACATCCCGGCCGCCTTCTCCAAGCTGTTCCGCAGCCCGCTGGACTGGAACTACCAGACCGAGCCGCAGAAGGAAGTCGGCGGACGCGAAATCTATTGGCCGCGAGGCAAAGTGCTCGGCGGGTCATCCTCGATGAACGCCATGATGTGGGTTCCCGGCTTCCCCGAGGACTACGACGAGTGGGCCGAGCAGGCCGGTGAGCAGTGGGACTACGCGCACCTGCGGCCCTACTTCGACAAGGTCGAGAACGGGTCGCTGGTGATCTCCCCGCAGCGCAGCCCGCGCTCGTCGACATCGGCCTGGTTGCGGGCCGCCGAGCAGGCCGGCTACCGGTTGACCTCCCCGGATCGGCCGGTGCTCGACGGATTCTGCGAGACCGCGGTCACCCAGCGCCGCGGCGCGCGGTGGAGTTGCGCCGACGCCTATCTCAAGCCGGTGCTCTACCGAAAGAACCTGACCCTGGTGACCGAGGCCCAGGTGCGCCGGGTGATCTTCGAGGGCACCCGGGCGGTGGGCGTGGAGTTCGACGGCGCCGACGGCCGGCGTCAGACGGTGCGCGCCGGCCGCGAAGTGGTGCTGTGCGCCGGGGCGGTCAACACTCCGCAACTGCTGATGCTCTCCGGTATCGGCGAGCCCGCGGAACTGCGCGATCTCGGGATCGACGTTCTCGCCGACTCACCCGAGGTCGGGCGCAACATGCTCGACCACCTGATCACCCCACTGGGTTTCGACGTCCCCGACGACAGCCTGTGGGCGGCGGAGAAACCCCTGCAACTGGCGAACTATCTTCTCCGCCGGCGCGGAATGCTGACCTCCAATGTCGGTGAGGCGTACGGGTTCGTGCGCAGCCGCCCGGAGTTGGATCTGCCTGACCTGGAGCTGATCTGGGCGCCGGCACCGTTCTTCGAGGAGGGCATCGGTGAGGACTACGGCCGCCACGCGATCGCCACCGGCCCGGTGCTGCTCAAACCGCTCAGCACCGGCACCGTGACGCTGCGCTCAGCCGATCCCGGTACCAAACCGATCATCGACCCCCGCTACCTCACCGACCCTGACGGGGTCGACCGGGCGGCGATCATGGCCGGTCTGAGGGCGACGGTGCGCATCGCCCACTCCCCCGCGCTCAAGGATGTGATCGGCGGCATCGCCCGTCCGTTCAACGCCACCACTCTCGACGACGAGACCCTGGAGCGTGCCATCGACACCTGTGCGCACACCCTGTACCACCCGGTCGGAACCTGCCGGATGGGCCGCGACGACCTCAGCGTCGTCGACCCGCAGTTGCGGGTGCGTGGAGTGCACGGGCTGCGGGTGGCCGACGCGTCGGTGATGCCTGCCATCGTCCGAGGTCACACCCACGCACCTGTGGTTGTCATCGGCGAGAAGGCGGCCGATCTGATCTCCGCCGGCGGCTAGGTCGGTGTCAGTAGTGGTAGGTGTCGCTCGGCGCCGGTACATGCACGGCATGATCGTCGAACTCCGACAACTCGATTCCGTACGCGCGTGCCAGTTCAAGGATCTTGTTGGCGCGAGCCAGGCGAGGAACGTCGGATCCGTTGCGGATCTCGCCGCCGTCGCTTTCGAACTCGGCGAGGAATTCCTGGGCCCAGGTGATCTCGTCCTGCGACGGTGAGAGCCCCTCGTTGACCGTCCCGCACTGATCAGGGGTCAGGCAGATCTTGCCGGTCATGCCGAACTCGGCAGAGACCGCCGTGGCTTCGCTGAGCTTCAGTGCGCTGGATCCCACGGTCGGGCCGTCGATGGCGCCTGGCAGGTGTGCGGCCTTGGCGGCGATGGTGAACCGCGATCGGGTATAGGCAAGTGTGGTCGCGTTCTCCCCGAAGCCGGTGTCGCGCCGGAAGTCGCCGATACCGAAGGCCAATCGGAACGCACCCTTGGTGGCGGCGATCTCGGTGATGCGCTCCAGCCCGCGTGCCGTTTCGACCAGGGCGACGATCGGCACTCCCGGCAGCAGTCGGGCAGTCTCGGTGACGTGGTCGACCGACTCCACCATCGCCAGCATCACCCCGCCTACTTGCGTGGTGGACAGCATTGCGAGGTCGTCGGCCCAGAACTGGGTGCCGAAACCGTTGATCCGCACCCAGTCGCCGGTGCCGTTGTCGAGCCAGCGCTTGACGTTGTCGCGCGCGGCGGCCTTGCCGCCTGGGGCGACCGCATCCTCGATGTCGAGGACCACGATGTCGGCTTTCGATCGGGCGGCCGGGGCGAACTTGTCGAACTGGGCGCCGTTGACCAGCAGCCAGCTGCGCGCCAGTACCGGGTCGATCCGGTAGCCGGGCTCGTGGGTCTCGGCTTCCGAACCGTTAACGGTGGATTGGTCGTACATCGCTGGACCGGTGCCTTTCGGTGCTGAAACAGTGCGGCTCCATCGTCCCACCGGCATCCGTGTGGGCCAAACCGGGCGAGTGCTCCGCCGGCCTGGGCCGGGAGTCTCGGGCGCTGTGGTGGAGGGCTTGCCGGGTCGTAGGCTCTGGGAATGATCGAAGCCGGCCGCATAGTGTCGATCTGGCGCTACCCCGTCAAGTCGATGGCCGGTGAACGCCTGGATAGCGCCACCTTTTCGGACCTGGGGCTTCACGCCGACCGCACCTGGGCGGTGCGCGACGTGGAACTCAATGCCACGACCAGCGCCAAGCGACTACCCGGGCTGATGTTCTGCACGGCCCGCTACGCGCAACCGCCCGGGACCGACGCCGGCCCGGGACACGCCCCTGAAGTGATCATCGGGTTCCCCGACGGCGGCGAGTGCTCCAGTGCCGACCCCTCGATCCATCACGCACTGTCCGAATACCTGGACCGTGACGTGGAACTGCGGCCGCTGCCCGCCGTCGACGATCGCGACGACTATCGCGCGCCGCCGGCGACGCAGAGTGATCTGCGCACGATCTTCGGACTCGGCCCCGATGAGCCGCTGCCGGACCTGTCCGTGTTCCCGGTGCGCAAGCTCGCCGAGATCACCCGGTACACCACCCCGCTGGGTAGCTATGTCGATGCCTACCCGGTGCACCTGCTCACCGTGCAGTCGCTTCAGGCGATGGCCGCGCTGGCGCCGGACTCGGAGTTCGATGTCCGCCGATTCCGGCCGACGATCCTCATCGACTCCCCCGCGCGGACCGATCAGCCCGAATTGAACTGGTGCGGAGGGGTTCTGCACGCCGCCGAGGCCGACTTCGCGCCGCTGATTCCCACCATCCGGTGTGTAATGCCGACCCACCCGCAACCCGGCTTGGACCGCGATCCCGCCGTCACCCGCACCATCGCCGCCCACGCCCGTCGGTGCCTGGGGGTGTACGGCACGGTGCTCAAGGGCGGCCGTGTCAGCGAGGGAGAGACTCTGCGGGTCGATCC
>JBFYOQ010000010.1:0-8156 GCA_041303735.1 Mycobacterium sp.
GGGTGCCCGGCGCCCCACCGCGGACGTCGACCGAACCGACGGTGCCCGGCGGGGCGAGCACGACGGTGGTCCCGCAGGCCCAGCCGGCACCGGGGGCTGCGTCGGGATCGCCCACCGTCGCATCGGCGTCACAGCGATGGTGGTGCCCGACGGTAATGCCGGTGACGTCGGTGATCGACCCGCTCACCTCAGTGGCTTACCCATCAAGCCCAGCACCAGGTACTCCTGCAGTGCGGTCAACCACTGGTAGACGCCAAGGTGGGGGGCCCTGGGATCGCCCGCGGGAAAAATCTCCGGGGTGTCCGGCCCGATGTCCAGCAAGGTTCCCAGCGCAAGACGCATATCGTTCAACGCGGCAATCCACGCTTCTGCGTCGTCTTCGCCGAGTTCCACCACACCCCCACCAGTCGGAATTGTGTCCAGAACACGTTGTGCAGCAGCAATTTTAGCGTCGATGATCTCCGGCTCATGCATGCTCCGCAGGGCGCTGTCGGAACCCGGGGGTGCGCCGGAGTCCTCGCGAACGAAGTCGGGCAGCAGTCGCTGCATCGTTGCGTTCTCCGGCGCGCTGGCGTTGCCGGTGCGGATGCCGGTGATCTGCTCCAGTGGGTCCGCGGGCGCCTCGGACTGCCGATCATCGAGCATCTCCCGGATCGAGGTCGCCATGTTCCGCAAGACCGCGCACTCCTCCGGCTCCAACTCGGAGATGAATCGGACACCCCGCGGGCCTTTAACCCGCTTCCATGCGCGCACCGCGCTCAGCGGTCCTGCGCCATCGTGGCCCACAGGCCCGCGGCATGAAGTTTGGCGACGTCGACCTCCATGGCCTCCCGGCTACCCGCGGAGACCACCGCCTTGCCCTCGTTGTGGACCTGCAGCATCAGTGTGGTGGCGTGCGGCTCGCTGTAGCCGAACAACTTCTGCAGGACATACGTCACGTAGTTCATCAGGTTGACCGGATCGTCCCAGACGATGGTGACCCACGGCGCATCGGTGGCTTCGCTGTGCTCGCTCTCCCTGACTGCGCTGGTCCCCGGACGGGTCGGTGCTGCTGGCGCGCCCATGGGCATAAGGATAGCCATTACGGTTGGGCGTGTGAGCTGTGCGGCGCTGCTGACCGACAAGTACGAACTGACCATGTTGGCGGCCGCACTGGCAGACGGAACCGCGCACCGGCGGACCACGTTCGAGGTTTTCGCCCGGCGGTTGCCCGACGGCCGCCGTTACGGGGTGGTAGCCGGCACCGCCAGATTGCTGGAGGCGCTGGCTGATCTTGTCTTCGACGATGTCGCACTCGCCTCGGTGGCGCCGTTCCTCGACACCGCGACGTGTGAGTACCTGAGCGGCTTCCGTTTCCGCGGCGACATCGACGGCTACGCCGAAGGTGAGCTGTACTTCCCGGGTTCGCCGGTGCTGTCGGTCACCGGCACTTTCGCCGAGTGCGTCCTGCTGGAGACGCTGACGCTGTCGATCCTCAACCACGACTGCGCGGTGGCCTCCGCGGCGGCCCGGATGGTCAGCGCCGCGCACGGGCGGCCGCTGATCGAGATGGGCTCGCGTCGCACCCACGAAGAGGCCGCCGTCGCGGCGGCGCGCGCCGCCTACATCGCGGGCTTCACCGGAACGTCGAACCTGGAAGCTGCGCGCCGGTACGGGATCCCCGCGCTGGGTACCTCGGCGCACGCCTTCACCATGCTGCACACCGACAGCCGGGGTCCCGACGAACAGGCCGCGTTCCGCGCGCAGGTGCGGGCACTGGGCGTGGACACCACGCTGCTGGTCGACACCTACGACGTGCACGCCGGGGTGGCCAACGCCATCGCGGTCGCGGGCCCGGGTCTGGGCGCGGTGCGGATCGACTCCGGTGAACTCGGCGTGCTGGTCCGCCAGGTACGCGAACAGCTCGACTCCCTCGGCGCCACCGGCACCCGGATCGTGGTGTCCGGCGACCTCGACGAGTACGCCATCGCCGCATTGCGTGCCGAACCGGTCGACACCTATGGGGTGGGCACGTCGGTGGTCACCGGCTCCGGCGCGCCCACCGCGGAGATGGTGTACAAACTGGTCGAGGTGGACGGCGTGCCGGTCCGCAAACGCAGCACCCGCAAGCAATCCCACGGCGGCCGCAAGGCGGCGACGCGGCTTGCCAAGCCGTCGGGCACCGTCGTCGAGGAGGTGGTCCACCCGGTCGGCGCCGCACCGCAGACAACCGAGCCGGCCCGGACGGTGACCGTCGACCTGGTCCGGTCCGGCGAGCAGCTCTGCCCCGCCGACCTGCCCGCCGCGCGTGATCTGCTGGCCCGCGGATTGGAAAGCCTGCCGTGGGAGGGTCTGGCACTCTCGCACGGTGAACCGGCGATCCCCACCCGGCAGGTGAGCGCCCGGTGAGCGCCGCGGAGAAACCGGCGGTCGGCGATCTGCTGGCGGCGGCCGTGGACGCACTCGGCGGCACCCACCGACCCGGACAACGTCAGATGGCCGAGGCGGTGGCGCGGGCCTTCGACACCGGCGAACACCTCGCGGTCCAGGCGGGCACCGGTACCGGTAAATCGCTGGCCTACCTGATTCCGGCGATGGCCCGGGCGGTCACCGACGACTCCCCCGTGGTGGTGTCCACCGCCACCATCGCCCTGCAACGCCAACTGGTCGACCGCGATCTGCCGCGGCTGGCCGACGCACTCGACGGCGTCCTGCCGCGCCGGCCGACCTTCGCGCTGCTCAAGGGCCGGCGGAATTATCTGTGCCTCAACAAGATCCACAACGGCGCCGACCCGGGCGAGGAGGCCGGACAGGAAGAACTCTTCACACCGACGAGCGCGCTCGGCCGGGAGGTGCGACGGCTCACCGAATGGTCATCGGACACCGACACCGGCGACCGCGACGATCTGCGGCCCGGTGTGACCGAGCGGGCCTGGTCACAGGTCAGCGTCTCGGCGCGGGAATGCCTCGGCATGGCGCGCTGCCCCAGCGGCGCGGACTGCTTCGCCGAGAAGGCGCGCGCGCAGGCCGGGCAGGCCGACATCGTGGTCACCAACCACGCGCTACTGGCCATCGACGCGATCGCCGACGCGACGGTGCTGCCCGAGCACAACCTGCTGGTGGTCGACGAGGCCCACGAACTGGTCGACCGGGTGACCGGGGTGGCCACCGGGGAGCTCACGCCCGCCACCCTCGGGGTGGCGGTGCGCCGGGTCGGCCGGCTGGTCAGCCCCGAACTCGTCGAACGCCTCGATGCCGCGGTCGCCACCTTCTCCTCGGCCATCCACGACGCCGAGCCCGGCCCGATGGTCCACCTCGACGACGCACTGGCCACCTATCTCACCGCGCTGCGCGACGCGGCCTCCCGGGCACGCGGCGCCATCGATCCGGCGCCATCGGACCCCAAAGCCGCCGCCGCGCGCGCCGAGGCGATCGCCGCGCTCACCGACGTGGCCGACACCGCCGCGCGGGTGCTGGATTCGTTCGGGCCCGCACTGGCCGACCGCACCGACGTCGTCTGGCTCGACCACGAGGAACACCGCGGCGTGACGCGACCCGTCCTGCGGGTGGCGCCGCTGTCGGTGTCGGCGCTGCTGCGCGAGCGGCTGTTCGGCGCGGCCACCACCGTGCTGACCTCGGCCACCCTCACCGTCGGCGGATCCTTCGAGGTGATGGCGCAGGCCTGGGGGCTGTCCGGCGGAGCGACCGAAGCCCGTTGGTGCGGGCTGGACGCCGGCTCCCCGTTCGACTACACCCGGGCCGGGATCCTCTACATCGCCGCGCATCTGCCGCCACCCGGGCGCGATGGCGCCGGTGCGGCCGAGCAACTCGACGAGATCGCCGCCCTGGTGGGAGCCTGCGGCGGGCGCACCCTGGGACTGTTCTCCTCGATGCGCGCGGCGAAGGCGGCGGCCGAAGCCATGCGCACGCGGCTGGACACACCCGTGCTGTGCCAGGGCGACGACAGCACCGCCGCCCTGGTGGAGCAGTTCGCCGCCGATCCGCACACCTCGCTGTTCGGGACGCTGTCGCTGTGGCAGGGCGTCGACGTACCGGGACCGTCTCTATCGCTGGTGATCATCGACCGGATCCCGTTCCCCCGCCCCGACGATCCGCTGCTGACCGCCCGCCAGCGGGCCGTGGCCGCCCGCGGCGGCAACGGGTTCATGACGGTGGCCGCCGGTCACGCCGCTCTGCTGCTGGCCCAGGGCGCGGGCCGGCTGCTGCGCAGCACCGACGATCGCGGCGTGGTCGCGATCCTCGACTCGCGAATGGCCACCGCCCGGTACGGGCCCTACCTGCGGGCGTCGCTGCCGCCGTTCTGGACCACCACCGACCCCGACCTCGTCCGGGCCGCGCTGGAGCGCCTGCACACGCCCGCCACCGGCTGAACGGGCGGGATCGGCGCGGCGGCTCCTATTGTGGTCGCATGCGCCCACCCCGCCCGTTTAACCGTGGCATGAGCCGGTCCGCTGTCACCGCGGCCGCGGCGGCCGCACTGCTGGCCGGCTGCGCCGCACCCGTGGCGGGCACCCCGGTCTCGGTGTTCTCCGACCCGTTCAAGGTCGGCGGGCTGGAGGCGGTCGACGGCCCGACCGGCCTGCGTCCCGACGCCAAGGCGGAGTCCCGCGAGGTCACCGGCACCGACGGCAGCGAGGTCGACGTGCTGGCCGGCCAATCGGTCAGCGATCTGGAGGAATTCTGGAAATTCGCCTACCCGGACGCCTTCGACGCCGAACTGGAGCCGATCACCGCGCTGATCTCCTGGGACTCCGACGCCCCCGATGGCACCTTCTGCGGCGAGACCACCGAGGGCCTGGTCAACGCCGGCTACTGCGAACAGGACAACTCCATCGGCTGGGACCGCACGGTTCTGCTGCCCGCGCTGCGCCGGGCCCACGGCGACATGGCCATCACCATGGTGCTCGCCCACGAGTACGGCCATGCCATCGCGCAGATGGCCACGCTCAACCCCAGAGGTGTGCCGACACTGGTCGCCGAGCAGCAGGCGGATTGCCTGGCGGGGGTGTACCTGCGGTGGGTCGCCGAGGGCAAATCGCCCCGATTCACCTTGAGCACCGGCGAGGGGCTCAACAATCTGCTCGCCGCGATGATCTCCTTCCGCGATCCGGTACTGGTCCAGAACGACTACTACGGCGGTGATGACGAGCACGGCTCGGCGTTCGAGCGGATCTCGGCGTTCCAGTTCGGCTTCACCGACGGTGCGCAGGCGTGTAAGGCGATCACCATCTCCGAGATCAAGCAGCGCCGCGGCGAACTGCCGGTGGAGTTGCCGTCAGACCAGACCGGCGAACTGCCGGTCACCGAGGCCTCGGTGCGCTCGATCGTCGACGCACTCACCATCATCTTCACCCCGAAGAGCCCGCCGCAGTTGAGCTTTGACGCCGCGGCGGCCTCAGCGTGCCCCGACGCGCGGCCCAGTGAGCCGGTGTCGTTCTGCCCGGCCAGCAACACCATCACCGTCGATCTGCCGAGACTTCAGGAACTGGGAGCGCCGGTTGAGGGCGAGGACGGTCTGGTGCTGCAGGGCGATAACACCGCCTACTCGGCACTGGTGTCGCGCTACATGATGGCCCTGCAGGCCCAACGCGGCGGCGTGGTGCTCGACGACGCCGAAGCCGGTCTGCGCACCGCGTGCCTGACCGGGGTGGCCACCACCAAGATGTCGACGCCGATCAGCACTCCGGACGGCAACACCGTCGCACTCACCGCCGGAGACATCGACGAGGCGGTTGCGGGCCTGCTGACCAACGGACTGGTGGCCGGGGACGTCAACGGCGAATCGGTGCCCGCCGGATTCTCCCGCATCGACGCGTTTCGAGTCGGCGTACTCGGCGACGCGGAACTCTGCTACAAGCGGTTCCCCTAAACCGCCTTGGTGTTCCCGTACCAGGACAGCACCGCGTCACTCTCGCTGTTGGACTTGGTCAGAATCGCATACGAGCGGATGAACGACTCACCGACGCAGCCGTCGATCTTGACCCGAAAGTTGCTGATCGACACCCACGGTGAGGATCCCTTGTAGAGCTTTTTGGTCACCGGGATGACGTTGATGATGCCGGGTTTGAGGCCGACGGTCAGACCGCCGCCGAAGTTCGCACCGACACCCGGCAGGAAGCCATCGATCGGGAAATCCGATGCTTCGATCCCGAGGAACTGGATCGACGGGCTGACTCCTGCGGTCCCGGTGATCGCCACACCGTTGGAGGTGCTCATGTCGATGCCGCAGCCGATCTGATAGCCGACTTCGAAGACACCCCCGGGAGACTCACCGTCGCCGCCGGAGAGCGACCCGTTGAAGACACCACCTACGGCGTACTCGCGGGTGGAGATCGCGGTGGTCAGCGGCGCAACAGGTCGCTGTGATTCATCCCTGGACGAGACCGTCAGCGTCCAACCGTCCGGCGTGTCGGTGCTCTGCGGTGGGGCGGACGCCACTTTCCCGTCGTCCACCGGGGGCAACGCCTCCGCGGGCGGCGCGCCGGGATCGGTGACGGCGACGGGCTGAATGTCGGGGGCCGGCGGCTCGGGCTCGGCTCCCGCGGGGGCTGCCGTCGCGATCAGAACCGCGGCCGCCAACCAGGCCGCCACGGCGCCCGCACCACGCACCATCACTGCCTCACTACTCGCCTGGGAATTCCCACCGAACCTACAGTGAGACCGCGGGGGACTTGCAAACTCCCCCGTCAGGCCAAACGGACCAGGCCCAGTTCGGCGTCGGTGGCCAGCAACCGGTGGTGCGGAAGCACCCGCACGGTGTACCCCAGCGGACCCGCCATCGGCAGCGGGGTGGTGGCCGAGAAGATCTCCGTGCCGCCCTCCCCCGACCCCACGTGCGCCATGTCCACGTAGGCGGGCTGTTGCAGCAGGTCACCCTCATCCACCCGGCCGAGCACCGCCTGCACCGTCACCTCATCAGGGCGAAGGCCGGCCAGCGCCACCGTGGCGGTCAGGGTGAGCGGCGAGCCCAGCAGCGGGATGTCGGGCAGTCCGGTGCTGTCGACGTCGGTGACGACGACATGCGGCCACGCCTGCGCAACCCGCTGCCGGTAGACGGCCAACTCGCGCGCCTGGCCGAACGTGGCTCCGTCGACCTCGGCGACCGCCTGGCGGCGCGCCGCGGCGGCCGGTGCGTAGTACTGCTCGGTGTAGTCACGCACCATGCGCGACGCCAGCACCTTGGGCCCCAGTGTCTCCAGCGTGTGGCGCACCATCTCGACCCATCGAGCCGGAACGCCGCCGGGGTCGCGGTCGTAGAACTTCGGGGCCACCGACTGCGCCAACAGGTCGTAGAGGGCTCCTGCCTCCAGGTCGTCGCGGCGTTCCTCGTCGACCACGCCGTCCGCGGTCGGTATCTCCCAACCGTTCTCGCCGTCGAACCACTCGTCCCACCACCCGTCGCGGATGGACAGGTTCAGCCCGCCGTTGAGCGCACTCTTCATCCCGGATGTGCCGCAGGCCTCCAGTGGCCGCAGCGGATTGTTGAGCCACACGTCGCAGCCCCAGTACAGCAACCGGGCCATCGACATGTCGTAGTCGGGCAGGAACGCGATACGGTGCCGAACCTCCGGACGGTCGGCGAACCGGACCACCTGCTGAATGAGTGCCTTGCCCGCGTCGTCAGCCGGGTGTGACTTGCCGGCCACGATCAGCTGGATGGGCCGGTGCTCGTCGAGCAGCAGGGCCTCGAGCCGGTCGGGATCGCGCAGCATCAGCGTCAACCGCTTATAGGTCGGAACCCGCCGGGCGAAACCGATGGTCAGCACACCGGGGTCGAAAGCTTCTGAGATCCAGCCGATTTCGGCTTCAATGGCGCCGCGTTCCAGCCAGGAGTGCCGCAATCGCCGGCGGACATCCTCGACCAGCTTGGCCCTCAGCTGCGAACGGATCCACCAGATATGACCCGGGTCGACCTCGTGCAGCCGCTGCCAGACGGCGGGCTCGCGCAGCGCCTCGGTGGAACCGGCGAGATCCCGGCCGAGCTCAAGCCACTCCCGTGCCGCCCAGGTGGGTCCGTGCACGCCGTTGGTGATCGAGCCGATCGGCACCTCGGCGGCATCGAATCCCGGCCACAGTTCATCGAACATGGCGCGACTGACATGGCCGTGCAACTGCGACACCCCGTTGGCGCGCTGCGCCAGGCGCAACCCCATGTG
>JBFYOQ010000011.1:0-26513 GCA_041303735.1 Mycobacterium sp.
GCCGACGCGAGCGCACGCACCCCGCTGCTGCGACTGGCGCTGGTCGAGGCGCTGGTGTTCGGCGTGACGTTCGGCATCGCGGTAGGCCTGGGCCGCACGCCACCCCCGCCGCCGCGCTCGCTGAACCCATCGGCCGCGGAGGTGGCACTGGGCTACGACCTCGCCGGCGCGCCGACGCTGGCCCGGGTGTTCTTCGACTGGCGCTTCGACCTCATATTCGGCACGGCCGCAATCGTTCTCGCGGTACTGTACGTCGCCGCGGTGGTCCGGCTGCGCCGCCGGGGCGACGCATGGCCGCCGGGCCGCACGACCTCGTGGCTGCTGGGCTGTGCGGTGCTGCTGTTCGCCACCTCATCGGGTCTGGGTCGCTACATGCCGGCCATGTTCAGCATGCACATGGCCGGCCACATGCTGCTGTCGATGCTCGTGCCGATCCTGCTGGTACTCGGCGCCCCCACCACGCTGGCCCTACGGGCACTTCCGCCCGCCGGCAGGGACAACCCGCCCGGGCCGCGGGAATGGCTGCAGTCCGGACTGCACAGCCGGTGGTCGCGATTCTTCACCCACCCGGTGGTGGCCACCGTGGTGTTCGTCACCGGTTTCTACGGCCTGTACTTCGGCGGAATCTTCGATCTCGCGGTGAACCACCACGCCGCGCACGTGCTGATGAACATCCACTTCCTGCTCAGCGGCTACCTGTTCTACTGGGCGGTGATCGGCATCGATCCCACCCCGCGGACGATCCCGCCGATCGGCAAGATCGGCATGGTCTTCGCCTCGATCCCGCTGCACGCCTTCTTCGGCGTGGTGCTGATGGGTATGGCCGAAGTCCTCGGCGAGCGGTTCTACCGATCTCTGCAGTTGCCCTGGCACACAGACCTTCTCGGTGATCAGAACCTCGGCGGCTCCATCGCGTGGGCCGCCGGTGAGATACCGCTTGTGGCGGTGCTACTCGCCCTGCTCATCCAGTGGCAGCGCACCGACCGGCGCACCGCGACCCGGCTGGACCGCGCCGCGGACCGCGACCACGACGCCGACCTGGCCGCCTACAACGCGATGCTGGCCGAGTTGGCTCGCCGCGACCGCGCCAGCCGCTGAAGTATTCCCCAGCCCCGCCTTCATCCACACGCTGCCCGCGTACCCCGTGCCGTGCGGCCTGACCTGTCGGTGCCTGAGCGCCCACTGGAGGCTGCGAACCCGCAATCAAGTGCTCCAAGAAAGGCATGCCATGTTCGAGACATCCATCACCGTTGTCGGCCGGATCATCACCGACCTGCGCCGCCGCGTCGTCGCCGGCCAGGAGGTGATCAGCTTCCGGATGGCCAGTAACTCCCGCCGCCGCACCGCCGAGGGGGCCTGGGAGCCGGGTCAGACCCTTTACATCACCGTCAACTGCTGGGGAAAGCTCGTCACCGGCGTGGGCGCCGGACTGTACAAGGGTGCTTCCATCATCGCCGTCGGCACCGTGCACACCAGCGAGTACGAGGACCGCGACGGCGTGAAGCGGTCGTCGCTGGAGATGCGCGCCAGCGCTGTGGGCCCGGACCTCGCCCGCTCCATCGTCCGCATCGAGCAGCCGCCCCGCCCGCAGGCTGAGGATCCGACCGAGCCGGCCGAGGATGCTCAGCCGGCCGAGCCGGCCGAGCCGGCCGAGGATGAGGCCGACGGAGCGGACGCCGGGTTGGTGCTGTCGGCCTGAGGCGGTTGGCGGTCACGCCGGTCAAACCCGGCGTGACCGCCACCTAGGATGGGCGCGTGGCGGAATTCATCTACACCATGTACAAGGTCCGCAAGGCCCACGGCGACAAGGTCATCCTCGATGACGTGACGCTCAGCTTCCTGCCCGGAGCCAAGATCGGCGTCGTCGGGCCCAACGGAGCCGGCAAGTCGAGCGTGCTGCGGATCATGGCCGGCCTGGACCAGGCCAACAACGGTGACGCCTTCCTCGCGCCCGGTGCCACGGTCGGCATCCTGCTGCAGGAGCCGCCGCTCAACGAGGAGAAGACCGTCAAGGAGAACGTCGAGGAGGGCCTTGGCGAGATCAAGGTCAAGCTCGACCGGTTCAACGAGGTCGCCGAACTGATGGCGACCGACTACACCGACGAGCTGATGGAGGAGATGGGCCGGCTGCAGGAGCAGCTTGACCACGCCGACGCCTGGGACATGGACTCCCAGCTCGAGCAGGCGATGGACGCGCTGCGCTGCCCGCCGCCCGACGAGCCGGTGACCCATCTCTCCGGCGGTGAGCGCCGCCGGGTGGCGCTGTGCAAGCTGCTGCTGTCCAAGCCCGATCTGTTGCTGCTCGACGAACCGACCAACCACCTCGACGCCGAAAGCGTGCAGTGGCTTGAGCAGCACCTCGCCGATTACAAGGGCGCCATCCTGGCGGTCACCCACGACCGATACTTCCTCGACAACGTCGCCGAGTGGATCCTCGAACTCGACCGCGGCCGGGCCTACCCCTACGAGGGCAACTACTCGACATATCTGGAGAAGAAGGCCGACCGCCTGGATGTCCAGGGCAAGAAGGACCAGAAGCTGCAGCGCCGGCTGAGGGAGGAACTGGCCTGGGTGCGCTCCGGGGCCAAGGCGCGCCAGGCCAAGAACAAGGCCCGGCTGGGGCGCTACGAGGAGATGGCCGCCGAGGCCGAGAAGACCCGCAAGCTCGACTTCGAGGAGATTCAGATCCCGACCGGCCCGCGGCTGGGCAGTGTGGTCGTCGAGGTCGAACACCTCGACAAGGGCTACGACGGCCGGATCCTCATCAAGGACCTGTCCTTCACCCTCCCGCGCAACGGGATCGTCGGAGTCATCGGGCCCAACGGTGTCGGAAAGACCACGCTGTTCAAGACCATCGTCGGACTGGAGAAGCCGGACAGCGGCACCGTGCGTATCGGCGACACCGTCAAACTCAGCTACGTAGACCAGACCCGTGGCGGGATCGACCCGAAGAAGAATGTCTGGGAGGTCGTCTCCGACGGACTGGACTACATCGAGGTCGGCCAGAACGAGATCCCTTCGCGGGCATACGTGTCGGCGTTCGGATTCAAGGGACCCGATCAGCAGAAGCCCGCCGGGGTGCTGTCCGGCGGCGAACGCAACCGGCTCAACCTCGCGCTGACCCTCAAAGAGGGCGGTAACCTGCTGCTCCTCGATGAGCCCACCAACGACCTCGACGTCGAGACCCTCGGTTCGCTGGAGAACGCCCTGGAGAAGTTCCCCGGCTGCGCGGTGGTGATCTCCCACGACCGCTGGTTCCTGGACCGCACCTGCACCCACATCCTGGCCTGGGAGGGCGACTCCAGCAACGACGCCAAGTGGTTCTGGTTCGAGGGCAACTTCGGCGCCTACGAGGAAAACAAGATCCAACGGCTCGGAGCCGATGCGGCGCGTCCGCACCGAGTGACCCACCGGCGACTCACCCGCGACTAGTGTCGTCGGCGTGCCAGAGTCGGCGGTGATGGCCGCGCACCAACGCGTGGCCCACCGTCGCCGCGCGGGTGAGACGCTCGTGGCGGCGTACCCCGACGGTGACCCCGACGGGGTGGGGCCGGCCCTGCAGATCGTCACCGACGAGGCCACCACGCTGCTGGACTCCGTCACCGTGCTGCTGCACCGGCTCGGCCTCGGCTTCGCCTCGCTGACGCACCCCGTGCTGGCTGTGCGCCGCGACGCCGACGGCGTGCTGCTCGAGGCCGCCGCCGCCGCCGACGGTCCCCCCGCGCCGGGAACAGTGGCGGAATCGTGGATTCACGTGGCGCTGGTGCCGCCGGTCAACCGCCACGCGCTGGATGAGGCCGTGCGGATGCTGCCACTGGTGGTGGCCGATGCCCGGCAGGTGGCGGCCGACTCACCCGCACTGACCGCACGGCTACGGGAGTTGGCCGCAGCGATGGACGCCGACACCGGTGCCCACTTCGCCGGCCCGGACCGCGCCGATGTCGCCGATCTGCTGCGCTGGCTCAGCGAGGGCAACTTCGTGCTGCTGGGCGCCCAGCGCTGCACGGTCGGCGGTGGGCAGGCCAGTGCGCAGGAGTCCAGCCGGCTCGGTGTGGCGCGGCTGCGCACCGAGGTGCTGCCCGAACTCAGCGGCGACGGTGGGCTGCTGGTGCTGGCCCAGGCCACCATGCCCAGCTTCCTGCGCTACGGCGCCTATCCCTACATCGTCGTCATCCGCGAGCAACCCGACACCGAGCACCGATTCGTGGGCCTGTTCACGGCGTCCGCCCGCAACGCCAACGTGCTGGACATCCCATTGGTGTCCCGCCGGGTGCAGGACGCGCTGGAGACAGCGACCGGCGATCCCGGCCATCCAGGTCAGCTGATACTCGACGTCATCTCGACCATCCCGCGGTCGGAGTTGTTCACCCTGAGCACGCAGCAACTGCTCGCCATGGCCAGTGCGGTGATCGACCTCGGGTCGCGCCGACGCGCCCTGCTCTTCCTGCGCGCCGATCAGCTCGGCTACTTCGTCTCGTGCCTGGTCTACCTGCCGCGCGATCGCTACACCACCGCGGTCCGGCTGGCCATGCAGGACATCCTCACGCAACAGTTCGGCGGTGCCGGAATCGACTACACCGCCCGGGTCAGTGAATCACCCTGGGCGGCAGTGTATTTCACCGTGCGGCTTCCTGATTCGGCCGCACCGCACGCCATCGACACCTCCGAGGCCAACCGGCTGCGAATCCAGGAGCTGCTCACCTCGGCGGCGCGAACCTGGGCCGACCGTCTGCTCGGCGCGGTGAACGACACCGCCGGCACCCTGGATCCCGCGGTGGCCGAGTACTACGCCGAGGCGTTGCCCGACGAGTTCAAGCAGGCGGTCACTCCGCAGGAGGCGATCGCCGACATCGGGCTGATCGAATCACTCGCCGCGGATTCGGTACGGCTGCAACTCGAGCCCGCCGACGGGGACCGGGAAGCCTTCCTCACCTGGTACCTGGGCGGCACCTCGGCGTCGCTGAGCCGGCTGCTGCCGATGCTGCAGAGCATGGGCGTGGAGGTGCTCGAGGAGCGCCCGTTCACCGTCACCCGGCCCGATGGTCTGGTCGTGTGGATCTACCAGTTCACCGTCCGCACCGAGGACTCCGTGCCGCTGTCACCGACGCCGCAGGAGTGGGACGCCACGGCGGGCAGGTTCTCCGAGGCGCTGCGCGCCATCTGGAACGGCCACGCCGAGATCGACCGCTTCAACCAACTCGTACTGCGCGCAGGCCTGAGCTGGCAGCAGGTGGCGCTGTTGCGCGGCTACGCCAAGTACTTGCGGCAGGCCGGATTCCCCTACAGTCAATCGCACATCGAGTCCGTGCTGCGTGACAACGCCTCGACCGCAGCCGCCCTGGTGGACCTGTTCGAGGCCGTTTTCGACCCTGACTCGGCGGCGCACGGCCGCGACCCCAAGGCGGCGGCCGCGGCGGTGACCGCGGGTATCGACGCGTTGACGAGTCTGGACACCGATCGCGTTCTTCGCGCGTTCGCCTCGATGATCGAGGCCACCCTGCGCACCAACTACTTCGTCACCGATCCGCAGTCCGCGCGATCGCGAAATGTGCTGTCCATCAAGCTCAATCCGGAACTGATCGATGAACTGCCGCTGCCGAGGCCGAAGTTCGAGATCTTCGTCTACTCGCCGCGCGTCGAGGGTGTGCATCTGCGGTTCGGCAAGGTGGCGCGCGGTGGCCTGCGCTGGTCTGATCGCCGCGAAGACTTCCGCACCGAAGTGCTCGGACTGGTGAAGGCGCAGGCGGTGAAGAACGCCGTCATCGTGCCGGTCGGCGCGAAAGGCGGATTCGTCGTCAAGCAGCCGACCGGGGACGTCCGCGCCGACGGTGTCGAGTGCTACACCCTGTTCGTCGCCGGTCTGCTCGACGTCACCGACAACATCAGTCGCACCTCCGGGCAGGTGGTGGCGCCGGCGCGGGTGGTGCGCCGGGATACCGACGACGCCTATCTGGTGGTCGCCGCGGACAAGGGAACGGCCACCTTCTCCGACATCGCCAACGGCGTCGCGCAGGCTCGCGGGTTCTGGCTGGGAGATGCGTTCGCATCCGGGGGTTCGGTGGGTTATGACCACAAGGCCATGGCGATCACCGCCAAAGGCGCGTGGGAGTCGGTGAAGCGGCACTTCCGCGAGATGGGAGTCGACACCCAGAGCGAGGATTTCACCGTCGTCGGAGTCGGCGATATGAGCGGCGACGTGTTCGGTAACGGCATGCTGTTGAGCGAACACATCCGCCTGGTGGCCGCATTCGATCACCGGCACATCTTCATCGACCCCGATCCCGATGCCGCGCGCAGTTTCGCCGAGCGCCGGCGGTTGTTTCTCCTGCCGCGTTCGAGTTGGGAGGATTACGACGCCGGATTGATCAGCCCCGGCGGTGGGGTCTTCTCGCGGCAGCAGAAGTCTGTTGCGATCACCCTCCAGATGCGCAGCGCGCTGGGTATCGACGAACAGGTCAGCGAATTGACCCCGCCCGCGCTCATCCGCGCCATCCTGCGCGCCCCGGTCGCGTTGTTGTTCAACGGCGGCATCGGCACCTACATCAAAGCCGAGGCCGAGTCCGAGGCCGGTGTCGGTGACCGCGCCAACGACACGGTGCGCGTCAATGCGAACCAGGTCCGCGCGAAGGTCATCGGCGAGGGTGGAAATCTCGGTGTCACCGCGCTCGGCCGTGTCGAGTTCGACCTGTGCGGCGGACGGATCAACACCGACGCCCTGGACAACTCCGCCGGTGTGGACTGCTCCGATCACGAGGTCAACATCAAGATCCTGGTCGACTCACTGGTGAGTGCCGCGCGCCTGGAATCCGATCGGCGCACCGAACTGCTGGCCGCAATGACCGATGAGGTGTCCCGGCTGGTCCTGGCGGACAACAGCGACCAGAACGATCTGATGGGCACCAGCCGCGCCAACGCTGCCGCACTGCTCAATGTTCACGCCCGCCAGATCCGTGCGCTCGAGCAGCGCGGACTCAACCGCGAACTCGAGGCGCTGCCCGCCGATAAGGAGATCCGCCGCCGTCAGGAAGTCGGCGTGGGTCTGAGCTCGCCGGAGCTGGCGACGCTGATGGCGCACGTCAAGCTCGCGCTCAAGGACGACGTGCTGGCCAGCGATCTGCCCGACCAGGAGGCCTTCGCCGCGCGGCTGCCGGACTATTTCCCGGCCGAGTTGCGCCGGGATTACTCCCCCGAGATCCGCGCCCATCAGCTGCGCCGCGAGATCGTGACGACCATGCTGGTCAACAGTGTGGTCAACACCGGCGGCATCACCTTCGCCTACCGCCTCACCGAGGACGCCGGGGTCAGCGAGGTTGACGCGGTTCGCGCGTTTGCGGCCGCCGACGCCATCTTCGGTATCGAGCGGACGTGGCGGGCGATCCGGGCCGCGGGCGAGGGTGGCGTCAGTGCAGCCGTCACCGATCGGATGACGCTGGAGCTTCGCCGGTTGCTCGACCGGGCGGCGCGGTGGCTGCTGAACTACCGTCCCCAACCGCTGGCCGTCGGGGCGGAGATCAGCCGCTTCGCCGGAGCGGTGGCGGCGCTGACGCCGCGCGTCGGTGGGTGGCTGCGCGGTGCCGACCGCGCGATCGTCACCAGGGACGCCGCCGAATCCGTCGCCTGCGCAGTGCCGCAGGATCTCGCCGAAACCGTCGCCACGGGGCTGTATCACTACAGCCTGCTCGACGTGATCGACATCGCCGACATCGCCGACCGCGACCCGGCGGAGGTGGCCGACACCTACTTCGCACTGATGGACTACCTCGGCGCCGACACGCTGCTCACGGCGGTCTCCGGGCTTCCGCGTGACGACCGCTGGCATGCGCTGGCCCGCCTCGCGGTGCGCGACGACGTCTACGGCTCACTGCGGGCTCTGTGCCTCGACGTGCTCGCCGTCGGGGAACCGGGGGAGAACGGCGAGGAGAAGATCGCCGAGTGGGAGCAGACCAACTCCTCCCGCGTGGCCCGCGCGCGCCGCACCCTGGCGGAGATCTATGCGCAGGACTCACGCGACCTCGCCACCCTGTCGGTGGCGGCGCGGCAGATCCGCAGCATGATCTCGACGACAGGAATGACAACGAGTGGCTGACAGCGGTGTGACCAACGGCGCATCGACTTCCGCGGGCTTCGTCACCGGCGTGCGCGTGCGCTGGTCCGACATCGACATGTATCAGCACATCAACCACGCCACGATGGTGACCCTTCTCGAGGAGGCCAGGGTCGACTTCCTGCGCGAGCCGTTCGCTGACGATGTGGAGACCATCGGCCTGCTGATTCACGAGGTTCGGGTGCTCTACAAGGGCCAACTGCGCCTTGCCGATTCGCCGCTGCAGGTGACGATGTGGACCAAGCGGCTTCGTGCCGTGGACTTCACCCTCGGTTACCAGGTGCGCCCCGTCGATGCCGCACCGGACTCCAGGCCGTCGGTGATCGCCGAGACGCAGCTCGCGGCGGTGCACATCGCCGAGCAGCGGCTGGTGCGGCTCTCCCCGGCGCACCGGGATTACCTGCAGCGCTGGCTGCGATGAGCGGCGGGCAGGAGCGAAGCGACTCGGGGAGACGCTGCGCCCTGCGCATCCCCGATACCGAGCAGCGGCGCGATCTCGGTGTCTTCGTTGAGCGGGCGCTGCGGCTGGATCCCGCCGCTGTCGTCCGGTTGCGGATGCGCTCCGACGGTCTGCTGGGTGCCTGGGTGGCGACGGGCCTCGATGTGCTGGCCTGCCGGGTGGTGGCCGGATCAGTGTCGCCCGCCGATGTGACCTACGGCGCCGACCATCTGCTCCGCGGCCTGACCGAGCACGGATCACCGGAAGTGGACGCCGGCCTGCCGATGGACTCCGCGTGGCGAGGCGCGCTGCCTCCCGAGACCGGCTTCGTCCACGTCGACGACGTCCCGACGACGACTGTCGCGGAGTTGGCCCGGCGCGGAGCCGACATGGCCCGCGAGCACGGCAGCGCATACGGTCCGCCCGCTTCGCTGCTGGATTCGGAGGTGCTGGAGGTCAGCGGCGGGGGCACCGAGGTGCCGGTGCCCCTGCGGTGCGTGCTGGCGCTGACCGCACTGGGGTTCATGCCCGAGTCCGGAGGATCAGCAGAGGGGACGGAGGTGGTGCGGGTGCGCGCCGCATCGTCCTGGCTGCGCATCGACGCCCGGTTCGGTTCGGTGTTCCGCCGCCGCGGTCAGAACGTCGAGTTGACCATCGAGTCGGCCGCCATCTCCAGGTAGGCCAGCAGCTGTTGGCGGTGTTCGTCGTCGAGGGTGTGGGAGTCGATAGAGGCGACGGCGGTGTGCATGCAGCGCAGCCAGGCGTCGCGCTCGATGAAACCGATCCGGAACGGGGCGTGGCGCATCCGCAGCCGCGGGTGGCCGCGCTGCTCGGAGTAGGTGTGCGGACCGCCCCAGTACTGCTCGAGGAACATCCGGAGCCGGTCCTCGGCGGCGTCGAGCTCGTCGGGCGGATACAGCGGCAGCAGCACCTCGTCCTCACGAACGAGCTGGTAGAACCGCGCCACGATGGCTGCGAACGTCTCCGCACCGCCCACGGCGTCGTAGAAGGTCCCGGACATGCACCCCATTGAACACGACATGAATACACGTGCGATCAGAGCCGATCCATGGTGGACTGGTTCGCGGAGGTCGCATGGCGCAGCGCAAACGAAACGTCGCGAATAACGTCGGCACGCGCCCCGCCCTGCGCAGCGTCGACACCCGCGCCCGCTTGGAGGGCTCGATCTGGGGTCGCCGGCGGGTGCTGCTGCTGAACTCCACCTACGAACCGCTCACCGCTCTGCCGATCCGGCGCGCCGTCGTCATGGTGCTGTGCGGGAAGGCCGACGTGGTGCACGAGGATCCCGGCGGCCCGATGATCCACTCCGCCACCCGGATGATCTCGGTGCCCTCGGTGATCCGGCTGCGCACCTACGTGCGGGTGCCCTACCGGGCGCGTATCCCGATGACCCGGGCCGCTCTGATGCACCGCGATCGGTTCCGCTGCGCGTACTGCGGTGCCAAGGCCGACACCGTGGACCACGTGGTGCCGCGCAGCCGCGGCGGCGAGCACACCTGGGAGAACTGTGTGGCTGCCTGCTCGAACTGCAACCACCGCAAGGCTGACAAGCTGCTCAGCGAGTTGGGATGGACGCTGCGGCTGTCCCCGACGCCGCCGAAAGGCCAGCACTGGCGGCTGCTGTGCGCCGTCAAGGAACTCGATCCGGTCTGGGTGCGATATCTCGGCGACGAAGGCGCCGCCTGACGCCGCCGTTGCGCTACGGTTGGCGGGTGAACTCAGCACTCGTCCATGCCCTCTACCTGGGCGCCCCCGTCGCGGTCGTTGCCGTGCTTGCGCTGCTGATCTACTCGCGCAAGGGCAACCATCCCGCCACGTATCAGATGTCGCAGCCGTGGACCTACGGCCCGGTCCTATGGTCGGCCACCGATGAGACTCTCGGCGGCCACGGCGGTCACGGCGGCCACGGGCACGCCGAGGTGAGCGTGGGAGGTGGGGCAAGTGGCCGCTGGTAAGCACGAAGTCGCCCGCATCGACGAGGCGAGTCTGCCGGTGGGCTGGGCGGTCACCGCCAGCGGCCGGCTCTCCGGTGTCTCCGAAGCCGGTGTGCTCCCGGTGCAGTACCCGTTCCCGACCATGGACCTGGTCCGCCTCGACGACGCCCTGACCTACGGCAGCCGGCAGTCGCAGGCACGCTTCGCGGTCTACCTCGGCCACCTGGGCTCGGATTCCGCGGCCCGCGCCCGGGAGATCCTGGCGCAGGTGCCGACCCCGGACAACGCCGTGCTGCTGGCGGTCTCGCCGGACCAGCGGGCCATCGAGGTGGTCTACGGCGCCGATCTGCGCGGACGGGGAGCCGAATCGGCCGCCCCGCTGGGCGTATCGGCGGCCGCATCGGCGTTCAAGGAGGGCAACCTGATCGATGGTCTGGTCAGCGCCATCCGGGTGATGTCGGCGGCTATCTCCCGTCCCTGAGCCCGTCTTTGATCCGTGCCCGTAGCGCGCGTTCCACACCAGCGCGTCCCTCCAGCACCAGCCGGTGCAGTGCCGGGGGCACATGCAGGCCGCCCAGGAACCAGTCGGCCGCCTCCAGTGCCTCGGCGCTGACATCCCACGACGGGTACAGCCCGACCACCACGGTCTGGGCCACCTCACTGGAGCGCCGGTCCCACACCGCGGCGACGGCGTCGAAGTAGCGCTGCCGGTACGGCGCGAGAAGGTCGCGCTGGCCCGGCTGCGCCCAGCCGCCGATGATCGCCCGCGCGGTGATGTTCGGCAGGGTGTCGTCCTCGATGACCTCGCGCCAGGCCGCCGCCTTCACCTCGGCCTGCGGCCGTGCGGCGGCCGCCGCCGCGGCGTGGCGCCTGCCCGCGGCGGTGGGGTCGCGCTGCGCCTCGGCGTCGATGAACGGTGTCGCCGTGCCCTCGCCGTCGATCCTCCCGCCCGCGGCAAGTGCGATGACGATGCGCCACCGCAGATCGGTGTCGATCAGCAGCCCCGGCAGTCCCGCCTCGCCCGCGTCGTGGTCGAGCAGATCGCCCAGCACCGCCAACTGCCCGGCGGACAGCACCGACGAACACAGCGCGTTGACGTAGGCCAGCTGGTGGTCCGAGCCCGGCACCGCAGCCCGGGCCAGCTCGAGCAGCCGGTCGGCGAACCCGGGCCACCCCTGTTCGGCTGCCCAGCCTGGTTCGGCGAACGAGTTGAGTGCGGTCTGGGCCTGTAGCAGAAGCCGTTGGGCCACACCGACTTCGGTCTCGCCGCCCACGCCGCGCATCACCAGGGCGACGAAGTCGCGGGCCCGCAACTCCGCGTCGCGGGTCATTTCCCACGCCGATGACCACACCAGGGTGCGCGGCAGCGGTTCGGCGATATCGCTGATGCGGTCGGTCGCGGACTGAAGTGAGTCGGCGTCCAGGCGCATCGAGCAGTAGGTCAGGTCGTCGTCGTTGACCAGAATCAGCTGACCGCGCGAGACGCCCACCAGCGCAGGGACAGCGGTGATCTCACCGGCGATGTCGATCTCCTCGCGGTGGGTGCGCACCAGCGTTCCCGCCGGGGAGTCGTCGTAGATGCCGACCGCCAGCCGGTGCACCCGGGTCTCGCCGGCGCCGGGCGCCGCCGGGCCCTGACGGATCTCGAACCGGGTGAACCGGCCGGAGTCGTCGACGTCGAAATCGGCCCTCAGGGTGTTGAGTCCGGTGGTCTTGAGCCATTGGCGGCCCCAGTCCGACAGGTCGCGCCCGGAGGCCTTCTCCAGCGCGCTGAGCAGATCATCGAAGGTGGCGTTGCCGAAGGCGTGCGCGGCGAAGTAGTCGCGCAGTCCGGATAGGAAGTGGTCCAGGCCCACATAGGCCACCAGCTGCTTGAGCACGCTGGCGCCCTTGGCGTAGGTGATGCCGTCGAAGTTGACCTCGACGGCGTGCAGGTCCGGGATGTCGGCGGCCACCGGGTGGGTCGAAGGCAGCTGGTCCTGACGGTAGGCCCATGACTTCTCCACGTTGGCGAAGGTGGTCCACGCTTCGCTGTACTCGGTGGCGTCGGCTTGACAGAGCACCGAGGCGAAGGTGGCGAAGGATTCGTTGAGCCACAGGTCATCCCACCACCGCATGGTGACCAGATCGCCGAACCACATGTGCGCCATCTCGTGCAGCACGGTCTCAGCGCGTCGCTCGTAGGAGGCGCGGGTCACCTTGCTGCGGAAGACGTAGTCCTCGAGGAACGTCACCGCGCCGGCGTTCTCCATGGCGCCGGCGTTGAACTCCGGAACGAACAACTGGTCGTACTTGCCGAACGCATACGGCACACCGAAGTTGGCATGATAGAAGTCGAAGCCCTGCTTGGTCTCGGTGAACAGCCGCTCGGCGTCCATGAACTCCGCCAGCGACGCCCGGCAGAAGATCCCCAGCGGGATGTCCCCGTGTTGGTCGGTGTAGGTGTCCCGCCACACGGCGTACGGCCCGGCGATCAGAGCCACCAGATAGGTGCTCATCCTCGGCGTGGTGGTGAAGGTGTGCACGGCCACATCGCCGTTCCCGCTGCCGTCGGTGTCGACGGCCGCGGTCGCCCCGTTGGAGATCACCTGCCAGTGTGCGGGCGCGGTGACCACCACGTCGAAGGTGGCCTTGAGGTCGGGCTGGTCGAAACAGGCGAACATCCGCTTGGCGTCGGCGGTCTCGAACTGCGAGTACAGATACACCTCGCCGTCCACCGGGTCGACGAAGCGGTGCAGGCCCTCGCCGGTGTTGGAGTATCGGCAGTCGGCCTCTACGAGCAGGACGTTGTTTTGCGCGAGACCCCGCAGCGGTATTCCGGCCGACTCGTCATAGCCCGACACGTCGATCGCGTGGCCGTTGAGAACTGCGCGTTGGACGCGGTCGGCCGCCAGGTCGATGTAGGTGTCGGCACCGGGCAGCGCCTCGAACTCCACGGTGGTGACCGACCGGAACTCGCGCTCGCCGGTGGTCAGGTCCAGCTCGATCCGGTAGCGGTCGACCGTCACCATTGCCGCCCGCTCGACGGCTTCATTGCGGGTCAAATTCGGAAGCACGGGGACCAACCTATCCTTAGGCCATGGCTGACAGATCGCGCGCCGATTTCTGGTTCGACCCGCTGTGCCCCTGGGCCTGGATCACCTCGCGGTGGATCCTGGAAGTCGAGAAGGTCCGCGACATCGACGTGCACTTCCGGGTGATGAGCCTGGCCGTCCTCAACGAGGGCCGCGACCTGCCGGAGCAGTACCAGGACCTGATGAAGCGGGCGTGGGGACCGGTGCGGGTGGCGATCGCCGCCGAGAAGGCGCACGGCACCGATGCGCTCAGCCCGCTCTACACCGCCATGGGGACCCGGATTCACAACCAGGACAACAAGAATCTCGAGCAGGTCATCGTCGAATCGCTGGCCGAGGCGGGCCTGCCGGCCGAGTTGGCCGCCGCCGCCGATGACACCGCCTATGACGAGGCCCTGCGCGCCAGCCACCACGCGGGCATGGACGCCGTCGGCGCGGATGTCGGAACCCCCACCATCCACATCAACTCGGTGGCGTTCTTCGGCCCGGTGCTGTCCCGGATACCGCGCGGCGAGGAGGCCGGCAAGCTCTGGGACGCCTCAGTGACCCTGGCCGCCTACCCGCATTTCTGGGAGCTCAAGCGCAGCCGCACCGAGGCGCCCAGCTATGACTGAGCTCCGGCTAGTGTGACCGCCATGCGCGTCTACCTCGGCGGCGATCACGCCGGTTACGAATTCAAGAAAGCCATCATCGCCCACCTGAAGAAGGCCGGCCACGAGCCGATCGACTGCGGTGCCTACTCCTACGACGCCGAGGACGACTATCCGGCGTTCTGCATCGCCGCCGCGGAGCGGACGGTGGCCGACCCGGGCTCCCTGGGCATCGTGCTGGGCGGCTCCGGCAACGGCGAGCAGATCGCGGCCAACAAGGTGCCCGGCGTGCGCTGCGCGCTGGCGTGGAGTCCCGAGACCGCGGCTCTGGCCCGCGAGCACAACAACGCGCAAGTGATCGGCATCGGCGGCCGCATGCACACCGAGGCGGAGATGCTGGCCATCGTCGACGCCTTCCTCGCCACCGAGTGGTCGCAGGCGCCCCGCCACCAGCGCCGCATCGACATCCTCGCCGACTACGAGCGCACTCACGTCGCACCGCCGGTGCCCGGCGCACCGGTCTGACCGACGGCCGTAGACCATGCCGGAAGGCCACACGCTGCACCGGCTTGCCCGGTTGCACAAACGCCGCTTCGCCGGTGAGCAGGTGCGGGTGTCGAGCCCGCAGGGGCGCTTCACCGACTCGGTGATGATCGATCGCCAGGTATTCACCAAGGCGACCGCGTGGGGTAAGCACCTGTTCCACCACTACGAGGGCGGGCCGATCGTGCATGTGCACCTCGGCCTGTACGGCACCTTTCGCGAGAGCAAGGTCCCGATGCCCGAACCGGTCGGGCAGGTGCGTATGCGCATCATCGGCTCCGAGTACGGCACCGATCTGCGTGGGCCGACCGCCTGCGATGTGATCGACGAGGCGCAGGTGTCGGCGATCCTGACCCGCCTAGGACCCGATCCGCTGCGCAGTGACGCCGATCCCACTCTGGCATGGGCGCGAATCACTAAGTCCCGCAAGGCTATCGGTGCACTCCTGATGGATCAGTCGGTGATGGCCGGGGTGGGTAACGTTTATCGCGCGGAGTTGCTGTTCCGGCACGGTATCGACCCGTACCGGCCTGGTGTGGACGTGGGTAGGACTGAGTTCACCGCCGCATGGGCCGATCTGGTGGAGTTGATGAAGGTCGGCGTGCGCCGTGGCCGGATCATCGTGATCCGGCCCGAAGACGACCACGGTCCGCCCGGCTATCGCCCGCGCTCACCGCGCACCTACGTCTATCGCCGGACCGGTCAGCCGTGCAGGCTGTGCGACACCCCGATCAGGGCAGCGCTGATGGAGGGCCGCAACCTGTTCTGGTGCCCGGGCTGTCAGGTCTGACGGGTCTAGAAGTCGAAGCCGCCGAAGTCGCCCAGGCCGCCGCCGTCGAAGCCGCCGCCCCCGCCGAAGTCTCCGCCGCCGAAGTCCCCACCACCGAAGTCTCCGCCGCCGTCGGCACCGCCGCCGTCCATGCCCTGGTCGAGTCCCTGCTCATAGCCGGAATCGAAGCCCTGGTCGAAACCGGAGCCATAGCCGTTCTCGAACCCGGCGGCGCCGTAACCCACGCCGCCCATCCCGGAGAACATCGCGTCGAACAACAGCACCGACCCCAGACCCCAGGCACCGGCCACCAGGGCGGGCTTCCACCACGGTTCGGAGTACCAGCCGGCCGGAACCGGCCGTCCCGCCACCCGGCCACCCGGGTAGTAGTTCGGCGTCCGCGGTGTCGGCGTGGGAGAGGCTTCGATCTGGCGGCCCTCGAACTCGACTCGACGGTCCTCGGTCACCGTGCCTGCTGCGCGCTGCCCGGCGATCGCCTCCAATTCCGGCCCGGGGTCCATGCCCATCGCCAGTCGTGCGGCCCGCACGTAGTACAGCCCCTCCAGGGCGCTCTCCTTGGCCAGCAGGGCCTGCTTGGCGGTGGTCGCCTGGTCGATCTGGGACGAGGCGGCGGTGAACCGCTCGGAGGCATCGGCCATCGCCTGCTGGGAGGCGGCGTCGGTGCCGGTGAGGTTGAGCACCTGGCCGCCGAGGCGCTCGATCACCCGGCGCGCATCGGCCTTGGCATCGGCCAGGCTGGCGGCATTGCGGCTGCCCGAGGCGCGCGAGGAACCGACGATCGCGAGGCCGACCACGCCGACGACGACGAGCAGAATTATCAGCAGGGCACTGTTCATGAAACCAGAGTACCTGCAGGACGCGAAGGGTAATTCGCCTTTGCTAGAGCACTCCGAGGACCCGGTAGACCTGATCGGACAGTGCGGTGCTGCGCGGGTCGGCGTTGCACTTGGTGGCGTCGAAGTGATTCATCACGTAGGCGTAGCCGATGCGGTGTTCGAGGTCGACGAACCCGTAGGAACCGCCCGAGCCGCCATGCCCGAAGCTGCGCACGTTGGGTCCGGCGAAACCTCGCTGGTTGAGCATGTAGCCCAGGCCCCAGCCGTGGTCGGCGACCCGGGGGCCGAGCACGACATCGGGATCGAACCCGCCCTGGGACACCCGCACCTTCTCGAGGTGCTCGCGGGACAGGATCTTCTCCTGAGCCAGGCCGTTGTAGAAGGTGGCCAGACCCAGCGCCGACACGTGGCCGTTGGTGCCCGGGAACTCGCAGCGACGCCACAGCGCGAGGTCGTTGGAGCCGAGCTCGTCATCGGGCACGAACCCCATCGCCACCGACAGCCCGGCCATCGGGTGCTGCTCCAGCGACACCGGCTGCTGCGGGGCGCCGCCGGCGGCCAGCACGTCGCGGATGTGCGGTTTGTTGACCATCTGCGCGCAGCGGGCATGCTCGAGCGCCGGCAACCCGATGTGCACGTCGATGCCCATCGGCTCGGCGATCTCGGTGCGCAGATACTCACCGAGGGTGCGGCCGGTGACCCGGCGCACCACCTCTCCGAGGATGAAACCGAAGCTCACCATGTGATAGCCCTGCGCGGTGCCCGGCTCCCACCACGGTTCGGCGGCGGCGAATGCCTCACAGACCGCATCCCAGTCGGCGGTCTGGCTCCAGTGCATCGGCAGCCGCGGGGCGATCACACCCGAGCGGTGGCCCAGCACGTCGGCGACTGTGACGGTGTCCTTGCCGGCCTGGCCGAACTCCGGCCAGTACCGCGCCACCGGGGCGTCCAGGTCGATCTCGCCGCGGTCGGCCAGCAGGTGAAGACAGGTGCTGGTCAATCCTTTGGTCCCGGAGAAGACGCTGGCCAGGGTGTTCTCCCGCCAGTGGCGCCGGTGGCGGGCATCGGCGTAACCGCCCCACAGGTTGACCACCAGATCGCCGTCGACCCACACCGCCACAGCGGCGCCGACCTCGTTGCGGTCGGTGAAGTTCTGCCTGAAGACGCTGCGGACGGACTCGAATCCGGCGGCGCAGGTCCCGCCGATGGGGGCAAGGTGTTCGGTCATCGTCATGGTGAATTTACGTAGGCGACGGTACCTGCAGAAGGTGTGAGTGCGATCGCCGCCGAACCGCGACCGTGTCGTGACCAGCCAAGACGACGGTGCGGCCGGCTGACGGCGGCCCGATGGACCTTGTCGGAGCGGGCGACGGGAATCGAACCCGCGTAGCTAGTTTGGAAGACTAGGGCTCTACCATTGAGCTACGCCCGCGTATGTGCGCTGCCCAAATGTACCGGCGTCCTGCGGTCCGATTCCAATCGGATGCCTGCCTGGCCGTAGGATCGCGAGCGCGAGCAGCACAACCGGGGTGTAGCGCAGCTTGGTAGCGCATCCGCTTTGGGAGCGGAAGGCCGCAGGTTCAAATCCTGTCACCCCGACGCGCCCTGAGACAGACGACCACGAGGAGCACAGTGAAGAGCACCGTCGAGAAGTTGAGCCCCACCCGGGTTCGCATCAATGTGGAGGTGCCCTTCACCGAGCTGCAGGCGGATTTCGACCGTGCCTACAAGCAACTCGCTCAGCAGGTCCGCCTGCCCGGCTTCCGGCCGGGCAAGGCGCCGGCCAAGCTCCTGGAAGCCCGCCTCGGCCGTGGCGCGGTGCTGCAGCAGGTGGTCAATGACGTGCTGCCCGGCCGCTACAGCGAGGCGGTCACCACCACCGAGCTGCGACCGCTGGGTGAACCCGACATCGAGGTCACCAAGATCGAGGACGGCGACGAACTGGTGTTCACCGCCGAGGTCGACGTCCGGCCCGACATCGAACTGCCCGACCTGGCCGGCCTGACGATCACCGTCGACTCCATCGAGGTCGCCGACGCCGACGTCGACACCGAACTGGAAGCGCTGCGGGCCCGCTTCGGCACCCTCACGGGTGTGGACCGGCCGGCCAAGACCGGCGACTTCGTCTCGATCGACCTCTCGGCGGCCGCCGATGGCAAGGACATCCCCGAGGCCAAGACCGAGGGCCTGTCGCACGAGATCGGATCCGGACAGCTGATCGAGGGCCTCGACGACGCGCTCGTCGGCCTGTCCGAGGGCGAGTCGGCGACCTTCACCACCACCCTGGTGGCCGGCGAGCACGCCGGCGACGAGGCCGAGGTCACCGCCACGGTGAAGTCCATCAAGGAACGGGAACTGCCCGCGGCCGACGACGAGTTCGCCCAGCTGGCCAGCGAGTTCGACACCCTCGCCGAGCTGCGTGCCGACCTCACCGAGCAGGTGCGCCGCGTCAAGCGCATCCACCAGGCCGAGAAGATCCGCGACACCGCGCTGGAGACGCTGCTGGGACTCGTCGAGGTTCCGCTGCCCGAAGCCATCGTCAAGTCGCAGGCCGATGCCGCGCTGCACGACGCCATCCACGGTCTCGACCACGACGAGGCCCGGCTGTCCGAATTGCTGGAGGCCCAGGGCAGCTCGCGGGAGAAGTTCGACGCCGACAGCCTGGAGGCTGCCCAGAAGGCGGTCAAGACCCAGTTGCTGATGGATGCGATCGCCGACGACCTGGAAATCCAGGTCGGCCAGAACGACCTGACCGAGCGGCTGGTGCTGATGTCGCGCCAGTACGGCCTCGAGCCCCAGCAGTTGCTGCAGTTGCTGCAGCAGCAGAATCAGCTGCCCGCGGTGTTCGCCGACGTGCGCCGCGGCCTGACGGTCGCCGCGGTGGTCGAGGCGGCCACCGTCACCGACTCCGACGGCAACGTGGTCGACACCAGTGAGTTCTTCGGCACCCCCGGTGCCGAGGACGCGGAGTCGGATCAGGCCGACAAGCCCGCGAAGGCCGCCAAGCCCGCGAAGGCGGCCAAGGCCGCAAAGGCCGACAAGCCGGAGAAGGCTGACAAGCCGGAGAAGGCCGCCAAGACGGCCAAGGCCGCCAAGACGGCCAAGGCCGCCAAGGCCGCTGATTCCGGGGAGTCCGCCGAGAAGAAGAAGAAGTCGTAACGCCGAGAGCGAAAGAGCACCGCGGCGGGCGGTGCTTGCGGTGGTGTGTTGGTTAGGGTCACAGGAAGCCGTGACATTGAAGTACTGGGCCATCCGTAGTTTTCAAGAAAGCAGGTAACAGAGTCGTGACTCACATGCGTTCCGGCATGGCTGGGCTGAACCTCACCGACTCGGTGTACGAACGGCTGCTCGCCGAGCGGATCATCTTCCTGGGCTCGCAGGTCGACGACGACATCGCCAACCGGCTGTGCGCTCAGATCCTGTTGCTCGCCGCCGAAGATCCCACCAAGGACATCTCGCTCTACATCAACTCCCCGGGCGGCTCGATCAGCGCCGGCATGGCCATCTACGACACCATGGTGCTGGCCCCCTGTGACGTGGCCACCTACGCCATGGGCATGGCCGCCTCGATGGGCGAGTTCCTGCTGGCGGCCGGCGCGAAGGGCAAGCGGTACGCGCTGCCGCACGCCCGCATCCTGATGCACCAACCCCTCGGTGGCATCACCGGCGGCGCGGCAGACATCGCCATTCAGGCCGAGCAGTTCGCGTTGATCAAGAAGGAGATGTTCCGGCTCAACGCCGAGTTCACCGGCCAGCCCATCGAGCGCATCGAGGCCGACTCCGACCGGGACCGCTGGTTCACCGCCCAGGAGGCGCTGGAGTACGGCTTCGTCGACCACATCATCACCCGCGCGCACTTCAACGGAGGGTCCAATGCCTAGCAACGATCCGCGGCTCGCCCCCCAGGCGCGGTACATCCTGCCGTCGTTCATCGAGCACTCCAGCTGGGGCGTCAAGGAGTCCAACCCCTACAACAAGCTCTTCGAGGAGCGCATCATCTTCCTCGGCGTGCAGGTGGACGACGCCTCGGCCAACGACATCATGGCCCAGTTGCTGGTGCTGGAGTCGTTGGACCCCGACCGCGACATCACCATGTACATCAACTCACCCGGTGGCTCGTTCACCTCGCTGATGGCGATCTACGACACCATGCAGTACGTCCGCGCCGACATCCAGACGGTGTGTCTGGGTCAGGCCGCCTCGGCGGCCGCGGTGCTGCTCGCGGCCGGCACGCCCGGAAAGCGGATGGCGCTGCCCAATGCCCGCATCCTGATCCACCAGCCGTCGCTGGGCGGGGTGATCCAGGGCCAGTTCTCCGACCTGGAGATCCAGGCCGCCGAGATCGAGCGGATGCGCACGCTGATGGAGGAGACGCTGGCGCGCCACACCGGCAAGGATGCCGCGGTCATCCGTAAGGACACCGACCGCGACAAGATCCTGACCGCCGAGGCGGCGAAGGACTACGGGATCATCGACACGGTGCTGGCCTACCGGAAGCTGTCCGCGCAGAGCGCGTGAGGTGCGGGCGCCGCTGCTGCGCTCTCGGTTGCGTAACGGCGGCGACACGCCGGAGATACGGCTGTGCGCGCCGCACCACCGGATGCCCCAATTGGCGATATGTTCACCACGCGACTCAACTGAAACATCGATGACTAATACCACCGACGCTATTCGCCTTTATCGGTCGCACCGTGACGGATCGAGCAGGTAGCGTCGGATGCGGACCGGCACCGGATAGACGACACGGAACTGCGCCGACGACGGCGAAGGAAGTAGGGCTCACCACCATGGCGCGCATCGGAGACGGCGGTGACCTGCTGAAATGCTCTTTCTGCGGGAAGAGTCAGAAGCAGGTCAAAAAGCTCATCGCCGGCCCCGGTGTCTACATCTGTGACGAGTGCATCGACCTCTGCAACGAGATCATCGAAGAGGAACTGGCCGATAACGACGACGTCAAGCTCGACGAGCTGCCCAAGCCGGCCGAGATCCGCGACTTCCTGGAGAACTACGTCATCGGCCAGGACACCGCCAAGCGCACCCTGGCCGTCGCGGTCTACAACCACTACAAGCGCATTCAGGCCGGCGAGAAGCGCGACTCCCGGTCCGAGCCGGTTGAGCTGGCCAAGTCGAACATCCTGATGCTCGGGCCGACCGGCTGCGGGAAGACCTACCTGGCCCAGACGCTGGCCAAGATGCTCAACGTCCCGTTCGCCATCGCCGATGCCACCGCGCTGACCGAGGCCGGCTACGTCGGCGAGGACGTCGAGAACATCCTGCTCAAGCTCATCCAGGCCGCCGACTACGACGTCAAGCGCGCTGAGACCGGCATCATCTACATCGACGAGGTCGACAAGATCGCCCGCAAGAGCGAGAACCCGTCGATCACCCGGGACGTCTCCGGCGAGGGTGTCCAGCAGGCACTGCTGAAGATCCTCGAGGGCACCCAGGCGTCGGTGCCGCCCCAGGGCGGGCGCAAACACCCGCACCAGGAGTTCATCCAGATCGACACCACCAACGTCCTCTTCATCGTGGCGGGGGCCTTCGCCGGGCTCGAAAGGATCGTCGCCGACCGGATCGGTAAGCGCGGTCTGGGCTTCGGCGCCGAGGTGAAGTCCAAGGCCGAGATCGACACCCAGGACCACTTCGCCGAGGTGATGCCGGAGGACCTGATCAAGTTCGGGCTCATCCCGGAGTTCATCGGCCGGCTTCCGGTCGTCGCCTCGGTGACCAACCTGGACAAGGAATCCCTGGTCAAGATCCTCTCCGAGCCGAAGAACGCTCTGGTCAAGCAGTACACCCGGCTGTTCGAGATGGACGGCGTGGAACTTGAGTTCAATGAGGACGCCCTGGACGCGATCGCCGAGCAGGCCATCCATCGCGGCACCGGGGCCCGCGGGCTGCGCGCCATCATGGAGGAAGTGCTGCTGCCGGTGATGTACGACATCCCCAGCCGCGACGATGTGGCCAAGGTGGTCGTCACCAAGGAGACCGTGCAGGACAACGTGCTGCCGACCATCGTGCCGCGCAAGCCGTCGCGGACCGAGCGCCGGGATAAGTCCGCTTAACTGATCCGGTCGGGCCTGCTGTAGACGTTCATCGAGTCGCCGCGCAGGAACGCCACCAACGTCAGGCCCGATTCGGCGGCCAGGTCGACCGCCAGTGACGACGGCGCGGAGACCGCCGCGAGGATCGGGATTCCGGCCATCACCGCCTTCTGGGTCAACTCGAAGGACGCGCGGCCGCTGACCAGCAGCACTGTGCCCGCCAGCGGAATGCGGCCTGACTCCAGCGCCCAGCCGATCACCTTGTCCACCGCGTTGTGGCGGCCGACGTCCTCGCGGACGGCGAGCATGGACCCGTCGACACCGAACAGTGCGGCGCCGTGCAGGCCGCCGGTGCTGGCAAATACCTTCTGTGCCGCGCGCAGCTGATCCGGTAGCGCCGCGACCGTGCTCGCCGCGATGGTGGACGGGTCGTCGCCGGGTGAGTGACGGCTGATCAGCCGAATGGCATCCAGTGAGGCCTTGCCGCACACACCGCACGACGACGTGGTGTAGAAGTTGCGGGTCACGTCCACCTGCGGTGCCGGCACATCCGGGTGCAGGGTCACGTCGAGAACGTTGTAGGTATTGAGCCCGTCGGGGCCTTCGCCGGGGCAGTACTGAATGGTGGCGATATCCTCGCGGGTGGTGATCACACCCTCGGTGAGCAGAAACCCCTGCGCCAGTTCGATATCGGAGCCGGGGGTGCGCATGGTCACCGTGATGGCCGAGCCGTTCACCCTGATCTCCAGGGGCTCCTCGACCACCAGGGTGTCGGTCCGCTCGGTGTTGGATGCGCCGGCGAGATGGTTCACCCGCCGCCGTGAGGTCACCCGGCCCACTATCCGGCCCGCCGTTCCAGCCGGATGACGACGGCTTTGGATACCGGTGTATTGGACCGTGCCGCAACGTGATCCAGGGCGACCAGGGGGTTGGTCTCCGGGTAGTAGGCAGCGGCGTTACCGGCCGGGGTCGAGTAGGCGACGATCAGGAAATCGGCGACGCGGCGTTCCTGGAGCACCCCGTCGGCACCGGTGAACTCGGAGACGAGGTCGACGCGGTCACCGGCCGACAACCCGAATCGCGCGATGTCTTCCGGATTGACGAACACCACCCGGCGGCCGCCTTTGACCCCCCGATAGCGGTCATCGAGGCCGTAGATGGTGGTGTTGTACTGGTCGTGGCTGCGCAGGGTCTGCAGCACCAACCGCCCGGGCGGAACCGCCACCCACGTCAGCGGGTTCACCGCGAAATTCGCCTTACCGGTGGTGGTCGGGAATTCGCGGGAATCGCGGGGCGGATTGGGCAGCTGGAAACCGTCCGGCTGTCGCACCCTCTGGTTGTAGTCGTCGCATCCGGGCACCACGGTCGCGATGTCGTCGCGGATCGTGTCGTAGTCACCTGTGAAACGCTCCCATCCCACCGGGTGATCGGCTCCCAGCACGGCGCGGGCCAACTGGCAGATGATCTCCACTTCGCTGCGCAACTGGTCGCTGGGCGGCACCAGGCCGCCGCGGGACAGATGCACCATCGACATCGAGTCTTCCACCGAGACAACCTGTTTGCAGCCGCCGGTCATGTCGCGGTCGGTTCGTCCCAGGGTGGGCAGGATCACCGCGGTGCGGCCATGCACCAGGTGGCTGCGGTTGAGCTTGGTGGACACCTGAACCGTCAGCGCGCAGTTGCGCAACGCGGCTTCGGTGACCTCGGTGTCCGGCGTGGCGGCGGCGAAGTTGCCGCCCATGCCGATGAACACCGATGCGCGACCGTCGCGCATCGCCCGGATGGCGTCGACGGTGTCATAGCCGTGCCGGCGGGGAGTGCGGATGCCGTAGCGGTCATCGAGAGCGTCGTGGAAGGACTCCGGCATCTGCTCCCAGATTCCCATCGTCCGGTCGCCCTGGACATTGGAGTGCCCGCGCACCGGGCAGACCCCGGCGCCGGGCTTGCCCATCATGCCGCGCATCAGCAGGACGTTGGTGATCTCGGCGATGCTGGCCACCGCATGGGTGTGCTGGGTCAGCCCCATCGCCCAGCAGACGATCGTGCGCTGCGAGGCGGCCATCATCGCCGCGACCCGCTCCAGCTGTTCGTGGCCGATGCCGCTCGCCTCGACGACGGTGTCGAACGAGACCGCGCGGGCCGCGTCGGCGTACTCGTCGTAGCCCAGGCAGTGCGCGGCGACGAAGCCGTGATCGACCACCGTGCCCGGCGCGCGATCGTCGGCTTCCAGCAGCAACCGTGCCACCCCGCGGAACAGGGCCATGTCGCCGCCGAGACGGATCTGAACGAATTCGTCGGCCATCAGCACCCCGCCGCCGAGCACCCCTCGGGCGGTCTGCGGATCCTTGAACCGGATCAGGCCGGCCTCCGGCAGCGGGTTGACGGCGATGATCTTCGCGCCGTTGGCTTTGGCCTTCGCCAGTACCGACAGCATCCGCGGATGGTTGGTGCCCGGGTTCTGCCCGGCGATGACGATCAGATCGGCGGTCTCGATGTCGGTGACCGTCACCGACCCCTTTCCGATGCCGATCGAATCGGTGAGCGCGGTGCCGGAGGACTCGTGGCACATGTTCGAGCAGTCCGGCAGGTTGTTGGTGCCGAAGCTTCGCACCAGCAATTGATAGAGGAACGCGGCCTCGTTGCTGGTGCGCCCGGAGGTGTAGAACAGCGCCTCGTCCGGGGAGCCCAGGGCCTGCAGGTGCTCGGCGATCAGGCTGTACGCCTCCTCCCAGCCGATCGGTGAGTAGTTGGCGGCGCCGGGACGCAACACCATCGGATGGGTCAGCCGCCCCTGCTGGGACAGCCAGTACTCGGACCGTCCGGCGAGGTCGGTGACGCAGTGGCGGGCGAAGAACTCGGGCGTCACCGTGCGCCGGGTGGCCTCCTCGGCGACGGCTTTGGCGCCGTTCTCACAGAACTCGGCCAGCTTGCGCCCGCCGGGTTCCTCCGGCCACGCGCACCCCGGACAGTCGAAGCCGTCGCGCTGATTGATTTTCGCCCATGTCGCGGCGGTGCGCACAGCGCCCATCTGGGCCAGGCCGCGCCGCAGCGACACCAGAACCGCCGGGATCCCGGCGGCGGCCGTCTTGGGCGGACCCACCCTGACCGTACGTTCATCGTCCCCGCCACGGCCCATGCGTCCAATCTAGCCAGTGCTGCATGTCACCGGTCGGAGGGAAGGGTGCATTCCAGCGTTGACGCCGATGTAACACGTTCGCCATCGAGTGTTCCTAACCTCAATTCCGTCATACGCCCGCTAGCGGGGGGCGCTTGCGAAGGCTGAGCGAGAGGAAACGTCACGTGAGTGGGAACGCGGTTCGACTGCAGGCGATCAACAGCGTCGAGGCTTACCAGCCACCGGCGATCAGCTTCGACCCAGCCGAGGCGCCCGGCGAGATATTCGGCGCCAACGTCTTCACCCTGGCCGAGATGCGGTTGCGGCTGCCGAAGACGGTGTACAAATCCGTGGTCGCCACGATCGAGAAGGGCGCCCGGCTGGACCCCGCCGTCGCCGACTCCGTCGCGTCGGTGATGAAGGACTGGGCGCTGTCGCGGGGCGCGACCCACTACGCGCACGTCTTCTACCCGATGACCGGGTTGACCGCCGAGAAGCACGACAGCTTCCTCGAGCCGGTCTCCGACGGGCAGACGCTGGCCGAGTTCGCCGGCAAGACGCTCCTCCAAGGCGAGCCGGATGCCTCCAGCTTCCCGTCCGGCGGGTTGCGCAGCACCTTCGAGGCCCGCGGCTACACCGGGTGGGACGTCACCAGCCCGGCGTACATCCTGGAGAACCCGAACGGCAACACGTTGTGCATCCCCACCGTCTTCGTGTCGATGACGGGTGAGGCCCTGGACTACAAGACCCCGCTGCTGCGCAGTCAGCAGGCAATGGGCGCCCAGGCCGAACGAATCCTGAAGTTGTTCGGGCACAAAGATTTCGACCAGATCGTATCGTTCTGCGGCCCCGAACAGGAGTACTTCCTGATCGACCGGCACTTCTTCCTGGCGCGGCCGGATCTGATCAATGCCGGTCGCACGTTGTTCGGCGCCAGGCCGCCCAAGGGCCAGGAGTTCGACGACCACTACTTCGGGTCGATCCCCGAGCGCGTGCTCGGGTTCATGATGGACACCGAGCGCG
>JBFYOQ010000012.1:0-16964 GCA_041303735.1 Mycobacterium sp.
CCGAAAGTTGTTGGGCCACATCGCGAAGTGCCGCTTTTCCGAGTTGGCGCATGGCCTTCGGGGACAGCCGCCACTGACCGTCCGATCCGCGATCCAGGAAGCCCTGATTCATCAGCGCGCGCTCCAAATCGGCCAGGGTGCGGGCGTCGATGGCCGCCTGGTCGCCGAGCTGGCGGGCCAGCGCCTCGAGGTCAACGTCGTCCATGGTCGCGCCGGGGTAGCTCTGCGACAGCTGCTCAGCGAGTTGCTCCAACTCGGCGATATCGGCGAGTGCCTGGGCGCCCTGTCCCATCCCGAGCGGGTTCTCACCGGAGAACTCCGAGGAGCCGTCCCAGTCCTCCCCCGGCCGGGCCTGCCGCAGATGCGAGTCCAGCCGGCCGAGCGCCTCCATCAGTTGCGGCGACCCGAATGCCTGCTGCGCCAGCGCATCCAGTTCGGCGCGCTGCTCGGCGGACAGGCTGTTGCGGAACCGCTGCGCCGCGGCCGCCCGCTGAGCCAGCGAGTCCAGGAGCTCTTCGACGTTGCGCGGATTCTCCGGGAAGTGCTGGCCGTGCTTGGCCATGAACTCATTGAAATCGGAGTCGGTGTCCTCACCGCGGGAGTGCTTTTCGAGCAGGTCGTTGAGATCGTTGAGCATCTCGTTGACCGCCGCGCGGTCGGAATCGGAGGCGTTCTCCAGCGCCTGCTTCATCCCGGCGAAACGCTGGTCCAGCATCTCGCGGCCGAGGAGGTCCTTGATCGCCTCGTATTTCTGCTTCGCCTCGTCGCTACGCCAGTCGTACTCGGACAGTTCCTGCACGGCCTTGGCCGGGGACGGCGACAGCGATTCCATCTGCATCTCGGCGAACCGCGCATCGTCGTCCAATGCGCGAGCAAGTTCCTTGCGCTCGGCGAGCACCGCTTCGTCGAGCAGCCTCTTGATCTCCTGCAAGGTGCCATCAAGGTTGTTGCGCTGCAACAGTTCCCGGCGGCGACGGTTGGCTTCGGCAGCCAGCCTGTCGGCCCCACGCATGTTCTCGGTGCCCCGGCGCAGCAACTCCGACAGCGCACGACGAGGGGAGGAGCCCTCCATGACGTCCTGGCCGATCTGCTCGAGCGCCTCACGCAGGTCCACCGGCGGCGCCAGCGGATCAGGCCCCCCGGTGTAGCCGGAGTAGCGAAGATCGTGACCGCCGTGCTTACCCATAGACCGTTTCGCCGTCGCCGGTGTTCTTATCGATCTTCTTCGCCAGGTACAGCGCCTCCAGCGCCAACTCCAGCGCCGCGGCGCGTTGGCCCTCGCTGCGGGCACCGAGGCGCTCGGCGATGGCCTCGATCACCGGCAGGTCGGGCAGCGCGGCGAGCACGTCCTTGGCGGCGATCTGCTCACCGGTGGTCACCGTCGTGTTCTCCACCGCGGTCACCAGCGGACCGACATCGATACCGCCGAGCGCGCGCTGGGCGGTATCGGCGGTGGCGCGGCGCAGCAGGTGCTCGAGCACCGCCAGTTCCCGGCCCTCCTCGCCAGACTCGAACTCCAACTTGCCGCGCAACACGTCGATCACGGTGCCAAGGTCGACCACCCGGGCCACCGGTTCGTCCTCACCGAGGATGGCGCCTCGGCGGCGGCGATGGCGAAGCGGGCCGAGACTCCGGAGCGCTGGTCCACCGACTGGGATTCGCGCAGCAGCCGGGTGAAGCGGGCGACCACGTTGAGCAGGTATTCCGGCACCTCCGCGGTCAGGTGCGCCTCCTGGCTGATCACCCCGACCTCGGCGTCGAGGTCGCGCGGGTAGTGGGTGCGGATCTCGGCGCCGAAGCGGTCCTTGAGCGGGGTGATGATCCGGCCGCGGTTGGTGTAGTCCTCCGGGTTGGCGCTGGCGACCACCAGCACGTCGAGCGGCAGCCGCAACGTGTAGCCGCGGACCTGGATGTCGCGCTCCTCCATCACGTTGAGCATCGCGACCTGGATGCGCTCGGCGAGGTCGGGCAGTTCGTTCACCGCGACGATGCCGCGGTGTGCCCGCGGGATCAGGCCGTAGGCGATGGTCTCCGGATCGCCCAGGGTGCGGCCCTCGGCCACCTTGATCGGGTCGATATCGCCGACGAGATCGGCCACGCTGGTGTCCGGGGTGGCCAGCTTCTCGGTGTAGCGCTCGCTGCGGTGCCGCCAGCTCACCGGCAGCGCGTCGCCCAGTTCGGCGGCCCGGCGGATGGATTCCGGCGTGATCGGCGAGTAGGGATGCTCACCGAGTTCGGCGCCGGTGATCACCGGCGTCCACTCGTCGAGCAGATTGACCAGGGAGCGCAGCAGCCGGGTCTTGCCCTGGCCGCGTTCGCCGAGCAGGACGAAATCGTGGCCGGCGATCAGCGCGCGCTCGAGTTGGGGCAGCACGGTGTCCTCGAAGCCGAAGATCCCCGGCCAGACGTCTGCGCCGTCGGCCAGGGCGGTCAGCAGGTTGTCCCGCAGTTCCTCCTTGACGCTGCGCTCGCGGTGGCCGGCAGCGCGCAGTTCGCCGAGGGTCGTGGGGAGGTTCAAGGGTGCGGTCACCCCCCCACGCTACGACTGCTGTCGAGTGGTTGTCCGCACAGCCGCCCAGTCCGTCAGCGGACGGTCACCTGGGTTCAGTGCGCGAAGTGCCGCGCACCGGTGAGGTACAGCGTGACGCCGGCCGCGGCGGCGGCCGCGGTGACCTCGTCATCGCGCACCGAACCACCCGGGTGCACGACGGCCTTCACCCCGGCCGCCGTCAGCACCTGCAGGCCGTCCGGGAACGGGAAGAAGGCGTCCGAGGCCGCCACCGCACCGGCCACCCGCGGCCCGCCGCGTTCGACGGCCAGGCGGGCGGCGTCGACCCGGTTGACCTGCCCCATTCCCACTCCGACGGTGGCGCCGTCGGCGGCGATGACGATCGCATTGGACTTCACCGCCCGGCAGGCTCGCCAGGCGAAGGCGAGATCGGTCAGCGTCGCCGGGTCTGCGGCGGTCCCGGCGGCCAGTGCCCACGACGCCGGGTCGTCGCCGGGGGCGTCGATCCCGTCACGCTGCTGCATCAGCAGGCCCCCGCCGATCTGGCGGATCTCGGCGCCACCGATGGCCGGTTCGGAGGCCAGCAACACCCGGATGTTCTTCTTGCGGGCCAGGATCTCCACCGCGCCGTCGGCGTAGGCCGGGGCGATGATCACCTCGGTGAAGATCTCGGCCACCTGCTCGGCCATCTCGACGGTGACCTCGGTGTTGGCGGCGATCACACCGCCGAACGCGCTCAGCGGATCGCACCCGTGGGCCTTGCGGTGGGCGTCGGCCGCCGAGACCGCGGAGATGGCGATACCGCACGGGTTCGCGTGCTTGATGATCGCGACGCACATCTGCTGATGGTCGAAGGCCGCCCGCCAGGCCGCATCGGCATCGGTGAAGTTGTTGTAGCTCATCTCTTTTCCGTGCAGTTGCTCTGCCTGAGCGAGCCCGGGCCAGCCGGCATCGTCGGAGTAGAGCGCAGCCTGCTGGTGCGGGTTCTCGCCGTAGCGCAGCAGGGAGGTGCGCCGCCAGCTGCGGCCGAGCCACGGCGGCAGGAAGTCCGGGGCGTCCCCGTCCTCGGGCGCCAAGGTGGACTGGGTCCAGCTCGCGACGGCGATGTCGTATTCGGCGGTGTGCCGAAACGCCAACGAGGCAAGCTTCTTTCGCTCCTCGAGGGTGAAACCGCCGCCGCGGACCGCGGCCAGTACACCGTCGTAGCCCCGTGGTTCCACCACGACCGCCACACTGGCGTGGTTCTTGGCCGCCGCACGCACCATCGATGGACCGCCGATGTCGATCTGCTCGACGCACTCGTCGACGTCGGCACCGGAGTCCACCGTCTCGCTGAACGGGTAGAGGTTGACCACGACGAGGTCGAACGGCTCGATCTTGAGCTTCTCCAGCGCAGCGACGTGCTCGGGGTTGCGGGTGTCGGCCAGCAGCCCGGCGTGGATGTGCGGGTGCAGGGTCTTGACCCGGCCGTCAAGCACCTCGGGGAATCCGGTGACGAATTCCACCGGAGTCACCGGAATGCCTTTGTCGGCAATGGTTCTGGCGGTCGATCCGGTGGAGACGATGTCGACACCGGCCTCATGCAGGCCCTGGGCGAGCGCGATCAGTCCGCTCTTGTCATAGACACTGATCAGTGCCCGGCGGATCGGCCTCTTGCCGATCAGGGTGTGCGCCGTCATGCGGGAGTCATCCTATGGTCGCCTTTCTGCCACTGATCCTCATGCCGTGTGTCGCGATCGCGGCCAGCACATCGACCAGCAGTCGCCGCTCGATGACCTTGATGCGTTCGTGCAAGGCGTTCTCGTCGTCGCCGTCGAGCACCTCGACCGCCTGCTGAGCCAGGATGGGCCCGGTGTCCACGCCCGAATCCACCACGTGCACGGTGCAGCCGGTCACTCTCACCCCATAGTCCAGCGCGTCGGGCACGGCGTGGGCGCCGGGGAATGCCGGCAGCAGCGCGGGATGGGTGTTGAGCACCCGGCCCGGGAAGCGGGACAGGAACTGCGGCGCCAGGATCTTCATGAACCCGGCCGAGACCACCAAGTGGGGGTCATGCGCCGCGGTGGCGGCGGTGATCGCGGTATCCCAGCCGCAGCGCTCGGGATAGTCGCGCAGTGCCACGGCGACCGCCGGGATTCCGGCGTCCGCCGCGATGGCCCCGGCGCGGCAGTCGCGGTCGGTGACGACGGCCACCACGCGGGCCGGATACTCGCCGACAGCGGCCTCGAGCAGGGATTGCAGCAGGGAGCCGGTGCCCGACGCCAGGACGACGATCCGGGCCGGCGCGCAGGGGGGCACGCGGATCGGCTCGGGCACGGCGATGAGCCTAACCGCCGGTGGCGGGTTTGCCGGGCCGGGGATCGCCGATGCGAACGACCGCTACCCCGCGCCTGCCGGCGGCCTATCCGGCTCGATGTCGTCGTCGATGTCGTCATCGATGTCGTCATCGACGAACATCAGGTCTTCCACGTCATCGACGTCCGGTGCCGGTTTGAGCGGTGGTGGCGGCGGTGCGGGTTCCGGGTCGGGTACGGGCTCGTCCTCGGCCGACTTCACGGGGGCGTCGGCGTCTTCGTCATCGGCGCGGACCTCGATGGGGCCGCTCGGCGGATCGTCGTCGTCACGCGGTACGTCGGCAACGGGTGCCGGTACAGGTTTGGCCGGCCGGGGGCTGATTCCGCCGGCCATCACGACCGTCATCCCGCCGATGACGAAGAACCAGAAGAATGCCGCCGGAGCGAATGTCGCCTGATCCACCCCGACATGGCCGAAGTTTCCGAGTTCACCGCTTCCGAAGAACGCCAGCACGGCCAGGCCCGCCGATGCCAGCGCCGCCGAGACCGCCAGTTTCGCGAACGCGGCGCCCAGTGGGCGCGGTGTGAGCGCGCACTGCTGCCCCAGTGCCACCCCGGCCACCGCCCCGACGATCAGCAGGGCCACCCACACCGGGCCCAGTGGCGGAGCGGGGACGACGGCGAGGACCGGCAGGGCGGGTATGTCGCCGCCGAAGACAGTAAACGCACTGAAGGTCGCGAACCCGATGTGAGCGCTGGACCCGACCGCGACCGCCGCGGCGCCGACGACGATGTTGGGCAGATACAGCAGCGACAGCACCGTCAGGCTCAGATGCCCCAGAAACGAGTCGGTGATGCCGAACAACTGGTGCATCGTTCCCCAGTGCACCACCAGCGACGCCGCCACGACCAGACCGGAGAGCGCCAGCAGCACCGCCGCGCCGATCGCCGCCGGCCGGATCGTCTCGGTGAGCCACGCGGGAAGTCCGAGGCGCCCGAACAGTCGGTGGCCCACCTTCGACCCGACGCCGATCGCCGCACCGAGGGCGTGCACGGCGAACACCCCGGCGAAGGCGCGCAGCGCGTTGGGGGTCTGCAGGGTGCCCAGCACCGAGGCGGCATCGTGTATGACGGCCAGCGCGATGGCCGCGAGGAAAAGCGGCCCGCCGATGGCCGACGCGGCGATCCAGCGGGTGACGAGCCATGACCCGCTCGGCGAGGTGATCTGCGCGGTGCCGCGGGCGGTCGCCCACACCATCAGTGCGGCCGGCGCAAGCGGCAGCACACCGAGTTCCTGCCCGGTCACGGTCACCGGAACCTGGTGCACCGCAAGCCACATGCTGGCGACCGCACCCAGGGTGCCGGTCAGATCACTGTTGGCGCCGACCAACTGCACCAGGGTGATCGCCGCGATGATGACGAGCGCCACCAGCGACGGGCCGAAGGCGACCCGCACCAGATCGCGCGACGCCGGGGCCCCGGCCGGCGTTCGGGAACTGTTCTGAATCCGTGTCAGTCGTCGCGCCTTTCAGGCGAGTGGCACCGAAGCGGTCAGGACTGCGACGCGTCCGGGCCCGACCCGGAGGCCTGCTCCGGGGACGACGGTTGCGCGGCGGTTTGTGGCGAGAAACTCGGGAACCCCGTCGGCGGGGTGTCGGTCTCCGGCGCCGATTGACCGGCCGGCGGGTAGCCGCCGTACTGGGTGGGATAGCCCGGGCGCTGACCGCCCTGGGGCACACCGGGGTAGTAGTTGCCCGGAGGGCCGTACTGCCCGTACTGCTGCTGGTAGCGCGGCCGGGGCGCGGGCGCGCTAAGGACTCCGTTCTCGAACAGCAACGCGGCCACCGCAGCGGCGGCCTGCAGCACCGTGAAGACCAGCACCAACCACAGCGCCCAGCCGATGGAGAAGCCCTGCGGTCGGTTGACCACCTGGGCGATGACCAGCAGCACCGCCAGCAGGGCGGACACCGCGGTCACCGCGGTGAAGGTCCGGCCGTCGGCGGCCCTGGCGCCCTTGGGAAGCAGGCTGACGGCGGCCAGCAGGGCCGCGAGCAGCCCGGCCACCGTCCAGTAGCTCAGCCCGCTGGCGGTGAACTCCGCACCACCGAACGGCCCGATGTCGGTGTTGATCGTCAGCAGCGGACCGACGCGGGCCAGGTAGGCCGCCAGGCCGAGCGCCACCACGGCGGCGGTCAAATAGACCGGCAACCGGCTCGGGCCCGCGGCCGGCGCCGGATACGACGGCGCCGGGGCGCCGTAACCCGACTGCTGCGGCACCGGGTAGCCCGGATTGGTGGGCGGGTAGGTCATGGCCTCTCCTCCAGCTGGTGTTGTGAGATCACCGAAGCCAACGCTAGCGCACCGTCCCCCGACCGCCGGTGCACGACAGCCCCCGCCGCCCAACCCACGCGAATTCCAGCTGGGGGTCGCGGTCGGGGCGCGAATCTAGAGCCCCGGGGTGGATCTCGCGTGGGTGGTGCACCCCGGGTTGCCCCCCGTGGCTAGAACACGTTCTAATTCACCCATGGATTACGGCCTGGTCCTCTTCACCAGCGATCGCGGGATCACCCCGGCAGCTGCCGCGAAACTCGCCGACGACCACGGTTTCACCACCTTCTACGTGCCCGAGCACACCCACATCCCGGTCAAGCGGGAGGCCGCTCACCCCACGACCGGCGACGAGACGCTGCCCGATGACCGCTACATGCGCACGCTGGACCCGTGGGTGTCGCTGGCGATGGCGGCCGCGGTGACCACGAAGGTGCGGCTGTCCACCGCGGTGTCGCTGCCCGTCGAGCACGATCCGATCAGCCTGGCGAAAACCATTGCCACCCTTGACCATCTCTCCGGCGGCCGGGTCAGCGTCGGAGTGGGCTACGGCTGGAACACCGATGAACTCGCCGACCACAAGGTGCCGCCGGGCCGGCGCCGCACCATGCTGCGCGAGTACATCGAGGCGATGCGCCAGCTGTGGACGCAGGAGGAGGCCGCCTACGACGGCGAGTTCGTCAACTTCGGCCCCAGTTGGGCCTGGCCCAAGCCGATCCAGCCGCATATCCCGGTGCTCGTCGGGGCGGCCGGCACCGAGAAGAACTTCAAGTGGATCGCCCGCAGCGCCGACGGGTGGATCACCACCCCGCGCGACTTCGACATCGACGCCCCGGTGCGGCAGCTGAAACAGATCTGGGCCGACGCCGGCCGCGACGGCGACCCGCAGATCGTCGCGCTGGACTTCAAGCCGATACCCGAAAAGCTTGAGCACTGGGCACAGATCGGTGTGACCGAGGTGCTGTTCGGACTGCCCGACAAATCCGTCGCAGAGGTCGGCGGCTACGTCGAGCGCCTCGCCGGCAAACTCGCCGCCATGGTGTAGCGAATCTACCGCAGCACCGCGCGGTTGACATTGTCGTTGTGCCGCACAGTGATTGAGGCCCCCAGTGGCTCGCCGTCACTGAGCAGCGCCACCAGGTCGGGGTCCTCGGTCAGCGCGAGGAAGCGGCTTCCGTCGGCGTCGAGGCGGCCGACGATGATCCCGGTGCGCACCGGCCAGTCGTAGCGCACCGTGTAGGTCTCGATGGTCGCCGCGCCGTCGGCCTGCCGGGTGACCACCGCCGCCGGCCGCGCAGCGACCTGCGCACGCAACGCCGCGCTGTCGTCCGGCGCCCACTCGGCGGGCTCGGTGGAGTAGATCCCCACCGAGTACTTGCTCATGATGCCGCCGTTGGCGGCCACCAGTCCGAACGCCCCGGGCTGGGCCCGGCACCGGCTCACGGTCTCGGCGATCCCGTGCAGCGAGTAGCTGTTGCCGGGCCCGCCGAAATACGGCAGCCCGCCGGTCAGCGTCAGCCCGCGCGGGTCGTCGGGCGCCACCCCGGTGCCATCGCAGAAGTTGAACACCGCCACCGGGAAGCAGCTGTAGATGTCGAAGGTCGCGATATCGCCGATGCCGACATCGGCGACCCGCAGCGCCTCCTGCACCGCTAGTACCGACGCAGAGTTGTGGCCGAGGTCGGCCCGGTCGAGTAGCGACTGATCCACCATGTCGGCGTGGCCGTGCAGGTACACCCAGTTGCGCTCGGGCACCCCGAGCCGGCGGGCCGCCTCCACCGACATCAGCACCACGGCGGCGGCCTGGTTCACCTGATCGCGCGCCACCAGCAGCCGCGGGTACGGGTCGCAGATCATCCGGTTCGCGGCGGTGACGGTCGCGATCTCGGCGACGGTCCGCGCCACCGGCGACGCCGAGAACGGATTGGCCGCCGCCACGGCGGAGAACGGCGCGAACAACTCCGCCATCGCCTGCCGGTACTCCGTAACGCCCAGACCCAGGCGGGCCCGGCGCGCGTTCTCCAAAATCCCGTACTGCGCGGGCGCGCCGAGGAGGCCGTGCGCCACGGTGTACTCGTCGAACAGACCCTCGTAGCCGAAGCCCCGGTCCTCGAGTTGCCCGTCGGCGACCTCGGAATGGTCCGGCTTGTCGGCCCGGTCGGCGAAGTACCGCAGCGTGGACCCGTTCTCCGAGCCCATCACCAGCACCACGTCGGCGTCACCGGCGGCGATGGCGGCGGCGAACTCGGTCACCAGATGCTGGGGCCCCTGACCGCCGATGGGTTCGAGCACCGCCCGCGCCGGGGACGCCCCGAGGCGCCCGGCGACCGAGCGCGGGTAATTGGTCGATCCGCCCAGCGGTGTGGGCTCGCGCCCGGAGATCTCGAACTGGCGAAGGGCTGCGACGGTGTCGATCGCCGCGGCCACCGCCGCGCCGTTCACCCCGGTGTCGCTCAACGCCGCCGCGGCCGCCGCCGTCGCGAGGTCCACCGAGGACATCCCGCGGTACCCGGGATCGTCGAGGCGTTCAGCGAACTGACCGACGCCGACGAGGACCGGGGTGCGCGGACCGACCGCGGCCGTCACAGGAACCGCACCCTGTGCGTCATAGACCCCGCAGGATCTCCCGGGCCAACTCGGCGGTGGCCGACGGCGTCTTGCCGACTTTCACCCCGGCCGCCTCGAGTGCCTCCTGTTTGGCCGCCGCGGTGCCCGATGATCCGGACACGATGGCGCCGGCGTGGCCCATGGTCTTGCCCTCCGGAGCGGTGAAGCCGGCGACGTAGCCGACGACCGGCTTGGTGACGTTGGCCTTGATGTAGTCCGCCGCCCGCTCCTCGGCGTCGCCGCCGATCTCGCCGATCATCACGATCAGCTTGGTCTCGGGGTCTTTCTCGAACGCGGCGATGGCGTCGATGTGGGTGGTGCCGATCACCGGGTCGCCGCCGATGCCGATCGCGGTGGAGAAGCCGAGGTCCCGCAATTCGAACATCATCTGATAGGTCAGCGTCCCAGACTTGGACACCAGACCGATCGGGCCCTTACCTGTGATGCTGGCCGGGGTGATGCCGACCAGCGCCTCACCCGGGGTGATGATGCCGGGGCAGTTCGGGCCGATGATCCGGGTCTTGGTGCCCTTGGACACGTTGTAGGCCCACGCATAGGCGCTGTCCTGCACCGGAATTCCCTCGGTGATGACCACCAGCAGCGGGATCTGCGCGTCGATGGCCTCGATGATGGCGTCCTTGGAGAACTGCGGCGGAACGAACGCGATGGAGACGTCCGCGCCGGTCTCCTTCATCGCCTCGGCCACCGTCGCGAACACCGGGAGATCGACGTCCTTGCCGCGAGCGTCCTTGTGTGACACAGACGTTCCGGCCTTGCGGGCGTTGACGCCACCGACTACCTGGGTGCCGGCCTTGAGCATCAGCGCGGTGTGCTTGGTGCCCTCGCCGCCGGTGATGCCCTGGACGATGACCTTGGAGTCCTTGTTCAGAAATATCGACACGGGTTAAGCGTCCTTTCCGGCAGCAGCGGCCAACTCGGCCGCTTTATCGGCGCCGGCGTCCATGGTCTCGGCGAGGGTGACGAGCGGGTGGTTGGCCTCGGCGAGGATGCGCCGGCCCTCCTCGACGCTGTTGCCGTCGAGGCGGACCACCAGCGGCTTGTTGGCGTCGGAGCCGAGCATCTGCAGCGCCTTCACGATGCCGCTGGCGACCGCGTCGCAGGAGGTGATACCGCCGAAGACGTTGACGAACACACTCTTGACCTGTTTGTCGCCCAGAATCACGTCCAGGCCGGCGGCCATCACCTCGGCCGAGGCGCCGCCGCCGATGTCGAGGAAGTTGGCGGGCTTGACCCCACCGTGGCGCTCACCGGCGTAGGCCACCACATCGAGGGTGGACATCACCAGACCCGCGCCGTTGCCAATCACACCAACCGAGCCGTCGAGCTTGACGTAGTTCAGGTCGTTCTGCTTGGCCTTGAGTTCCAGCGGATCAGTGGCGTCTTTGTCCTCGAACTGGGCGTGGTCGGGGTGACGGAAGTCGGCGTTGCCGTCCAGGGTCACCTTGCCGTCCAGCGCCAGGATCCGATCGTCGGGGGTGCGCACCAGCGGGTTGACCTCGACCAGGGTCGCGTCCTCTTTGACGAAGACCTCCCACAGCTTGGAGATGGTGACCGCCGCCGCGTCGAGCACCTCGGCGGGCAGGTGGCCCTTCTCGGCGATCTGGCGGGCGAAGGCCAGGTCGACGCCCTTGACCGCGTCGACGGAGATCCTGGCCAGCCGGTCGGGCTTGGTGGCCGCCACATCCTCGATCTCCATTCCGCCCTCGACCGAGCACATGGCCAGGTAGGTGCGGTTGGACCGATCGAGCAGGAAAGAAAGGTAATACTCCTCGGCGATATCGCTGGCCTCGCTGACCAGCAGCTTCTTCACCACGTGGCCCTTGATGTCCAGACCGAGGATGTCGGTGGCGTAGGTGAAGGCGTCTTCGGGCGTCGCCGCGTACTTCACGCCACCCGCCTTGCCGCGCCCACCGGTCTTGACCTGCGCTTTCACCATGACGGGCCGGCCGATCTCCTCGGCGATGGCCTTGGCGTCGGCCGCGGAGGTGGTGACCCGGCCCGGCGTGGTGGGCACGTTGTGCTTGGCGAACAGTTCCTTCGCCTGGTACTCGAAAAGGTCCATGGGCTCTCCGCTGGCTGTAGTGAGTGATGTCTGCGGTCGTGTGCGGGCTGACGTTTGGCGATGTCGCTCCGGGGGAACTGTAACCGCAGGCGACGGGCCCACCGGACCCGCCCACCGTTAAAAACGACCTACGCCGGGTCGGGGTGATTCAAGTCACAATCCCCGGCGTTACTTCGGCATGGGTTGCGACGCAGGTCTCAATTTGGTTACCTTCTTGCGGTCAAGATAACGCTTTGGTTACGACGCAAGGACTTGGTTTTGACGCAGCACAAGGTGACCTCGCCGGTCGCGAGCATGTCCGAGATCCTCGACATGTCCGACGTCGAGGATCTCACTCCACTGCTGTCAGAGGAGTTCCTCCGGGCCGAGCCGCGCGCCGAGCGCCCCACTTTCAGCAGCACCGAGGACACCGACATGCTGCCGCGCACGCCGCAGCATCGACGTCAGCCCACCAGTGCGGCCAAGGGCCGGGTGATGATCGCCGCCATGGCAGCCGGTGCCGCCGCGGCCGCGGCCTACACCGTGCTGACCCCGCGCCAGCAGGTCCCCACCACCACCCAGACCGTCCTGGCCTCCGAGAGGACCCCCGCCGAGGGCGCCCCGCTCACCCAAATGCGCGGCGTCCAGCTGGTCGCGGTCAAGCCGGCCGCCGATGCAGCGGTGCACGCCGAGGAACTTGCCCGGGGCATGGCGTATGCCGCCGAGCGCGCCGAGCGTGAGGCCCGCCTGCAACGGCCGCTGACCGTCATGCCCACTCGCGCCATCTTCACCTCCGGCTTCGGTTACCGCTGGGGTGCCCTGCACGACGGTATCGACCTCGCCGGCCCGGTCGGCACCCCGATCTACGCCGCCGCCGATGGTGTCGTCAAGGAAGCCGGTTCCACCAACTCCGGCTATGGCGCGTGGGTGCTGCTCCAGCATTCCGACGGCACCGTGACCCGCTACGGCCACATCAACAGCTGGACGGTCCAGGTCGGCCAGCGGGTGTTCGCCGGCGATCAGATCGCCACCATCGGCAATCGCGGCAACTCGACCGGACCGCACCTGCACTTCTCGGTGCTGCTCGGCGGCTCGAACGCCACCGACCCGGCGTCCTGGCTGGCCAGCCGCGGTGTGTCGATCGGCGCCTACGTCGGCTGACGACGCCGGCTGATCGGCCCCGCTCGCCATCTATCTACAGATTTATCTACAGCTTCTGAATCGGCGCGTGATTGTGCATCAACTTGACCCGGCCCGCGCTGCCGAAGTCGATCAGTGACATCGCGGCCTCACCCATCCCGGAGACCTCCTCGACGCGGCCGAGTCCGTATTTATCGTGCGATACCCGATCCCCGGCGGCCAGCACGATCAACGGCCGCGTGGATCCCCCGGTTCGCGCGGGCGACGGACGGGCCGGGCCGAACCGTCCCGCGACGGGCGCACTGACCGACAACCCGGACGACGCCTCGGTGTCGGTGCGCCGCCAGTCGATCAGGTGGTCCGGGATCTCCTGCAGAAAGCGTGATTCCGGGTTGAGCATCGGCTGGCCCCAGGACGAGCGGATCTTCGCCCGCGAGACGTACAGCCGCTGCCGGGCGCGGGTGATGCCGACATAGGCCAGCCGTCGTTCCTCGCACAGTTCAGTCGGATCCCCCAGCGCCCGCATGTGCGGGAACATGCCGTCCTCCCAGCCGGTGACGAACACGACCGGGAACTCCAGCCCCTTGGCGGTGTGCAGCGTCATCAGGGTCACCACCCCGGAGTCGTTCTCCGGGATGTCGTCGGAGTCGGCCACCAGGGACACCCGTTCGAGGAAGTCGCCCAGCTCTCCGGTCTGCGGCACGTCGTCGTCGAGCGGGATGCCATCTGCCGTGCCGGCGACCTCATCGACGCCTTCGGCGGCCAGCGCCGCGGCGTTGGCCCGGTCGATGCTGAATTCGTGTGCGACGCTGACTAATTCGTTGAGGTTGTCCAGCCGGGCGAGATCCTGGGGGTCGTTGGAGTTCTCCAGTTCAGCGCGGTACCCGGTGCGGTCGAGTACCGCCTCCACCAGGTCGCCCAGCTTGTCGTCGATGCGGCCGCGCAGTTCGTCGAGCAGTCCGACGAATCCCGCGATCGCCTTCTCCGAGCGGCTGTTGAGCATCGGCACCCGGCCCTCGGCGGCGGCCACCAGAGCGTCCGCGAAGCCGGTGCCGGTGTTCTCGGCGTGCACGGCCACACACGCCTCGGCGCGGTCCCCGATGCCACGGCGCGGGGTGTTGAGGATGCGGCGCAGGCTCACGGTGTCGCCTGGGTTGTCCAGCACCCTCAGGTAGGCGACGATGTCGCGGATCTCCTTGCGCTCGTAGAAGCGCACCCCGCCGACCACCTTGTAGGGGATGCCGGCCCGGATGAACACCTCCTCGATCGCCCGGGAGGAGTTGTTGGTGCGGTAGAACACCGCGACGTCGTTGTAGGTGATCGCGCCAGCCCCACGAGCACCGTCGGCCAGTGCGTCGATCTCCCCGGCGACGAAGCGGGCCTCGTCGTGTTCATTGTCGGCGACGTAGCCGGTGATCAGTTCACCGTCGCCGGCGTCGGTCCACAGCCGCTTCTCCCGGCGGCCGCTGTTGCGGGAGATCACCGCGTTGGCCGCCGAGAGGATGGTCTGGGTGGAGCGGTAATTCTGCTCGAGCAGGATGGTGGTGGCGTCTGGGAAATCGCGCTCGAAGTCTTCGATGTTACGGATGGTCGCCCCGCGGAAGGCGTAGATCGACTGGTCGGCGTCGCCCACCACGCACAGCTCCGAGGGCGGCACCGCGTCGGTGTCCTCGGCCCCGGTGCCGACCAGTTCGCGCACCAGGACGTACTGGGCGTGATTGGTGTCTTGGTACTCGTCGACCATGATGTGGCGGAACCGGCGCCGGTAGTACTGCGCGATCTCGGGGTGGCGCTGCAGCACCGCGACCGTCTCGCCGATCAGGTCGTCGAAGTCCAGGGCGTTGGCGGTGCGCAGCCGGCGCTGGTACTCCGCGTAGACCTCGGCGACGATGCGGGCCATGTCGTCGGACTCCGGGTTCAGCGCGGCCTGCGCGCCGTCCGGGGTGATCAACTCGTTCTTGAGGTTCGAGATCGCGGTGGAGAGCAGCCGCGGCGAGTAGCGCTTGACGTCGATGCCCATGTCGCGGCCGACCATCAGCAGCAGCCGGCGGGAATCATCGGCGTCGTAGATGGAGAAGTTGGAGTTGTGCCCCGGCAGCAGGGAGGCCTGGTTGCGCAGAATCCGCACGCAGGTGGAGTGGAAGGTCGAGACCCACATGTTGCGTGCCCGGGGGCCGACGAGCTGGGCCACCCGCTCCCGCATCTCCGCGGCGGCCTTGTTGGTGAAGGTGATGGCCAGGATCTGCCCGGTGCCGACGTCGCGGGCGGCCAGCAGGTAGGCGATCCGGCGGGTCAGCACCGCGGTCTTGCCGGAGCCGGCCCCGGCCACGATCAGCAGCGGGGCGCCCTCGTGCAGCACTGCCTGGCGCTGCTGCGGGTTGAGCCCGTCGAGCAGTTCGGCGGTCTCCGCGCGCAGGTGCACTGTCATGTCGGGACCAACTTACCGCCGCTGGCAGACAGCCCTTTGCGCAGGCGCGCCACCGGGTGGCAGACTCAGGGGCGTGCACACGGCAGCGCGATTTTTCTACGGGTACCCGTCCGCGGGGCCCGTGGTCTAGCTGCCCGATTTCGCCAGCCCCGCGGTCCTCACCGGATCCGGGGCTCCTTTCTTTGTGAGGCCCGGTCGAAAGATGAGAGCAGCGGCATGAGACCAGAACCGCCACACGAGGAGAACGACGATATGACCACCGACGAGTTGACCGACATCGACGACCTGCGCGCCGAGATCGACCGCCTCGACTCCGAGATCCTGGCCGCGGTCAAGCGCCGCACCGAGGTGTCGCAGTCGATCGGCAAGGTCCGGATGGCCTCCGGCGGCACCCGGCTGGTGCACAGCCGGGAGATGGCCGTCATCGAGCGCTACAGCGCCCTGGGCGCCGACGGCAAGGATCTGGCGATGCTGCTGCTGCGCATGGGCAGGGGCCGGCTCGGGCACTGACGCCGGCCATCAGATAGGGCCGGCTCGGGCACTGACGCCGGCCATCAGATACGGCCGGCTCGGGCACTGAGCCTCACCCGAGAAGAGTGCCGTTCTCCCTGGCCGCCTCGACGTAGATCGGCGGCAGGGTGACGCCACGGCTGTTCAGCGCGTCGGTGCGGATCGACACCGCGAAGTGGCTGGACTCCACCGGCGGAGGCGGTCCTGGGCTGGCCCGATCGTCGAGCCAATCCAGTGCGAGCCGGATCGCCGTGCGGCCGTAGTCATCCGCATCCGGGGAGATACTGAGCGCTCCCCCGTTCTCGACGAAGTCCACCTGGGTGCCGATCGGCAGCGCGCGGGAGTTCTCCTGGGTCCAGCGGCTGGCGTCGGCGGCCGAGAACACCGCCCCGTCGCGGTCCGGCAGATGATGACAACTCAGGACCACTAGGAACTCGGAGCCCGATGCGCCCATCACGAACTGACGCCACGCCTCGGCGGTGGAGACCAGTTGGGCGGCATCGACTTTCACCGGACCCCAGTCGAACGCCTGCGCCTGTGCCATCTCGGCGCGGCCGGTCACGTTGTCGACACCGATGATCGACACACTGGGTGCAACGCCGGGATTCAGTGCGGTGATGGCGTCCTTGATCGCGGCGAAGGGGAGGCGCTCGGCGATTCCGGAGACATTCGGCGCTCCGACATAGCCGTAGTCGGCGGGTGGCCGGTCCAGCGAGACGTAGAGGATGCGCGGCTGCGCGCGGCCCACGTAATCGCGGGCCACGAGAAGATTGGCCTCGTCATCGACGGCGATCAGCACCGCCGGGTCGATGCGTCCGATGGCACGGCGGGCTTGGGCCTGCTGGACGGCCTGCTGGACCTGCTGATCCGCCCCGGGCGCCGAGATGTCGAGGTAGTCCCACTCGACGCTGACCGGACGCCGATTCGCCGCCAGGGCCTCCCGCATCCCGCGGTCGACTTCTCTGACCCAGGGTGAATCCTGTTGCCCGGAATGGAGAACGAGGATGCGCGGCTTGGATCCGTTGAACGTTCCCAGCAGCAGCAGGAAGCTCAGCAGGCAGGCGACGATCAGCACCAGCTTGGGGA
>JBFYOQ010000013.1:0-4949 GCA_041303735.1 Mycobacterium sp.
CTGACCGCCTGGGGTTTGTACCGCTTCAACCAGATCCTGGCGACGCTGCCCAGCGTCCCGGCCGACACTCTGGCTGCCAAGATCGCCGGCGAAGCCGAGCGTTATCGCACGGCGTTCGCCATGCAGTACGGCTCGATCTTCTTCATCACCACGATCGTGTGCCTCGCGGGCGCGGCGATCGCGCTGTTGATCGGCGGCCGGGAGGAGCATGCCGACGAGGAACCGGCGGCGCTCAGTGCGGCGGCACCAGGCTGAGCAGCAGATCCGGCCCGATGCTCTCGACGCTGTCGTAGCGCCACCGCAGTGCACCGGCGATGCTGGCCACCCCGACATCGTCGACGGCGGCGAGTGGCCCGCCCAGCAGAATCGGCGCCACGTACGCCAGGATCCGGTCCACGACGCCGGCCCGCAGGAACGCACCGGCCAGGGTGGGGCCGCCCTCGACCAGGACATCGGTCCGGTCGCCCAGCGCTTCGATGACCTCATGGGGATCGCGGGTATGCAGCATGAGCGTGCGCGAATCTGCATTGCACACAAGGGATTCCGGTGGAACCTGACGCAGGCCCACCACCACTCGCAGCGGCTGATCCGCGGCCGGACTGCCGTCCGGTAGTCGTGCCGTCAGCGTCGGGTCGTCGGCGAACACCGTGCCGGTGCCCACCACGATGGCGTCGGCCGCCGCGCGCCGCCGGTGCAGATCGGCGCGGGCCGCTTCGCTGGTGATCCACTGGGAGGAGCCGTCGGCTGCGGCACTGCGGCCGTCGATACTGGTGGCGAATTTCCACGTGACGTGGGGACGTCCGGTCCGCTGTTTGTGCAGCCACTGCCGCAACGGCCCGCTCGCTACCTCGGCGGCGCAGACGCCGGCGTCCACCGTGACCCCCGCGTCGCGTAACCGCTGCGCGCCACCCGCCGCGATTGGATTGGGATCGGCGATCGCATAACTCACCGCGGCGACGCCGGCGGCCAGCAATGCATCCACACACGGCGGGGTGCGGCCGTGATGGTTGCACGGTTCCAGTGTCACCACGGCGGTACCGCCCACGGCGCGCTCCCCCGCCGCCCGCAGTGCGCGAAGCTCAGCGTGCGCACCGCCGTCATGTTCGGTGGCGCCGACACCGACGATGGACCCGTCAGCGGCCAGGATGACCGCTCCCACAGGCGGATTGGGGTAGGTAGATCCCTTCACCTGCTCGGCGCGCTCCAGCGCCACCCGCATCGCGGCCAGGACCTGCTCGGGGTCGGTCATACCCGCAGGTGCGGCGAGACGCTGCCGGCGCTGCGCCGCAAGGATTCCACCGCCAGCGCCGGATCGGCTGCGCTGTACACCGCCGAGCCGGCGACGAAACAGTCCACGCCCGCCTCCGCGGCCGCTTCGATGGTGTCGGCGTTGATACCGCCGTCGATCTCCACCAATACGGTCAACTCCCCGGAATCGACCAGTCGGCGGGCGGTACGCACCTTGTCGAGGACCTCGGGAATGAAGCTCTGCCCCCCGAAGCCGGGCTCCACCGACATCACCAGCAGGGTGTCGAAGTCGCGCAGGATCTCCAGGTAGGGCTCCAGTGGGGTCCCCGGCTTGACCGCTAATCCCGCTCTTGCACCAGCGGCGCGGATATCGCGGGCGACGGCCACCGGGTTGTCGGTGGCTTCGGCATGGAAGGTCACATTGAAGGCTCCGGCCTCGGCGTAGCCGGGGGCCCATCGACCGGGGTCGGTGATCATCAGGTGGCAGTCCATCGGGATGTCCGTGGCGGCCAACAGGCTCTGCACGACCGGCAACCCGAGGGTCAGGTTGGGCACGAAGTGGGCGTCCATCACATCGACGTGAAGCCAGTCGGCACCCTCGACCGCGGCCGCTTCTTCGGCGAGCCGGGCGAAATCCGCCGACAGGATCGACGGTGCGATCATCGGCCGGGTGGGTCTCCGGCCGGCGGGTGTGGGACCCAGTCGTGCCATGGCCATCACCCTAAGCCTCTCTGCGCAGCGCGGCGGCGAACATCGCATCGGTGCCGTGCCGGTGCGGCCACAACTGGACGTGCGGACCGTCGCCGAGGTCCTCGGCGGGGGCGAACAGCGCCCGGGTGTCGAGTGCGGTCACCGGGTGGCGGCGCACCGCATCGGAGATCACGGCGACCGTCTCGGCCAGGTGTGGCGAACACGTCGCATAGAGGATTACCCCGCCGGGGCGGGTCAGCGCGATCGCCGAGCCCAGCAGTTCGCGCTGCAGCCGGGTCAGCGCCGGAATATCGGCGGGTGTGCGCCGCCATCGCGCCTCCGGCCGCCGGCGTAGCGCTCCGAGTCCGGTGCACGGCGCATCGACAAGCACCCGGTCGAACGAGCCGGACTCCAGCGGGGGCTCGCGGCCATCGGCGCGCAGTACCGCCACACTCAGGCCGCGCACGTTCTGCTCGACGATCTCCGCGCGGCGCACATTGGGCTCCACCGCAGTCACTTCCGCGCCCTGTTGCGCCGCTAGCGCCGCGATCAGGGCCGTCTTTCCGCCGGGTCCTGCGCATAGGTCCAGCCACCGTCCGCGGTCCTCGCCGATCAGCGGCGCCAGTGTCAGCGCGCGCGCCACCAGCTGGCTGCCCTCGTCCTGCACCAGCGCCTGACCGTCGCGAATCGCGGCGAGCGCACCGGGGTCTCCGCCGGACAGATAGACCGCGTACGGCGATAGGCGACCGGGCACCCCGCCCACCGCCTCGGCCAGTTCCTCCGCCGTCAGCGAGCCGGGCCGGGCGGCGAGGTGGACAGCCGGGCGGGCGTCGTCGGCGGCTAGCGCGGCATCGAGCTCGCCGGCGGAGGCGCCGAGTGCGTCGGCGAATGACTGGGCGATCCAGCGGGGGTGAGCGTGGACGAACGCGAGGTGACCGACCGGATCGGTGTCAGCCGGCGGTGCGAGCTGCCCGACCCAGGACGCCTCGTCGCGCCCGGCGATGGTCCGCATGACTCCGTTGACGAAACCGGCTCGCGCCGAGTCGAATTCGATGCCGGCCTGCTCAACGGTGGTCGACACCGCGGCGTGCACGGCCACATTGGTGCGCAGCAGCTGATAGGCGCCCAGCCGCAGCAGATCCAGCAGCACCGGGTCGATCTCCTCGATCGGCCGGTTGGCGGCCGACGAGATGACCGCGTCCAGCAGTCCCCGGGTGCGACAGGTGCCGTAGGTGAGTTCGGTGGCGAACGCGGCGTCGCGCCCGCTGATACCGCGCTGGCCGAGGATCGCCGGCAACGCGAGGTTGGCGTAGGCATCCCGCTCGGACACCGCACGCAGCACATCGAAGGCGGCCCGCCGTCCGGGGTCCAGTTCGGCGCGTCCGGACCGGCCGCGCGGCTTTCCGGCTCGCGGTGGCCGCTCACTCACGACGCCATCTCCTGTGCGCCCAGCCGCGCGCCTCGGGCCCAATCCGCGGCGGCCATCGGTTTCCTGCCCGGCGGCTGCACCCAGCCGAGCTGCACCGGGTCGGAGCCGGTGCCGATGCTCACCCCGGCGCGGTCAGCGCGGATCATCCCCGGAGCCAGCCTGTGCTGGGACAGATCCTGGGACTGGACCACAGTGACCGGGCCCAGTTTCACCCGCAGATCGCCGATCATGGTCCACGCGCCGGGATTCGGCGTCACCGCGCGGATACGCCGTTCGATCACGTGGGCGGGGAGCTCCCAGCGGACCCTGGCCGCCTCGACGGAGATCTTCGGCGCGAGGCTGACCCCTTCGGACGGCTGCGGGACGGCGGTCAGCGTGCCGTCGGCGATCCCGTCCAAGGTCGCCTCCAGCAGCGCCGACCCCGAGACGGCAAGCCGGCCCAGCAGATCCCCGGCGGTGTCCGTCGCGCGGATGGTCTCGGTGGCGACCCCGTACACCGGGCCGGTGTCCAGGGCCGGTTCGATGAGAAACGTCGTCGCCCCGGTGACGGCGTCGCCGGCGGCGATGGCGGCCTGCACGGGTGCCGCACCGCGCCAGGCGGGCAGCAGCGAGAAGTGCAGGTTCACCCACCCGTGCGTCGGCACGGCGAGCAGATCCCGGCCCAGCAACGCCCCGTAGGCCACCACCGCGCAGCAGTCGGGAGCCATCGCGATCAGTTCGGCGACGAACTCATCGGAGTTGGGATGCTGCGGCCGCAGTACCGGGACGCCGGCATCGATTGCCACCTGCGCCACCGGGGACGGCGTGGCCGTACCGCGCCTGCCGGAGGCGGCATCAGGCCGGGTGAGCACGGCGACCACCTCGTGGCGGGATGAGTCGAGCAGCCGCCGCAGCGACGGCACGGCCGGGTCGGGGGTGCCGGCGAAGATGATGCGCATACCGCTTATGAGGCAGCCCGGGTCGTCACGGCGGCGGTCATCGCGGCACCTGGTAGAACTCGCGCTCGGACACCCCGGCCATCCCGCTGACGAACATCCACGGGATGGTGGTGCGCAGCCGATTCACCGTGGCGGCGGCGTCGTTGTAGTACTGGCGGGCGAACGCCAGTTTGTCCTCGGTGTCGGCGAGGTTCTGCTGCAGGTTGAGGAAGTTGTTCGACGAGTTCAGTTGCGGGTAGGTGGTTCCCAGTGCCAGAACCTGGCCCACCGCGGTGTCGAACTGCTGCTCGGCGGAGGTGCGCTGCGCCACCGACTTCCCGCCGGTCGCCGCAGTCAGCGCCGCCTGGGCATCGGCCACGTGCGCCAGCACCGCCTTCTCGTGCGAGGCGAAGCTTCCCACGGTGCTGACCAATCCGGGGATCAGCGAGGCCCGTCGGGTGAGTTGCACGTCGATCCCGCCGAGCGCCTCGTCGGCCCGCACGTCGGCGGCACGAAGTGTGTTGTAGCCCATCACGAATCCGATCAGGACCGCGACCGCGATGATCAGCGCGACGATGAGCACGAAGGTCACCATGAACCGCCTCCTCCTCCTCCTCCGCCACCGCCGCCTCCACCGCCGCCACCCCCGCCGCCGCCGCCACTGG
>JBFYOQ010000014.1:0-4402 GCA_041303735.1 Mycobacterium sp.
GTCTACTGGGCGCGCTACCGCGACGGGGTGCGGGTGGACGGCCCGGCGGTCAACGACCCCGCCGACCTCGTGGCCCGCGACGCAGTGCGCCGTATCGAATTCGCCCACCCCACCCCCGCCGGACTGGTTGCCGCGGTGAGTGACTGGGGCTGCGAACCGCAGCCGCCGATACCGCTGTATCTGCGCCGGCCCGACGCGAAGACACTCGCCGAGCGAGGGGTCCGGTGAGCACCCCGGCGACCGTCGTCTACGACCGGCTGAGCCCCCGCGACGCCGGGCGGTGCGCCGAACTGGAGCAGATCCTGTTCGCCCGCGACGACCCGTGGCCGGCGCCGGCGTTCGTGCGCGAACTCGCCGCCCGGCACAACCGCTACGTCGCGGCCCGGATGGACGAGGTGCTCGTCGGCTACGCCGGGATCTCCCGGCTGGGCCGGACGCCGCCGTTCGAGTACGAGATCCACACCATCGGGGTGGACCCCGCCTTCCAGGGCCGCGGCATCGGGCGGGCGATGATGGTTGATCTGCTGGACTTCGCCGGGCCCGATGCGGTGGTGTTCCTCGAGGTGCGCACCGATAACTCAGCGGCCATCGGGCTCTACGCAGGCCTCGGATTCCTCACCGTCGGGGTGCGCAAGCGCTACTACCACGCCAGCGGTGCCGATGCCTACACCATGCGGAGGGACCCCCCGTGACGACATCGCCGCGGACTGTGCTGGCCATCGAATCCTCCTGCGACGAAACCGGAGTCGGCATCGCCGGCCTCGATGACGACGGCACCGTGACGCTGCTGGCCGACGAGGTGGCCTCCAGCGTCGACGAGCACGCCCGCTTCGGCGGGGTGGTGCCCGAGATCGCCTCCCGCGCCCATCTGGAGGCGCTCGGTCCGACGATGCGGCGCGCCCTCGCCACTGCGGGTATCGAGCGTCCCGACGTGGTGGCCGTCACCATCGGCCCGGGACTGGCCGGTGCGCTGATGGTTGGTGTCGCCGCCGCCAAGGCCTACGCCGCGGCGTGGGGGGTGCCGTTCTATGCCGTCAACCATCTCGGTGGGCACCTGGCGGCCGACGTCTACGACCACGGCCCACTGCCGGAGTGCGTGGGCCTGCTGGTCTCCGGCGGCCACACCCACCTACTGCATGTGCGCTCGCTGGCCCAGCCGATCGTGGAGTTGGGCAGCACCGCCGATGACGCCGCCGGGGAGGCCTATGACAAGGTCGCCCGACTGCTGGGCTTGGGATACCCGGGCGGCCGAGTGCTCGACGACCTTGCCCGCACCGGGGATCCGACCGCGATCGCCTTCCCGCGCGGGATGACCGGACCCCGCGACGAGAAGTACGCGTTCAGCTTCTCCGGGCTCAAGACCGCGGTGGCCCGCTACGTCGAAACCCACCCGGAGGCACCCGCCGCCGACGTCGCAGCCGGCTTCCAGGAGGCGGTGGCCGATGTGCTGACCGCCAAGGCGGTGCGCGCCGCCACTGACATGGGCGTGCGGACACTGCTGATCGCCGGGGGAGTGGCGGCGAATTCGCGGCTGCGGCAGCTGGCCGAAGAGCGTTGCGCGGCAGCGGGATTGGTCCTACGCATCCCGCGCCCGCGGCTGTGCACCGATAATGGCGCGATGATCGCCTCCTTCGCCGCCCATCTGCTGGCCGCCGGGGCGCCGCCCTCGGCGCTTCACGTCGCCAGCGATCCCGGGCTGCCGGTGATGGCGGGGCAGGTGACATGAGCGACGCAGGCCTGAGGGAAGACAGAGCGCAGATCTCCGAGTTGATCTACCGGTACGCCGAACTCATCGACGCCGGCGACTACGACGGACTCGGCGAACTGCTGGGCCGGGCCGCCTTCGGCGGGCCGAAGACGCCGATGATGCGCGGCGCGGACGCGATCGCGAAACTCTTCGGGATCACCACCAAGCGGTTCGCCGATGGCACGCCGAAGACCCGCCACCTCGTACTGAACCTGATCGTCGAGGTCGATGGTGAGACTGCGGCGGCCCGGTCCACCTTCTGCGTGGTGCAGGCCACCGACCGGGTGGCCCTGCAGCCCATCGTCGTCGGCCGCTACTTCGATCGTTTTGCCCGGGACACCGGCGGCTGGCACTTCACCGAGCGCATCGCCGATGTGGAGATGGTGGGCGATGTGTCCGACCACCTGCTGATCGACCCGGGGGCTTTCGACCGGTGACGCCCGGTGACTTCGCCGTCAGCGAACCCGCAGAACCCCCGCTTGAGTGCTAGCACTCGGCGGTATAGAGTGCTAGTTGGCAGGCGGACAATCCCTGTGTCGGCACCCGCGACGACGGCGCGAGGGCACGGACGAATGCCGAACACCTGGTTTATCCGACCGGTCCTGGGACTTCCCCGGACCCACATTTATGACAGTGGAGGCTCCATCGTGGCGAGCGTGAAGATCAAGCCACTCGAGGACAAGATCCTCGTCCAGGCCAACGAGGCCGAGACGACCACGGCATCGGGTCTGGTCATCCCGGACACCGCCAAGGAGAAGCCCCAAGAGGGCACCGTCGTCGCCGTCGGCCCCGGCCGGTGGGACGAGGATGGCGAAAAGCGGATCCCGCTGGACGTCGCCGAGGGTGACACCGTCATCTACAGCAAGTACGGCGGCACCGAGATCAAGTACAACGGCGAGGAGTACCTGATCCTCTCGGCCCGTGACGTGCTGGCGGTCGTCAGCAAGTAGTAGCAGTCGTGTGCCGCCCCGGTGACCGCCCGTTCGTTTGTCGGGAAGCCACCGGGGCGGACCGCGTTGAGGTGACCTTCATCGTCCGAATGACCCGTGAGAAGGATTAAGACACGCCCATGAGCAAGCAGATCGAATACAACGAGACCGCACGCCGCGCCTTGGAGGCCGGTGTCGACAAGCTCGCCAACGCGGTGCGCGTCACCCTCGGCCCGCGCGGTCGGCATGTGGTGCTGGCCAAGGCCTTCGGCGGTCCGACGGTCACCAATGACGGCGTGACGATCGCCCGCGAGATCGACCTTGAGGATCCCTTCGAGAACCTCGGTGCGCAGCTGGTGAAATCGGTGGCCACCAAGACCAACGACGTCGCCGGTGACGGCACCACCACCGCGACCGTGCTGGCGCAGGCGCTGATCAAGACCGGTCTGCGCAATGTCGCTGCCGGCGCCAACCCGATCGCGCTGGGCTCCGGAATCTCTCAGGCCGCCGACGCGGTCTCCGAGGCGCTGATGGCCGCCGCGACCCCGGTCTCGGGCAAGAACGCCATCGCCCAGGTGGCGACGGTGTCCTCCCGTGACGAGGAGGTCGGCGAGATGGTCGGCGAGGCGATGACCAGGGTCGGCACCGACGGTGTGGTCAGCATCGAGGAGTCCTCCACGATGAACACCGAACTGGAGGTCACCGAGGGCATCGGGTTCGACAAGGGCTTCATCTCGGCGTACTTCGTCACCGATTTCGACTCCCAGGAGGCCATCCTCGAGGACGCCCTGGTGCTGCTGCACCGGGAGAAGATCAGCTCGCTGCCGGACCTGCTCCCGCTGCTGGAGAAGGTGGCCGAGGCCGGCAAGCCGCTGCTGATCGTCGCCGAGGACGTCGAAGGCGAACCGCTGTCCACCCTGGTGGTCAATGCGATCCGCAAGACGTTGCGCGCGGTCGCGGTCAAGGCCCCGTTCTTCGGCGACCGCCGCAAGTCCTTCCTCGAGGACCTGGCGATCGTCACCGGCGCCCAGGTGGTCAACCCCGACGTCGGTCTGCTGCTGCGGGAGGCCGGTCTGGAGGTTCTGGGTTCGGCGCGCCGGGTGGTGGTCGGCAAGGACTCCACCGTCATCGTCGATGGCGGCGGCACTCCGCAGGCGATCGCCGACCGGGTCAAGCAACTCAAGGCCGAGATCGAGGCGTGCGAGTCCGACTGGGACCGCGAGAAGCTGCAGGAGCGTCTGGCCAAGCTGGCCGGCGGTGTCGCGGTGATCAAGGTCGGTGCGGCCACCGAGACCGCACTCAAGGAGCGCAAGCACCGCGTCGAGGACGCGGTGTCGGCGGCCAAGGCCGCGGTCGAGGAGGGCATCGTGGCCGGCGGCGGCAGTGCGCTGGTCCAGGCCGGCGCGGTGCTCAAGGCACTGCGCGAGACGCTCTCCGGCGATGCGGCCCTCGGTGTCGACGTGTTCGCCGAGGCGCTGTCGGCGCCGCTGTTCTGGATCGCCACCAACGCCGGACTCGACGGTGCGGTGGTGGTCAATAAGGTCAGCCAGTTGCCGGCCAACCACGGCTTCAACGCCGCGACGCTGACCTACGGCGATCTGCTCGCCGACGGCATCGTCGATCCGGTCAAGGTCACCCGCTCAGCGGTGCTCAACGCCGCCTCGGTGGCCCGGATGATCCTCACCACCGAGACCGCGATCGTCGAGAAGCCGGTTCAGCAGGACGA
>JBFYOQ010000015.1:0-6471 GCA_041303735.1 Mycobacterium sp.
GCCCCGGTAGCGGATGCACCTCCGAGAACGACTCGCGCAGGGTTTCGGCGACGGCCTCGACGTCGGCGCCGGCGGCGCCGAGCAGTGTCGGCACCAGATCGACATGGGAGGTCGGTGCGTCCACCACCCGCGGTGCGGTGGCGCCCCGGCCGACCCGGGCGATGGTGAAGGGCACTCGGGTGGCCTCGTCGTAGAGGTTGAACCACTTCTGGTGAAGTCCGCCGTGTGCGCCCAGCAGGTCGCCATGGTCGGCGGTGCGGACCAGCACCGCATCGTCGCCGCCCGCGCTGACGGCGCGCCGCACCCGGTCCACCGGGCCGTCGACTTCGGCGTGCAAACGGTAGTACAGGTCGCGGTAGCGCTGGCCGAAACGGTCATAGACCTGCTGGATCGCCGCGGCCGGGCCGTAGCCGGAGTAGTAGGCCTCCCGGAAGGCGATCTGGGCGGCGGGTTTGGTGTTCAGATCCTCGTCGGCGGTAGGCGCGGGCGGCACGTGCGGCGGGTCCAGCGGCGACGGCTTGAGCGGACTGCGCAGCGCCCAGGTGGGAAACAGCACGATGTCGTGCGGGTTGACGAAGCTGGCCACCAACAGGAATGGCCGCAGTGCGTCCGGATCGCCGGCGCGGCGCCGCGCATAGCGGTCCTCGAGCCAGGCCACCACCCGATTGGCGATCAGCGGGTCGCGGCGCAGACCGCAGTTGGCCAACCCGGCGCCGTGCGGTTCCGGGCCGACCCATCCGGAGAAGCCGTACGCCGCCAGCGGGTCGGCATCCAGGTAGCGCACGACGGCGGCCTCGTCGACCGCGCCGTCGGCGTCATTGGTCGCCAGCACGCGCCCGGTATCCGGATCGGTCAGGTCGGCGTGCGAGATATGCCATTTGCCGTCGTAGTGGGTGTCGTAGCCGATGGCGCGAAACCAGTTGCCCAGGGTCGGCACCTCACCGGGGCGCAGCCAGCGCATCCGGGAGTCGTCGTACACCTTGCCGATGCCGTCGGTCTGGGTGACGCCGTGCAGGTCCGGGTAGTGCCCGGTGAAGATGGTGGGCCGGCTCGGTACGCAGGCCAGCGACCCGGTGTAGTGCCGGGTGAAGCTGACCCCGTGCTCGTCGAACCAGCGTTGGCCGGTCAGCGTGCGCTGCCGCCAGTCCAGGACGTCGAGCGGCTCGTACGGTGGGATCGCGCGTTCCTCGTCGGTCATCACGATGACGATGTCGGGGCGGTCAGTCATGTGGTGCCTCAACTCTCTGTGCGAGTCCGGTGAGCATGGTGTCGGATTGCGTGGCCATCATCGCGCACAGCGCGCGCTCGGCGATCCGGGCGAGCGGATTGGCGCCGATCTGCACCGTGCTGGTGATCCGCACGTCAGTTCCGCCCCTCGGTGCCGCCGCCACCGTCCAGCGATTCGCCACCCGGCGCAGCCGGTGCGGCAGGCCCTCGATCTCGTAGGCCAGCGTCGCTGGCGCGGCGGACTCGGTGATCCGCTCCACCAGGGCATTGCGGCCCACCTGCACCCGCCGTGAGGTACCGACGGGCCCGTGCGGACCATGCTCGAGAATGCAGGAGTGGTCGACGTTGTCGGCCCACTCGCCGATCGCCCCGAAGTCGGCCAGCACATCCCAGACCACCTGCACTGGGGCCGCGACGGTTCGCCCGCGGCTCACGTTTGCCACCGCCCCAGCATAGAGTCCGTCCGATCGCCTTTTCCGGCATCGTCGTTGCCCGGTCACCTAATGTTGAAGCATGACCCCTATCTCGGACCTGCGTGCGCAGGCGTTGGCGAAGTTAGGGCAACTTGCCGAGCGTGGTTCGGCGGAGTTGCACTACCTGCAAAAGATGATCTCCTCGGGCGCTTTCGGGCTGGAGCCCCCGCAGAATCTCGCCGCGATGGTTGCCGATCTGCGCCGTTGGGGTGAGGTGGGCATGATCCCCGGGCTCAACGCCCGTCGTACCCCGCACCGGACGGCCATCATCGATGACGAGGGGACGATGACCTTCGGCGAACTCAACGGAGCCGCCAACTCGGTGGCCAACGGCCTGCTGGCGATGGGGGTCCGCGGTGGCGACGGGGTCGCGATCCTGGCGCGCAACCACCGGTGGTTCCTCATCGCCAACTACGCCTGCGCGCGGGTCGGTGCGCGCATGATCCTGCTCAACACCGAGTTCTCCGGCCCGCAGATCCGCGACGTCTCCGCGCGCGAGGGCGCCAAGGTCATCATCTACGACGACGAGTACTCCGACGCGGTGAAACTCGCCGAGACGCCGATCGGAAAGCTGCGTGCGCTGAGCACCAACCCCGACGCCGACAAGCCGTCGGGCAGTACCGATGAGACGCTGGTCGAATTGATCGCCCGCAGCAGCAACGAACCCGCGCCCAAGGCCACTAAGCGCTCGTCGATCATCATCTTGACCAGTGGCACCACCGGGACGCCCAAGGGTGCCAACCGCCATGCCCCGCCGACGCTCGCCCCCATCGGAGGCGTGCTGTCGGTGGTTCCGTTCAAGGCCGGTGAGGTGACGTCGCTGCCGTCGCCGATGTTCCATGCGTTGGGCTACCTGCACGCCACGATTGCGATGACACTGGGATCCACCCTGGTGCTGCACCGCCGCTTCTCACCGGCCACCGTGCTCGCCGACGTCGCCACGCACAAGGTGACGGCCATCGTCGTCGTCCCGGTGATGCTGTCGCGCATGGTCGACGCACTGGAGACGATGGACCCCAAACCCGATCTGTCCAGCTTGCGGATCATCTTCGCGTCGGGCTCACAGCTCGGCGCGGAGTTGGCCACCCGCACCATGAGGGAAATCGGCCCGGTCGTCTACAACCTGTACGGGTCGACCGAGATCGCGTTCGTCTCGATCGCCCGGCCGGAGGATCTGAAGAAGAACCCCGCCACGGTCGGGCCGACCATCCGGGGCGTCAAAGTCAAGATCCTCGACGAGCACGGCCACGAGTTGCCGCGCGGTGAAGTGGGCCGCATCTTCGTCGGCAACTTCTTCCCGTTCGAGGGCTACACCGGCGGTGGCAGCAAGGAGGTCATCGACGGATTGATGTCCTCAGGCGACGTGGGCTACTTCGATGCCGACGGGCTGCTCTACGTCAGTGGCCGCGATGACGAGATGATCGTCTCCGGCGGCGAGAACGTCTTCCCGGCCGAGGTCGAGGACCTCATCAGCGGCCATCCCGATGTCGTCGAGGCCACCGCACTCGGCGTTGAGGACAGAGACTTCGGTCAGCGGCTGCGGGCCTTCGTGGTACTGCGCGAGCAGGCCGAGCTCACCGAGGAAGCGATCAAGGAGTACGTGCGGGATCACCTGGCGCGCTATAAAGTTCCGCGCGAGGTGATCTTCCTGGCCGAGCTGCCGCGTAACCCGACCGGCAAGATCCTCAAGCGGGAATTGCGCCAGATCGAGATCAAGTAGACCGTCCGGCCTAGGGGTCGCGCGGCAATCCGAGCAGCCGCTCGGCGATGATGTTCAGCTGCACCTCGGAGGTGCCGCCGTAGATCGTCGTCGCCCGGCTCGCCAGCAGGTACTCCGCCCACTTGCCCTGAAGCGAATCGGCCTCCCAGATGGCCCCGTCGATCCCGAAGGACGACACCGCGAACTCGGCGTAGCCCTGGCCGGTGCGCATGGACAGCAGTTTGGAGACCGCCGCCGAGGGCATGGCGTCGCCGCCGGCCAATGTGAGCAGCGTCGAGCGGATGTTGAGCAGCTTGGCCGCGTGGCCCTCGGCGATCAGCGTGCCGGCCCGGTGGCGTCCGACCTTATCGAAGTGGCCGTCGCCGACGAACTCCACGAAGCGGGTGAGGTTGGGAAGAAAGAACGGCTCGTCGCTGCCGATGGAGACGCGTTCGGCGGTCAAGGTGTTGCGGCTGACCTCCCAGCCTCGGTTGACTTCGCCGAGCACGTGGTCGTCGGGCACGAAGACGTCGTCGATGAACACGGTGTTGAACAACGCGTTGCCGGTCAGCTCGCGCAGCGGCTTGACTTCCACGCCTTCGCTCGTCATGTCCAGCAGGAAGTAGGTGATGCCGTTGTGCTTGGGTGCGTCCGGATCGGTGCGGGCCAGTAGCGCGCCCCACTGGGAGAACTGCGCGGCGGTGGTCCAGATCTTCTGCCCGGTGATCCGCCAGCCGCCGTCGACCTTGGTGGCCTTGGTGGTCAGGCTGGCCAGGTCCGAACCCGCGCCGGGTTCGGAGAACAGCTGGCACCAGATCATCTCCCCGCGGAACGTCGGCGGCAGGAACCGCTGCTGCTGCTCGGCCGTGCCATAGGTGACGATCGAGGGGATCAGCCAGGCGGCGATGCCCATGTTCGGTCGCTTGACCCGGCCGGCGGCGAACTCCTGGGCGATGATGATCTGCTCCACCGGAGTGGCTGAACGCCCCCACGGCGTGGGCAGGTGCGGCTGCACCCACCCGCCTTCGGCGATCGCGGTGTTGCGCTCCTCTCGCGGAATGTCTTTGAGCGCAGCGACTTCGGCGCGGATCTCATCGCGCAGCTTCTCGGTCTGGGGGTCGAGGTCGATCTCGATGGGACGCATTCCGGTGCTGATCGCGGTGTCGAACACCCGCTGCGGGTATTCGCCTTTGCTGCCGAAGGCGGCGACGAGCCCGAGCGTGCGCCGGTAGTAGACGTTGGTGTCGTGTTCCCAGGTGAACCCGATGCCGCCATGTACCTGAATGCAGTCCTGGGCGCACTGCTGGGCGGCGGCCGGAGCCAGCGTGGCGGCGACGGCCGCGGCGAACTCGTAGTGGGTGGCCGCATCCCCGGCGTGCTTGTCCCAGTCGGCAGCAGCCGCCTCGTCGAGCGCGCGCGCGGCGTCCCACACCGCAGCGGTGGCCCGTTCGGTGGTGGCGATCATCTCCGCGCATTTGTGCTTGACCGCCTGGAACTGGCCTATCGGGCGGCCGAACTGCTCGCGGATCTTCGCGTACTCCGAGGCTGTGTCGGTGGCCCAGCGGGCGATACCGACCGCCTCGGCCGACAGCAGCGTGGTCGCGATGGCACGCCCGGCGGCCTGGGAGACCCCACTCAGCAGCGCTTCGGCGCCGACCTCGATGGCGTTGGCCCGCACATGGGCCACCGGCCGCAGCGGGTCCACCGACCGCAACGGCTCGATCTCGCAGGTGGCGGCGTCGAGCACCGCCCACTCGATCCCGCCGTCGATCGCGACCGGCAACACCAGAACCGACGCCTGGGCGGCCGAGGGCACCGACCGCGCCTCGCCGCGGATCACGCACGTGTCGCCCTGGCGGGTGGCCGTCAGATCGGACTCGATCGCGTACGCGGCGATGGCCTCACCGGAGGCCAGCGCGGCGAGGATCTTGGCATCGGGGTCATGTGCGGAGATCAGCGCGCTGGCGATGACCGAGGGCACGAACGGGCCGGGTGCGGCCGCGTAGCCGAACTGCGCGACGACCACGCACAACTCCAGCAGACCCGCACCCTGACCGTCGACCGACTCGGACAGGTGCAGCCCCTGCAGTCCCTGTTCGGCGGCAGCTCTCCAGTAGACCGGCGGGTTCTCGACGGGTGATTCCAGCGCCGCGTGCAGCACCTCCGGCGGGGCCGATCGTTCCAGCAGTGCCGTGACCGACTTCGCGAGTTCGATGTGTTCGGATTCGATCGCAATGGGCATGGCGCTCGTCTTCCTCCGTGGTGGTGGGCACGATTAACCGGCGACTAACCGGTGGGTTGGGACCGAGGGTACCCCGCCTGTGCTGCTGTTCCATCTCATGATCAGGCCCACCGCTCGTCCGCCGTTCGAGCAGTGCCACTGCCGCTCCCGTTGACGACGTTGACAAGATCCCGACCGTCGCGCAGCCGCCGGCAGTTGTCGATCGCCTCGGCCAGGTAGCGGCGCATGGTGTCCTGGGTCAGCCACACCACGTGCGGGGTCAGGACGACGTTGTCCAGCGCCAGCAGCGGATTGTCGGCGGCCACCGGTTCGGTGTCGAAGACGTCCAGCCCCGCCGCGGCGAGGCGACCGTCGGCCAATGCCGCTACGAGCGCCGCCTCGTCGACCACGCCGCCACGGGAGGTGTTGATCAGCAGCGCCGTCGGCTTCATCAGGTCCAGCGCCGCGCGGTCGATGAGCCGTTCGGTCTCGGCGGTCAGCGGCAGGTGCAGGCTGACGACGTCGCTGTCGGCGAGCAGGTCGGCCAGCGGCCGCCACCCTGGCGAACCGTCGTCGCGGGTGCTGGTGTGCAGCACGGTCGCGCCCATCGCCGAGACGATGCGGTCCACCCGCTTGGCAATGTTTCCGTAGCCGACGAGGCCGACCGCGCAGGCGCCGATGTCACGCACCGTCTCGCCGAGTATCGGGTCGGTGGGCCAGCCCTGGCCGGCCCGGGTCTCGCGATCCACGTCAAGCAGCCGCCGCATCGCCGCCAGCATCAGCAGCACCGTGCCCTCGGCGGCCGAGGGTGCGTTGGCTCCCGGCATATTGGCCACCGCGATGCCCAGTGC
>JBFYOQ010000016.1:0-9815 GCA_041303735.1 Mycobacterium sp.
GGCCCGCACCTACACGGTGAACAGGTGCAGTTCTGGTTGGTGCAGGCGGTGCTGTCCTGCCCGCAGTTGCAGCCCGGCCCGCAGGTGCACGGTGAGCAGGTGCAATCGGGGTTCTGGCAAACGGTGGGTGCGCTCATGGATCAAGTTTGCCATGAGAATCACCCAGATCGAAGGGGTCAGCCGGCGCGGTCGTCGCGTTGCGCAGCCGCGATCAGATCGTCGCGGGCCCGGGCCACCCGGGAGCGGATGGTGCCCAGCGGGCATCCGCAGACCTCCGCGGCCTCGGCGTAGGACAGGCCCAGCACCTGGGTCAGCAGAAGCGCGTCGCGCCGGTCGGGATCCAGGCCGTCGAGCAAGATCTTGACCTCGACGATGTCCTCGAAACGCCCGGATCCGTGTGAGCTGTCGAGCAAACCCGCCAGATCGACCTGGGTGGCGATCCGGGGCCTGGCCTGGTTGCGCCGGATCTGATCGACGACGACCCGGCGCGCGATCGACAGCAGCCACGTGCGCGCCGAGGACCGCCCAGCGAAGCGCGGCAGCGACCCGATCGCCCGTAGGAACGTCTCCTGGGTCAGATCGTCGGCGCTGCCCGGGTCGGCGAGGAACGCCACCAGCCGCCACACGTCGCGCTCGGTAGCCCTGATGAACTGATCGAGCGCCCGCCGGTCGCCGCGGCCGGCGGCCAGCGCCAGCTGGGTCACGGGATCATCGTCGATCACCCTGAGCACACTAGAGGATGGCCGCCCCCGGGGGCATGGTGTGAGCGGGTAACTTGGCCTCCGTGCGGAACTCCCAGCCGCTGCCATCCGACTGTTGGGCTAGCGATCGCTGGCCCGGAGGAGGACGATGACCACGACCGTCGTCGGCGCGACTGCGGCACCTCTGGTGCGCCGCGTCGAACTTGACGTGTCGGGGATGACCTGCGCGGCCTGCGCCAACAGGGTGCAGACCCGGCTCAACAAACTCGACGGTGTCCATGCGTCGGTGAATTACGCCACCAGAGTCGCCACTGTTGACGCGCCGGAGGGCACGTCGCTGAGCGATCTGTGCGACGTGGTCGAGCGGGCGGGTTATCAGGCGCGACTGCGGGTGCCCGGCGGCGAGGAACTACCCGACCCCGACGAAGCGGTCGCCCGCTCGCTGCTGCGGCGTCTTGCGGTGGCTGCGGTGTTGTTCGTGCCGCTGTCGCACCTGTCGGTGATGTTCGCCGTCCTGCCCGGAACGCGGTTCGCCGGTTGGCAGTGGCTGCTCACCGGGTTGGCGTTGCCCATTGTCACCTGGGCGGCGTGGCCGTTCCACCGCGTCGCCTGGCGCAACGCCCGCCACCGCACGGCCTCGATGGAGACCCTGATCTCGGTCGGGGTGACCGCTGCCACGCTGTGGTCGCTGTACACGATCTTCGCCGAGCACCCGGAACGTCGCACGACCGGGTTGTGGCAGGCGCTGATGAGCAGCGACGCCATCTACCTCGAGGTGGCTGCCGGGGTGACGGTGTTCATCCTGGCGGGCCGCTACTTCGAGGCGCGGGCGAAGTCCAAAGCGGGCAGCGCGCTGCGGGCACTGGCGGCGCTGAGCGCCAAGAACGTCGCTGTCGTGCTGCCCGACGGCAGCGAAATGGTCATCCCCGCCCAGGAACTCAAGGAACAGCAGCGTTTCGTGGTCCGGCCGGGTGAGACCATCGCCACCGACGGTCTGGTGGTCGACGGCAGCGCCGCCGTCGACATGAGCGCCATGACCGGGGAATCCAAACCGATCCGGGCGGTCGCGGGGGACAGTGTCGTGGGCGGCACCGTCGCCCTCGACGGGCGGCTGATAGTGGAGGCCGCCGCCGTCGGTGCCGACACCCAGTTCGCCGGGATGGTGCGCCTGGTCGAGGAGGCGCAGGCGCAGAAAGCCGACGCCCAACGTCTGGCCGACCGCATCGCCGGGGTTTTCGTCCCGGCCGTCTTCGTGATCGCCGGGTTGACCGCCGCGGGGTGGCTGCTGGCCGGCGCCGGTGCGGACCGGGCCTTCTCGGCCGCGTTGGCGGTGCTGGTCATCGCCTGCCCGTGCGCCCTCGGGTTGGCCACTCCAACGGCGATGATGGTGGCCTCGGGTCGCGGCGCGCAGTTGGGCATCTTCCTCAAGGGATACCGCGCACTGGAGGCCATCCGGACGGTGGACACCGTGGTGTTCGACAAGACCGGCACCCTGACCACCGGCCACCTCAGTGTCACCGCGGTGACGCCGGCCGACGGGTGGGCCGCCGCCGAGGTGCTGGCGTGCGCGGCCGCGGTGGAATCCGGTTCCGAGCACGCCATCGCCACCGCGATCCTGGCGGCCGCCGAAGACCACGCCGGCGTCGAGGACTTTCGGGCGATACCGGGCAGTGGGGTGACCGGCGTCGTGGACGGACGAACTGTCGCAGTGGGTCGCCCGAAGTGGATCGGGCGAGGCGCCACCATTACAGGCTCGGTTGTTCCCGAACCTGTGGAGACTGCCCGCCGGGCTGCCGAGTTGATGGGGCAGACGGTCGTGCTGGTCGCTGTCGATGGCGCGGTCTGCGGGGCGTTGGCGGTCGCCGACGAGGTCAAAGACTCTGCGGCGCAAGCTGTTGCCGCGTTGCACCAGCGTGGTCTGCGCACTGTGCTGCTCACCGGGGACAACGCCACTGCGGCCGCCGAGGTCGCCGCGCAGGTAGGCATCGAGGAGGTCATCGCCGAGGTGCTGCCTGAGGGCAAGGTTGACGTCATCGAGCAGTTGCGCGAGCGCGGCCGGGTGGTGGCGATGGTCGGCGACGGTATCAACGACGGCCCGGCGCTGGCGTCAGCGGACCTGGGCCTGGCCATCGGCCGGGGGACCGACGTCGCGATCGCCGCAGCCGATGTGATTCTGGTGCGCGACGATCTGCGGTCGGTCCCGCAGGCCCTCGATCTGGCGCGGGCGACGATGCGCACCATCCGGGTCAATATGGGCTGGGCGTTCGGCTACAACGTGGCGGCAATCCCCATCGCCGCCGCCGGTCTGCTCAACCCGTTGATTGCCGGTGCCGCGATGGCCTTCTCGTCCTTCTTCGTCGTCTCCAACAGCCTGCGGCTGCGCAAGGTCGGTGCCGCCGGAACCGAACCGAGAGGTTGATGTGTCTCAGATGTTCTCGGTCTCCGGGCTGAATTGCCAAAGCTGTGTCAACCACGTCACCGGCGCACTGAGCGCCCTGCCCGGCGTGGACCTCGTGCGGGTCGATCTGGTGGCCGGTGGCTCCTCAACGGTGCACATCGAGGCCTCCCGGCCGCTCGACGAGGATGAGGTCCAGAGCGCACTCGCCGAGGAGGGCGACTACATCCTGGTCCGATAACGGGTCAGCGTCTCTTGGCCAGTTCCCGCAGCATGTTGTTGTAAGCCTCCATGTCGTCGTCGCCGTAGCTGGACTCCGCGTGACGGTCCGAGCGGACCGCGGCGCGGCGGTCTTGGCGCGCCCACTGGGTCACCAGGGCAATGACGACCATCACCAGCGGCACTTCGCTTGCGCCCCAGGCGATTGCGCCGCCGAGGTGCTGGTCGGCGTTGATGTTTGACACCCACGGCAGGGCCAGGCTGCGATAGAAGTTGCCACCCACGCTGTACGACATCGTCATCAACGCGATCCCGAAGAACGCATGAAACGGCATGATCGCCAACAGCAGGGCGAGCCGGCCGATGAAGGGCAGTCGTCGCGGACCGGGGTCGACGCCGATGATGCCCCAATAGAACAGGTATCCGGTGATCAGGAAGTGCACGGCCATGAACTCATGGCCCCAGTGGTAGCGGATCAGGGTGTCGAAGAATGCGGTGAAGTACACCGCGTATAGCGAGCCGATGAACAGCACGAACGCCGTCGCCGGGCTGGAGAGGAACCCGGTGATCGGGGAGTGGATGAAGCGGGTGATCCACTCCCGCGGACCGGGCGGGTTGCCTGGGCCGGCCGTGGGCAGCACCCGCAGCGCCAGCGTGACCGGTGCGCCGAGAACCAGCAGCACTGGCGCGAACATGTTCAGTGTCATGTGCTCGACCATGTGCACGCTGAACATCGCCGATCCATAGGAGCGGATGCCCGAACTGGTGGCCAGCACCACCGCGGCGCACCCGGCCAGCCAGCCGACGGTACGGCCCACCGGCCAGCTGTCGCCGCGCCGGCGCAACTTGGCCACCGCCAACAGGTATCCGCCGGCAAGGACAAGGGCGCCTGCGCCGAGGAAGACGTCGAAACGCCAGAACGTCGCCAACCGCCACGCGGTCGGGGAGCCGGGCAGTTGATAGCCCAACAGGATGTCCCACACCGTCGGTTTCGTGGCCAGCAGCAGTGGAGCGGTCTGCACGGCCATCAACGCCAGTGCCGCGAGGGCTGCCATCGCCGCGAGTACCCCGACGGGACCGGGTGTGCTGTGGGTCCGCAACGAGTTCGCATCCACGGCGAGGGTGGCAAGCAGCAGCGCAGCGGCCATCAATGCCAGCCGGCCGTACCCCGAAGCCAAATCGGCCGTGCCGACCCGCAACACGATCAGCAGCGCCCCGTAGGCCGCGGTGACGGCCGCTGCGGTCAACGTGACGATCGCTACCCGACGCTGCAGCGCGGGATCAGGCGGTACCACCGCCGCCACGATCTTGATCCCAGCCCACACCGCGACGGCGAGGGCGAACACGATCATCGCACCGGTGGTGTAATCGTGGTCGGGTCCCTGACCGGCGTCGCCGGTGACCGGAGCCGCCACAACACCCACGATCGCCGGAATCATCAGCGGCACATGCCATTCCCAACGCAACACCAGCCGGGAGGCGCCGCTGAGCACCGCGGCGCACAGCGCCGCCGCAACCCATCCGCGTGCACTTTCCGATGCGCCCAACGCAGAGGGGAACATACCGCTGCTGAGCACCCGCGTCGTCGACACACCGGCGTCGGCGGCCGCCTGAACCACCACCATCACCGACGCGGCTATCAGCCAGATCACCGAGAGCCGTTCGACCACACGGTGGGCCCGGAACGCGGCGGCGTCGATGACTCCGCGCTCGTCGGGCCGTGCGGTGATCAGCACCAGAACCAGCCCGCCCAGGCAGGCGGCGCCGGCGACCGCGGCGGTGAAATAACCGACAGTCCGGGCGATGGTCGTCGGCGCGGTCGGGGTCAGTACCGCCAGCGCATAGACCGCAACGGCTCCCACGGCGACGGCGAAACCGGCCAGCAGCAGCCAGCCGGCGCGTGAACGGGTCGGTTCGGGATGCGTGGACGTGGTGGGCTCCAATCCGGTTTCCATCGCTGAGTCTAGAACTGCCTAAGATGCCGCGGCGGCACCAGGAACTTTCCACCCGCCGCCGTCGACCTATTGCCTGTGACGATTACAACGGGAGCAGCACGATGATCCAGGATGTCGGGCTTCGGTGGTTGGTCACGCTGCTGTTCGTGTTTAGCGCGGCGGTTTGCGTGCGGGGCATGGTGGCAAGTCGACACTCACCGGCCAGCCTGATCAGCCACTCGTTGCACGCCCTGATGGCGATTGCGATGGCGGTGATGGCCTGGCCGCGGGGTGCCGATCTACCCGCGCGCGCCCCGATGATCTTTTTCGCCCTCGCCGCGGTCTGGTTCGTGGCCACCACGATCACCGGCCGTATGCACCGGGGAGCCAACGGCTACCACGCGCTGATGATGATGGCGATGGCCTGGATGTACGCCGCGATGGGCGGTCTGCCGCTGCCGAAGGCGTCGGCGGAGTCGGGGCACGGCATGGACATGAACATGGACATGGACATGCCGGCGACGTCCGGCCATGCCGGGCATGCCGGGCACGGATCGCAGGCCGCCGGGGGCCACACCGGGACCGACGCCGCATCGTGGATCGGCGGTCTCAACTGGGTCTGCGCAGTCGGCTTCGGGGTGGCTGCGGCGTTCTGGTTCTACCGTTTTGTCACCAGTCGTCTGCAGCCGGCATCAGGGACGGCGGGGCAGAGCCTGGGCATTCTGTGCCAGTTCGCGATGGCGGCCGGAATGGCGATCATGTTCGCGGTGATGCTCTGAAAATCAGGCCACCGAGTCGTCGGTTGGCCGTAGATGGCTGCGCCGACGGCCCCGGGAAGCGTTCTGCGGCAGCACAATTTGATCGGGGACCGCAGTCCGGTCCGGTGAGTGCCGGTCAGGGTGATCGGTGCGCCACACCAACCACGCCAGCGCGGCCCCGGCTAGCACAGGCAGATGGGTCAGGGCGCGATCGACGGTGACCCGCCCGGCGGCGGCGTCGACGCCGACGTACACGGCCAGTACCGCAGCGAAGGCGGCCAGCACCCAAGCCAACCCGCCCGCGACCGCGGGCCGTACCGCCGCGACCACCATCACCACCCCCAGAGCCGCCGACCATGCCGTGGACTCGTTGAGGATGTGTCCGCCCGCCGCCGCGTGCTCGACTCCGAGATGGAACCCGAGGGCCCCGGCGATCGCCAACAACAGCTGGACGACACCCACCCCGCCCAACGCCCAGCGTCGCCACGACGCCGAGACCGAGACCGAGTTCAGACGCCGGGCCGGCTCCTGTGGCAGCGGCCGGACCGCGGCGACCTGCGAGCGGCCGGCGAGCCGCCGGAGCAGCTGGGTCTGCTCCACGGCCGCGGCTTGCCAGTTTCGGCAGGAGGCGCAGGTCTCCAGATGCTCGTCGACCCGCGCGGCGGGGATGGGTTCGCGTTCGGCGTCGATCCGAGCCGATAGCGCCTCCCGCGCGGTGTCGCAGTCCATGCACCAATAGTCGCGCACCGCGGCGAGTTTGTTCCAGACATCCGCAACCGGACCGCACTGGCGCGATCCGACTGACTTCTCACCAAAGCGCGCGGAGAGCACCAGATCACCGGGGAGTCGGGGCAGGGCGCTCTGCAGCGCCGGGGGGCCCCGGGCGACCACCCGGCCAGCTGAATCTCCCCGGGAACCGACCGGCGGTCGCCGACGACTAATAGTTCGCAAGCACTAGTCGTGGAGGGCCGCATGGTCACAGTCGAGCGTGAACCTGTCGAGCGTGAGGAACGCCGCGGCCAGTCCGCGACACTGCGTCGGATTTGGCGACTGCACTTCTGGGTGGCGCTATTCGCAGCGCCAACGCTGGTGCTGCTGGCCTGCACCGGCTTGATCATCCTGTACACCCAGCCGCTGGATCTTCTGTTGCACCGGGATCTGAAGGTCGTCAGTCCGGCGAGTTCGATGGTGTCGATCGACGCCCAGGTCGCCACCGCGCAACAGCAGGCCGGGCCGTCGATGGTCCTAGACGCCGTCACACCCGGAGAATCTCCGGACCGCTCCACCCAGATCGACTTCCTGCCCGCCGAGGAACCCGAAGTGGGCGAGCGCAACGTCACGCAGGTGTTCGTCAATCCCTACAGCGGCGACTATCTGGGCCAGCGCAACGAACTGGACGGACTGGTGGGCTGGGCCAACCAACTGCACCGGCTGTTCGGCAACGACGGCCCGAAACTGACCCTGCCCTCTCTAGGGCATTTCATCGCGCCGTCGGCCTACCCCGAACCATTCATCGAGGTCGGCATCGGCGGTCTCATCATCGAGATGACCGCGGTGTGGGTCCTTGTGCTCGCCGCCAGCGGCATCTACCTGTGGTGGCCGCGGGCCGTCGAGCGGGGCAAACCGCGCCTTGGCATCAGATGGAACAAAGGTGGCCGCATCCGCTGGCGAGATCTGCACGCCACCACCGGCATTCTGTTCTCGGTAGTGCTGATCTGCTACATCGTCTCCGGGCTGACGTGGTCTCGCTATTGGGGAGAGAACTGGCGTGCGGTGACTTCCACCGTCACCCACGGCACAGAGATCGACGCCCCGTCCACCCCCGCCGAAGTCGGCGACTTCGACCGGCTCGGCCGCCGCATCGCCTGGGCCGACAAGGAGGATCCGGTTTACGCCTCGGGCGCCGCCGGTGCCTTGTCGAAGCCGTTGGGTTTCAACGACATCGACCAGATCGCCAAGACGGAGGGCATGGTGCCGGGATACTCGATCGTGCCGCCGTCGGACACCACTGTCGACGGGGAGACGACCTACGGCAGCTACACCGTCGTCAACCACTGGCCGCAGAAACTGTCCGAACAGCGAACGCTCTACCTCGACCAGTTCACCGGTGCGACCGTCGCCAACGCCACCGCCGATCAGGACGGCGCGCTGTCGCGGATCACCAGTTGGAGCGTGAACATGCATATGGGCACCCAGTACGGCCTGCTCACCCGCATCCTCGCCACCGCCTTCTGCCTGGGGCTGCTGACCAGCATCGTCTCCGCGACCATGATGTGGTGGAAACGCCGGCCCGCCGGGACCGCCGGTCTGCCCGGGCGCACCAGCGACACGATGAAGTCCCAGACCCCGCGCGGCGCCGTCGTCGCGATCGGAGTGACCGCCACCGCCTTGGCGGTGCTGTACCCGTCCTTCGGCGTGAGCCTGCTTATGGTGCTCGTCGCTGAGTTGATCATCGCGTCGCGCCGGGCACGACACCAACCCCCGGACGCAGAGCTGCAACCTGCAGCCGGTGACGCCCCGCGAGGCGAGCAGCCGTCGTAACGGACCGCCGGGAGCCGTTGCGCCACCAGACATGACTAAGTAGTCGAGCGACGAACCTGTCGCTGGAAAGGGCCACAGGTAGGACATGCCGAAGTTTCGACGCCTGGGAGATCTCGAACTCGCGGTGCTGGAACATCTCTGGGACAGCGATCGGCCCCAGACGGTGCGCGAGGTCCACGACGCGCTGCGCACTCAACGGCGACTGGCGTACACCACCGTGATGACGGTGCTGCAGCGGCTTTCCGTCAAGGATCTGGTGCTCCAGATCCGCGATGACCGCGCCTTCCAGTACGCCCCGGCTCAGAGCCAAGACGAACTGATTGCCGATCTCATGGTGGACGTCCTCGACCAATTCACCGACCGCGGGGTGCATCACAGCACGCTGATGATATTCCTCGCGCGGGTGGGGGTCGACGAAGTCGAAGCGCTGCGTTGCGCCCTGGCCGAGGTCGGTGAGCGCCTCAGCCCCGCCCGGCCGCGTATCGCGTGAGTGCACCTCAGGCCCGCATCCACGCCATCGCCCGACTCAGGATCAGGCTGCGCGCATCGCGGGGGAGCTATTTCAAGGACGCAGTCTTGAACTTTGCCTGCCGTGCCCACAAAATGCCGAGTCGCGATACTGGCGCCAGAGCGCGGAGGGTTCTCACCCAAGCTAGGTTTTGGCAGCTGGGTCCTGCAATCCACTTCGGAGCTTCGTGAGCGCCGTCGTCAGCAGCCGCGAAACATCAATCGGGGAGAGACCCAGGAGCTCGGCGATCTGGGTCTGGCTCAACGACCCGAATATTCGCAACATCACCACCGAGTGCTCTTCCTCGGGCAGTTCGGCGAGAACGGGACGCAGCGCCGCGCCGTCCTCGATGCACTCCAGCTTCGCATCCCACTGACTGAGGTTGTTGGCCATCGCCGGGGCTTCCTTCGGACCGGCACCGCTGTCCACGTGGCGGCCGTGGCGCGCACTACTCGTCACGAGAACATCGACAACGTCGCTGTGGTCGATACCCAGGGCGACGGCCAACTCCGTCGCTGTCGGAGCCCGGCCGAGCCGCCGCGACAGTTCAGCACTCTGCGCCGACAACGTCCGGGGCAGTTCAAGCGGCACTGCCTCGGGAGGAGTGGTTCTCACCCGCTCATGCTGTTCCTGCCCGCCTCGTTTTGCCATGGGCCTTAGGAGCCAACTCCGATCTAGTCCCCGGTGCCCTGTTTGTGTTGACGCCGTCAATAGCTGTCGCGTTTCCGCAGGTGTTTCCGCGTAGGCGGTCGAAGGCCT
>JBFYOQ010000017.1:0-5021 GCA_041303735.1 Mycobacterium sp.
GCACTGGCCGCCTGAGCATGGCCGAGGTCGGTGAGTTCGGTGTCGAGTTGACCCTGCATCCGGTTGTCGGCGTTGGACTTGGTCTGCCCGTGGCGCAGCATGACCAGGCGGCGCACTCTCACGTCGGCTCCGGGTCGGTCTCGACGTCCTCGAGGTCAATCTCAACAAGAGGGCAGTCCTGCCACAGCCGGTCCAGAGCATAGAAGCTGCGCTCGTCGGAGTGCTGGACGTGCACCACGATGTCGATGTAGTCCAGCAGGATCCAGCGTCCCTCGCGGGTGCCCTCGCGGCGGGCGGGCTTGTGGCCGGCCAGCCGCATCTTCTCCTCCACCTCGTCGACGATCGCGTTGACCTGACGTTCGTTGGAGGCCGAGGCGATGACGAAGCAGTCGGTGATGAAGAGCTGATCGGAGACGTCGATGACGACGATGTCGACGGCGAGCTTGGCCGCGGCGGCGCGGGCCGCGACTGTCGCCATCTCGAGTGCTTCGGCGGAGGCGGTCATGCCCTGACCTCGTCGGCCGGGGCACTGAGGTAGAGGCCGCGTTTGGTGACGTACTGGACCACTCCGTCGGGCACCAGGTACCAGATCGGCCGGCCGAGGGCGGCCCGCGCGCGGCAGTCGCTCGACGAGATCGCCAGCGCGGGAATCTCCACCAGTCGCAGCGCGTCATCGGGCAGCCGGTCCAAGGCCGCCGTGATGTGGGAGTCGGTGAGTTCGTAGCCGGGCCGGCTGACGCCGATGAAGGTGGCGAGTTCGAACAGCTCCTCCCAGCCCTGCCAGGTCAGGATGGAGGCGAGAGCGTCGGCGCCGGTGATGAAGTACAACTCGCAGCCCGGGTACAGCGCGCGCAGGTCGCGCAGGGTGTCGGTGGTGTACGTCGCGCCGGTGCGGTCCACGTCGACCCTGCTGACCGAGAACCGGGGGTTGGAGGCGGTGGCGATGACCGTCATCAGGTAGCGGTCCTCGGCGGCGGTGACGTGGCGGTCCTTCTGCCAGGGCACCCCGGTGGGCACGAACACCACCTCGTCGAGTCCGAAGAGGTCGGCCACCTCGCTGGCGGCGACCAGGTGGCCATGGTGGATGGGATCGAACGTCCCGCCCATCACGCCGAGCCTGCGCACTGATGCCAGCCGTGACGTCACAGTGGGAAAGCTTACGGTCTAGACCGGGAGCAGCTGGTCGATGACCGCCGCCAGCTGCTTGGCCGAACGGCATTCGTGCATGGTGATGATGTCGGAGTAGCGCGGCACCGCCGAGTCACCGCTGCCCCACAGATGTTTGGGCTCGGGATTGAGCCAGTGCGCGTGTCGGCTTGCGGTCACCATGTGCGCGAGAAGGTCCGCCGACGGGTTGCGATAGTTGTTGCGGCCGTCACCGAGGATCAGCAGTGAGCTGCGCGGCGAGAGGACGTTCGGGAAGTTCTCGGTGAAGGACACGAAGGCATTGCCGTAATCGGAGTGACCGTCGCGGGTGTAGACACCGGCCTCGCGGGTGATGCGCTGGATGGCGACGGCCAGATCGGCTTCCGGGCCGAACATGTGGGTCACCTCGTCGCATGTGTCGATGAACGCGAACACCCGCACACGGGAGAACTGCTGGCGCAGGGCATGCACCAGCAGCAGGGTGAAATGGCTGAAGCCCGCCACCGAGCCCGACACGTCGCACAGCACCACCAGTTCGGGGCGGGCCGGGCGCGGTTTGCGCAGCACCACGTCGATCGGCACACCGCCGGTCGACATTGATTTGCGCAGCGTCTTGCGCAGGTCGATCGCACCGGCACGGTGACGCCGGCGCTTGGCCGCGAGCCGGGTGGCCAGGGTGCGGGCCAACGGCGCCACCACGCGGCGCATCTGACGCAACTGGTCACCGGAGGCGCGCAGGAACTCGACGTTCTCCGCCAGCTGCGGGATGCCGTACATCTGGACGTGCTCGCGTCCCAGCTGCTCGGCGGTGCGCCGCTTGGTCTCGCCCTCGACCATCCGGCGCAGCTGCGCGATCTTCTGGGCGGCAAGGGATTTGGCGATCTGCTGCTGGGTGTCCGACGGCTCATCGCCATAGGGCGCGAGTAGTCCGGCCAGCAGACGGCCTTCCAACTGGTCGAGCCCCATCGCCTTGAGTGCCTGATACGACGAGTACGACGGGCCCCGGCTGGAGGCGTAGCGGCCGTGCGCTTCGACGATAGCCGCGATCATGGCGACAAGCCGCTCGTCGAGGTCGCCGATGTCGGGGTTGTCGGCAAGCAGATCCAGCAGCATGGCCCGCATCGCCTCGACGTCCTCGGGGTCGAGGGCCGGCGGCGCCGACGGGGACTCGTCATCCTCGAGCACGGTGCGCCCGCCCAGGGCGGCCGGCCACCACAGATCGAACAGCGCGTCGTAGGTGGGGCGGTGCTCGGGACGGCGGAGCATCGCACAGGCGAATCCCTCGCGCAGCGTCTCGCGGTCGCCCAGTCCGAGCACCGACATCACCTGCCCGGCGTCGACGGTCTCCGACGGGCCCACCGAGATGCCTTGGCCGCGAAGGGCTTCGACGAACTCGACGAGGTGACCCGGCAGGCCGTAGGGGGCCAGCGGCTGCGGTGGTCGGGTCCTGCGGACGGCCATAGTCGTTGATCCAGCCCGGTCAGTTCAGCCGTAACTCGGTGGCGGCGCGCTGTTGGTCGGACTGGTGTTTGAGCACCACCCCGAGCGTCGCGGCAATAGTGGCGTCGTCGATGGTGTCCATGCCCAGCGCCAGCACGGTGCGGGCCCAGTCGATGGTCTCGGCCACCGAGGGCAACTTCTTGAGCTGCATCCCCCGCAGTACCCCGATGATGCGGACCAGTTCCTCGGCGAGGCGCTCGGGCAGCTCGGGAACACGCGACAGCAGGATGCGCCGCTCCAGATCGGCATCGGGAAAGTCGATGTGCAGAAACAGACACCGCCGCTTGAGCGCTTCGGACAGCTCGCGGGTGGCATTCGAGGTCAGCAGTACGAATGGTTTGCGGGTGGCGGTGATGGTGCCCAGTTCCGGGATGGTGACGGCGAAGTCGGAGAGCACCTCCAGTAGTAGGCCCTCGATCTCGATGTCGGCCTTGTCGGTCTCGTCGATGAGCAGCACGGTGGGCTCGGTGCGCCGGATCGCGGTCAGCAGCGGCCGGGTGAGCAGGAACTCCTCGCTGAACACGTCGTCCTTGGTGTGCTCCCAGTCGTGATCGGTGCCGGTCGCGGACTGGATGCGCAGGATCTGCTTGGCGTGGTTCCACTCATAGAGCGCGCGGGCCTCGTCCACGCCCTCGTAGCACTGCAGCCGCACCAGTTCCGCGCCGGTGCACTGGGCCACCGCGCGGGCCAGTTCGGTCTTGCCCACACCGGCCGGGCCCTCGACCAGCAGTGGCTTGCCGAGCCGGTCGGCGAGGAACACCGCGGTCGCGGTGGCGGTGTCGGGCAGATAGCCGGTCTCGGTCAGCCTCCGGGTGACGTCGTCGATATCGGCGAACAGCGGTGCCGGGCGTGCCGGGGTGGTGGTCACGAACTCTCCAGTTCCTCAGGCGGGTCGGGTGTGGCCATCGCCGATGACGATCCACTTGGTCGAGGTCAGTTCCGGCAGGCCCATCGGCCCCCGGGCGTGCAATTTCTGCGTGGAGATGCCGATCTCGGCACCGAAGCCGAACTGCTCGCCGTCGGTGAAGGCGGTGGAGGCGTTCACCATCACCGCGGCGGCATCGACGCGCTCGGTGAAGCGCTGTGCTGCGGCGAGATCGCGGGTGACGATGGCTTCGGTATGGCCGGTGCCGTAGGTGTTGATGTGCTCGATCGCGGCGTCGATCCCGTCGACGACGGCCAGCGCGATATCCATCGACAGGAATTCCGCGCGCAGTTCGTCCTCGGTGGGGTTGTCGTGCACGGTGACACCGGCTTTCTCCAGCGCGCCCACCAACCGCGGCACCGCGGTAGCGGCCACCGCCGTGTCGACCAGAAGCGTTTCGGCGGCGTTGCACACGCTGGGCCGGCGGGTCTTGGCGTTCAGGATGATTGCTTCTGCGACATCGAGGTCGGCGTCGGCGTGGACGTAGACGTGGCAGTTGCCGACGCCGGTCTCGATGGTGGGAACCGTCGCATCGCGGACGACGGCGTCGATCAGGCCCGCGCCGCCGCGCGGGATCACCACGTCGACCAGACCGCGTGCCTGAATCAGGTGGGTGACCGAGGAGCGGTCGGCACTGGGCAGCAACTGCACCGCGTCCTCGGGCAGGCCTTCCCCGCACAGCGCCCCGCGCAGCACGGTGACAAGTTCGGTGTTGGAGTTGACTGCCGATGAGCTGCCGCGCAGCAGTGCGGCGTTACCGGATTTCAGCGTGAGTCCGAAGGCGTCGACGGTCACGTTGGGCCGGCCCTCGTAGACCATGCCGACCACGCCGAGCGGCACCCGCTGCTGGCGCACCTGCAGGCCGTTGGGCAGGGTGCGCCCGCGCAGCACCTCCCCGATGGGGTCGGGCAGTCCGGCCACCTGGCGCAGCCCGGCGGCGATGCCGTCGATGCGCTGGGGATTCAGTGCCAGGCGGTCCAGCATCGCCTCCGGTGTGCCGGCCGCGCGGGCGGCGTCGAGGTCGGCTGCATTGGCGGCCAGTATCTGGTGGGTGTGCGCGAGCACGGCGTCGGCGGCGGCGTGCAGGGCACGGTCCTTGACCGCGGTGGTCAGGGTGGCCAGGACCCGGGAGGCGGTGCGGGCGCGGCGGGCGGCGTCGTGCACGTGCGCGCGCACATCGACGGTCTGCACGGTCATTAGCCCAGCGTATCGGTTCCACCAACCGGTTGGGTCAGCCGCCCGAACTCGGGTAGGGCCCGAGGGTGCCGCTCTGCTGGAACGGCACGCTGGTCTCGACGCCGGCGTTGACCACGAAGTTGAAGGTCTGCCCGTCGGTGGTGCCGCCGCCTGAGTTATTGATCAGCGGGGAGGTGCCCTGGATCAGGACAGTGGATGGCGGGAACGGCCCTCGTGGATAGCCACGCCAGGTCCGGTCGACTGCCGGCGTGAG
>JBFYOQ010000018.1:0-8424 GCA_041303735.1 Mycobacterium sp.
AGGCTTTCGCGCATCGCCGTCACGGCGGCAGCCTTCTGCTTCGGGGTGATCGATTCCGGGATGGTGATCGTTCCGGCCGCCGCCGCTCCGGGTTCGGCGGCCAGTGACCGGACCCAATCCCGCAGTGTGATCAGGACCGGCAGAGCCGGATCCCGGCGGTCCCGAAGATGCTGAACGTTGATCAGGACCAGCAGTTGGACGATCATCGCGGCGGTGATCTGAATCAGATCCCCGGCCGGATCTGGGTTGCGCCACACCAGCCACAGCAGCACGGCCAGCAGCGCGAAAGTCGCGATGTGGGTCCGGAAACGGCCCTCGGCGAACAGTCGCATCTGATAAACCCCGATCAGGCTGCGGGCCACGAACATCGGGATCAGCGCCAGCAGAAAGCTGATCGGTACGTCGTGCAGCACGAACACGCCCAGAGCGGCGGCCAGGATCCAGAAGAACAGGGCGACCAATGGTGCCGTCCACAGCAGGGCCCGGAAGAACGCCATTTTCAGATCGCGGATCGCCGACATGGTGCGCAGCCGAACGAGATCGAAATAGAAGATCGCCGCGCTCTCGTAGGTGCCCCGGAACAGCGGCAGAATCAGATAGAAGAATTGGAATGCGTCGATGCGCTGCCAACTGGTGAGCCCGGCGGTGAGGTCGAAGGTCCGGGTATTGGTGCCGTAAAACCCGACCAGGGCCAACACCAGGATCGCGTCCAGGCGCAGACTCAAACCCGAGAACGTCGTCTGCACCCCCAACCGCAGCGGGATCGACGGAAGGTGTCGCCAGAAGCGAAGATCGGCCGGTCGCCAGCGCGGATGCAGACCCATGAGGCGGTACACCTCGAGGCAGTAGTGCACGGTGATCCCGATGGCCAGCGCATTGCAGGCGATGATCGCGATAATGATGGCGGCGGCGGGGTAGTAGTAGAAGCCGAATCCCAGGATCGCCAGTTGCACCGCGGTTGGCAGGAACATCGACCATGCCGGTTTGTAGACCCTCCGGGTCGCGAAGATGCCTGAATGCAGCACCCGCACCGGTAGGTCGATGGCGAATTCGACGACGATGAGGAACGCGTAGACCCGTGCGACGGGGTCGGTGTCGGTCTGGTGCAGCATCAGCAGGACAACCGCGCCCGCGACGGTTGTGATGACCGCCAGCAGCACCGACAGAACCAGCCAGCGGCTGATCTCGTTCTCGGAGGCGTCCCGCTGTCCCGCTCGGGCGAACGTCCGCACCCGCTCCCGCATGACTTCCAGCAGGCCCCACCAGCCGCCGGAGACGAACAGGCTGCCGGCCCGCAGCATCATCACGGTGTAGGCCGCCACCCCGCCCAGGCTGGCGAGCAGGATGAAGAACTCGGCGACGTGTACGGCGAATCGCACGGTCGCGATCAACAGCGGATAGCGCAGCCGGTAGCGCAGATACCCGAAGATCCGGCCTGTCAGCAGGCTCGGATACAGCGTGACCGGATGTCTGCTGTCGCGCGCCGTGTGTTCGAACCAGCGGTCGACGTCGTTCACTCGCTCAGACTTTATCTGCTGGCCCGCCGGTCCACTTGGCTGTTGAATAAGCCTCCATGAGGCGAGGCGACGCGACCGTGATCTCCGTGACCGCCGCTCTGGCGGTGGTTGTCGTCGCGGCCGTCGCCTTCAGCGTGCTCGTCCTGGACCGTGAACCGCGGCCTTCGGATTCCGCCACCGCCAGCAGTTCCAGCCTGCTGGTCGTGACCTGGGCGCCCAGTCTGTGCACGGTGGAACCCTCCAATTCCGGTTGCCGGTCGGGGCACGTCGGCTCTCTGGGCAAGGCATTTGTTCTGCACGGGCTGTGGCCGCAGCCATCGACCGAGCAGTACTGCGACGTGCCGAAAAGGACTCCCGATCGCGACCGTAAGCCCGTGTCACTGCCGCCGGACCTGCAGGCGAGCCTGAAATCGCTCATGTCCGATTCCTCGCTCATGACGACTCACGAGTGGTACGCGCACGGCACCTGTTCGGGGGTCACCCCACCGGAGTACTTCGGTATCGCGGCTGCGCTGGCCGAACAGGCCGGCGAGGTGCTCGATCCGATCTTCACCCAGACTGCAGGCCAGCCGGTGTCGTCACGTTCGGTGCGTGAGCGATTCGAAGCGCAGTTCGGTGCGGGAGCCGGCAAGCGGGTCGGATTCACCTGCCGGGATGCATCGGGGATGGGCAGCATCATGTACGAGGTGCGGCTGTCGCTTCCGCCGGTCGCCCAACTTCAGCAGGGCCGGCCATCGCTGGCCGCGGAGCTCGCCAAGGGTCCCACCGTGCCGGTGGGGTGCGGGCAGGCTCGGGTGCCCTGACGGACAGGCAGACTGGACAGATGACCGCCGCCGCGCAGACATTGCTGCTGGAACTCCTCGACCCCGGCCACCGTGCCGACCCCTACCCGATCTACCGGCAACTGCGGGAGCGCGGTCCGCTGCAACTGCCCGAGTCCAACCTGGTGGTGTTCTCGGCATTCCCGGACTGCGACGCGGTACTGCGCCACCCGTCGTCGTGCAGCGACCGGCTCAAGTCGACCGTCGCCCAGCGTTCGGTCGCGGCCGGCCAGGAGGCCAGGCCGTTCGGCACCCCGGGCTTTCTGTTCCTCGACCCACCCGATCACACCCGGCTGCGCAGGTTGGTCAGCAAGGCCTTCTCGCCCAAGGTGGTGAAGTCCCTGGAGGGCGATATCGCGGACTTGGTCGACGGGCTGCTGGACAACGTCGAGCGATCCGGGCGGTTCGAGGCGATCGCGGACCTCGCCCACCCGCTGCCGGTCGCGGTGATCTGCCGGCTGCTCGGCGTGCCCCTGGAGGACGAGCCGCAGTTCAGCGCCGCGTCGACTCTGTTGGCCCAGGGCCTGGACCCTTTCATCGCGTTCACCGGCCAGACCCACGGGATGGAAGAACGGCTGGAGGCGGGGCTGTGGTTGCGGGGGTATCTGCGCGAGTTGCTTGCACAGCGCAGGGCGCAACCCGCCGATGATCTGATGTCGGGCCTGATCGCCGTCGAGGAGAGCGGCGACCAACTCACCGAGGACGAGATCGTCGCCACCTGCAATCTGCTGCTGGTGGCCGGTCACGAGACGACGGTGAACCTGATCGCCAACGCGATGCTGGCGATGCTGCGCCACCCGCAACACTGGGCGGCGCTGAGCCGCGATGCCGAACTGGCGCCGGCGATCATCGAGGAATCCCTGCGCTATGACCCGCCGGTGCAACTCGTCGGGCGGGTGGCCGGAGACGACATGACCATCAACGGCGTCGACGTTCCCAAGGGCGACACCATGATGCTGCTGCTGGCCGCGGCCCACCGCGACCCGGCGGTGATCGAATGTCCCGACGAGTTCGATCCCGGCCGCGCGGCGGTCCGCCATCTCGCGTTCGGCCTGGGCCCGCACTTCTGCCTGGGCGCACCACTGGCCCGGTTGGAGGCGGCCGCCGCCCTGACGGCGGTGACCAAACGCTTCCCGAACGCGCGCCTGGCGGCCGAACCGGTCTATAAGCCGCATGTCACCCTCCGCGGTATGGCCGGCCTCGACGTCGGCCTTTCCTGAGCCGTCCTAGGGCGGCGGGGGCGGCGGTGGTGCCGGCACGTAGTCGTCGGCACGGGGCGGCGGTGCGGTGTAGACAGGCACCGGGGCGAGACCGGAGCTGGTGTTGATGGTGATGACGGCGCCCGGGAAGGCCGTTCCGGCCGGAGTGGTGCCCACGACGACGCCGCGGGCGGAATAGCTGTTGATCGGGGTCGGTTGGTCGGCGACCTGGAAGCCGGCGGCTTTGATGCGCTTCATGGCGGCGTCGAGGTTGAGTCCGACCACACTGGGCACTGCGCTGCCCGGTGCTCCGTTGACATAGCGCGGATCAGTCGGTGGCAGCGTCACCGGTCCGAATCTGGTGGCGATCGGGTTCATCGCGAGAAACCAGGTCTGCGCCGGCGAGGTACCGCCGTAAAGATTTCCGCCGCCGCCGCACTTCCGCAGCGGGAAGGCACACAGCGCAGCCGGTTTCGGCGAGTCGTCGAAGATGTAGCTGGCCGCCGCCAGTTGATTGGTGTAGCCCAGGAATGCGGAGGAACGGTGCGATTCGGTGGTTCCGGTCTTGCCCGCCATCGGAAGCCCCCACCCCGCCGAGCCGGCCGCGGCGGCGCCGGTCCCGGTGGTGGTGTCCTTGGCCAGTGCGTTGGTGAGCGTGTTGGCCAGACCCTCGGGCACCACCTGTTCACACGCCTGCGTCGCGACGGCGACCTGCTGACCGCGACGGTCGAAGATCTTGTCGATCGGGGTGGGCGGGCACCACCGCCCGCCCGATGCCAGCGTTGCCGCCACATTCGACAACTCCAAGGCGTTGACTTCGAACGGGCCAAGCGTGAACGAGCCGATGTTCTGCCGCTTGATGAAATCGGCCAGGCTCTCGTCGCTCTTCGGTTGGTACTCGCGGGCGCTGCCCGGCTCGGCGTAGGACCGCAGGCCCAACTTCACCGCCATGTCCACGGCTCGGCCGACACCGACCTGGGCGATGAGCTTCGCGAAGGCGGTGTTGGGAGAGAGCGCCAGTGCGTCGGTCATCGACAGCGGGCTGCGGTATCCGCCGGCGTTCTTCACGCACCACGTCTTGGGCGGGCAACCGGGGGTGTTGCTCTCCCCCAGTCCGGCCCCGGCGAAGGTCGGCGGGACGTCGAGCATGGCGTTGATCCCCATGCCCATCTCGAGGGCCGCAGCGCTGGTGAACAATTTGAAGATCGATCCCGCGCCGTCACCGACGAGGGTGAAGGGCTGGGGTTGGACCGTCTGACCGGCCTCCAACTTGAGGCCGTAGCCGCGGTTGTCCCCCATCGCCAGCACCCGGTGGGATTCCCTGCCGGGACGGACGACGCTCATGACGCTGGCGACGCTGTCCAGGGTCGGGCTGGCGACCGCGTTGATCGCCTGCTTCACGCTGTTCTGCACCTTCGGGTCCAACGTGGTGCGGATCAGGTAGCCGTTGCGGGCAACCTCCTCCTTGCTGATGCCTGCCCGGGCCAGATACTCCAGCGCATAGTCACAGAAGAACGCGCGGTCGCCGGCCGCGATACAGCCTTGGGGAAGTGAATTCGGCTGTCGCAGAACACCCAACGGCTGCTGTCTGGCGGCGCGGAGTTCATCGGCATAATCAGGCAGGTTCTCGATCATCGTGTCGAGCACAAGATTTCGCCGATCCAGTGCACCCTGTGGGTTGGTGTAGGGGTTGAGCGAACTGGTCGACCGTACGAGCCCGGCCAGCAGTGCGGCCTGTTGCCAGTTGAGTCGCGCGGCGTCAACACCGAAGTACGTCCGCGCAGCGTCCTGAACACCGTAGGAACCGTTGCCGAAGGGCACCAGATTCAAGTATCGGGTGAGGATCTCCGGCTTGGTCAGGACCTTGTTCAAGGCCAGCGCCGTGCGGATCTCGCGCAGTTTGCGAGTCGGCGTCGACTCCACCGCGGCCTGGCGTTGCTCGTCGGTTTCGGCGCTGACCAGAAGAGTGAAGTTCTTGACGTACTGCTGCTCGATGGTGGATCCGCCGCGGCTGTCCACCGCTCCTTTGAGGAATCCGGCCAGCCCGGTCAGGGTGCCCTGCAGATCCACTCCGTTGTGGTCGGCGAAGCGCTTGTCCTCGATCGAGACGATCGCCAGTTTCATGGTGTCGGCAATGCGGTCGGAAGGCACCTCGAACCGTCGCTGGACATACAGCCAGGCGATCGGAGTGCCCGCCGCGTCCACCATCGTCGAGACTGCCGGCACATCACCGCCGACGATGTCGGCCGAACCCTGTGAGACCGATTCCGACGCGCGGTTACTCGCGACGCCGGCCCCGCCCACCACCGGGAAGATCAATCCCGCGGTCAACACCCCGGCAAGTAGACAGAACAGCGCCATGCGGGCGACGGCGGGTCTGGCCGGCGGGTACTGCTCCGACATTCCGATCACACTAATGGTCGGAGATGACGACGATGCCGTCGTCATCGCTGAACGCCAGCTCCCCCGGCACGAACTCCACGCCGCCGAAGCTGACCACGCAGCCACGCTCACCGGCTCCGGTCTTAGCGCTCTTGCGGGGATTGGTTCCGAGCGCCTTGATTCCGATGTCGAGGGTGGCCAGAGTGGCCGCGTCACGCACAGCCCCGTGCACCACCAGTCCGGACCAACCGTTGGTGCGGGCCAGTTCGGCGATCACATCGCCGATCAGTGCGCAGTGCAGCGAGCCACCGCCGTCAACGACGAGCACCCGGCCGGAACCGGGCTCGGAGAGCACCGTCTTCAGCAGAGCGTTGTCCTGATGGCACCGCACGGTGCTGATCGGACCGGCGAATTCCCGCCGGCCCCCGTACTGGCGCAACTGCAGATCGCAGCTGCGAACATCCGGCCCGATGTCATCGACCAGATCGGCGGTGGGGCGGAAGTCGGCCACCGTGACCCCGGGCTAGTCGCGCCGCAAGCGGCGCAGCAACAAGACCGCCACCAGAGCCGCCAGGGCGATCGTCAGACCACGCCGCCACGGTGTACGGCCGTGTTGGGCTGCGACTCCGACTGTCGGCGGCACCTGAGCCGACCCGACGCCACTGGTCAAGGCGGCCCGGACAGGGGGCGGCTCGATCGCGGGGACGGCGGGACGCGACTCAAGGGCCGACGGCGCGCTCGGAGCCTTCGCGGCCGGCGCTTTCGGGGGAGCTGCCTTCTTCGCTGCCTTCGCCGGGGCCTTCCTGGCAGGCTTCGCTGGGGCTTTCTTGGCGATCCTCGCCGGGGGCGCTTTCTTCGCCGCTTTCGCGGGTAGCTTCGCCGACGCAGGCGGGTTCTGATCGGACTTGGACTCGCCCAGACCCTGCGGGTCTGCGGTGGGCTCAGCCGGCCCCTGGGGTTCTGTCATGTGAGCGCTCCTTCACGTCGGTGCGGACCGTGGTCGTCCGCACGCGCCAATACCGATTCTGCCAGCCTCATGACCGCCGGCGAAGTCCCCATGCGGCCGCACCGGCGACCAGCAGACCGATGCCAACAATGAAGGGCCACAGCGGAATCCGTGTCTCTGAAGCATCAGTGGACACCGCCGGGCCCGGCGCCGCTGTGGTGGCCGTGGTCACCGTGAACGACCAAGACCCTGATACGACGTGCCCATCGGCCGATGTCACCCGATAATTGACGGTGTATCTGCCCGAAGGTCCCAGCGGCCGCAGGCCGACGCTCACCACCGCACCGCTGACCCGCGGCTCGCCCGCAGACCACAGGTTGGCGTCCGGTCCGACGACGGTCATCGCCGCGAACGAGGGCTGCAGATCCTCGTTGAAAGTGGCGCTCACCGTGGCGGGCCCTGCGGTGAGCGTGGCGTCGGCGGCCGGGTCGGATGAGACCAGGACGGTGTGGGCTGCGGCGACCGGCATGCCGGTGAGAGCGACGGCCGCGGATACCAGCGTGCAGCCGACTAGGCGCAGCAACCAAGTCATTCACAACACCCCCAGTCGGGACATCAGGTCGGCCTCAATCCCGTCGAGTTGGTCGCCGATGGACTGCTGGGCTGCGCGCCGGCGCTGGCCCGGCATGTTCTCCGCGGCGGTCACCGCCGCCGACAGCGCCGTGAGCCGCTCAGTCACCGCCGCCACGAACGCCCGGGTCTCGGAGTCCTTTGGCTTGTTCGCCGCGACTTGCCGCAGCGAACTCTCGGCGCCGGCGATCCGGGCCGACAGCCGGCCGCCCTGGCCGGAGAATCGACCCAGCGCCGTCAGCGGCACACCCAGCCGGTCGGCGCGGCGTTCATCGATCGCGCCGCGGGCGGCCATGGCCGCCCGGTAGACCACCGGCACCACCACCGGAGCGACCAGCCGCGACACCGTCAGCACGCGTCGTACCCGACTGGGTGACATCAGTCTGCCCTCGCGAGCCGTCCGCAGCTGGGTCTGGGCCACCTTCACTGCGGTCCGGTCGGCGTCGCGTTGAGCCTCCAGCTGGGCTTTGATCGCCCTGTCCTCCGTGCGCCCGGCCATCCTGATGCGCTTGGACTCGTTCTTCGCGGCGAGCTTCGCCTCGAGTCTGGCCCGGGACTTGAGCGCGCGAGCCTCGGCGCGGCGGGTGGCGCGGCTCTTGCGCTTGGTGAACAGGCCCATCGCTGCTGCCTCCGGAAGTGGTCGTCGGCGATCGGCGAGGACGGCTCGGCGATCAATGCGTCAAACCTTATCGCCTGGTGCAACGCGCGGTTTCGCGACCTGCGGATATGGGACAATCAGTGCGGCATCCGCAAACCCCCGGCGCCTAGCGGCGCCGGAATTCAGTCGAGGAAGTGTCCGTGAACCGGTCGGGTCGGCGCGCTCTGGCAATGAGCTGGACCGTCGCCGTCGGGGTGGTGTCCGCCGGGGTGGTGATGGGTACCGGACAGGCGGCGGCCGACGATGGTCCGGGCCGCACGGCCGGACGGGG
>JBFYOQ010000019.1:0-5017 GCA_041303735.1 Mycobacterium sp.
GGGATGGCCGGCCAGCCCCGCGGCCCCGTCCGCGCCAGCATGCAGATCCGCCGCATTGATCCGTGGAGCACCCTGAAGGTCTCCGGACTGCTCAGCGTCGCCCTGTTCTTCGTCTGGATGATCGCGGTCGCTTTCCTCTACCTCGTCCTCGGCGCGATGGGTGTGTGGAGCAAGCTCAACAGCAATGTGGGTGATCTGCTCACCAGCGGCAGTGGCGGTGGCGGCGACATTGTGTCGGCGGGTTCCGTCTTCGGCGGCGCGGCGCTGGTCGGCCTGGTCAACATCGTTTTGTTGACGGCCCTGGCCACCGCCGGCGCCTACATCTACAACCTCAGCACCGATATCGTCGGTGGCGTCGAAGTCACCCTCGCCGATCTGGACTAGGGCCGCCGCCCGCAACCGCAGCGGGTTTGGGGAGCCCACCTGCGGTGCGGTAATCTCGTCGCTCGTCTGCAGGGAACTGCGGGCCTATAGCTCAGGTGGTTAGAGCGCTTCGCTGATAACGAAGAGGTCGGAGGTTCGAGTCCTCCTAGGCCCACGATGTCCGGGTCACAGCGTAAGGCGGTCGCGCGGCTGATGATGCTCGCGGCGCTGACGTTCACAGCCGTGGCCATCCTCCGAACGGGCCGCCGCGGCGAGGTCTGGCACACCCTGGACATCCGGCCGGCCGGCCCGGCCGGTGGCGAGGGGCCTTAGCTCAGTTGGTAGAGCGCTGCCTTTGCAAGGCAGATGTCAGGAGTTCGAATCTCCTAGGCTCCACAGGACTATCGGGTCACCCCTGCGCACCGGCCGATCACGGCCAGTGGCACACTATGGCCCGTGACCACTAGCCCGATCGCGACCGCGACCGCCACACTGCACACCAACCGCGGCGACATCAAAATCGCCCTGTTCGGTAACCACGCCCCCAAGACCGTCGCCAACTTCGTGGGTCTCGCCCAGGGAACCAAGGAGTACTCGACCCAGAACGCCTCCGGCAGCAGCGCGGGGCCGTTCTACGACGGGGCGGTGTTCCACCGGATCATCGACGGCTTCATGATCCAGGGCGGCGACCCCACCGGCACCGGCCGCGGCGGACCCGGCTATAAGTTCGCCGACGAGTTCCATCCCGAGTTGCAGTTCGATCGGCCCTACCTGTTGGCGATGGCCAACGCGGGCCCCGGCACCAACGGATCGCAGTTCTTCATCACCGTCGGCAAGACGCCGCACCTGACCCGCAAGCACACCATCTTCGGCGAGGTCGTCGACCCTGAGTCGCAGAAGGTCGTCGACGCCATCGCCACCACCGCGACCGACCGCAACGACCGGCCCGCCGACGATGTGGTGATCGAGTCGATCACGATCTCCTGACCCGGCCGCGCCGGTCGTAGTCACCGGCCGGCGTAACCGGCGTCAGTCAGCGCGTCCAGCACGGTGAGCGGGTCGCCGCCGAGATCCCATCGGCTCAGCACCAGCAAAGAATCGTCGGATGTGTCGATCTCGAGCAGTTGCGCTTTGCGTCCGAGCCGGCGGAACTCGGTGATGCGGATCGCCGCGATGTCCGCGTGGCCCAAGGTGCGGGTACGCCACCAACCCCGGTAGACCACCCCCTCGTCCGTCAGCGCCAGGCGGGGCCGCGCGCGCCAGGATCCGAGGGCGAATATCAGCAGACCGACCGCGGCGACGGCGGTGAGAATCCGGCCGGGGATGTCGTCGGCCAGCATCAGGCAGGCCAGCGCCATCAGGATCCCGCCGACCCCGATCAGTACGATCGCGACAGGGCGGGGACTCCACGCAACGGGGTTATCCACAGGAGTTGTCCACAGTGGGGATGAATCACACGGTTGTGATTGCCGTCACCGCCACCGCATGGTGAGCAGCAGGCCGGTGATCATGAACCCGAAGGCGATCGCGTAGTTCCACGGACCGAGGTCCGACATCCACTCCAGCGCGTCTGGGGTGTTGTAGCCGGAGGCCGCCAGCTGGAACACCAGCAACCACACCAGTCCGATCAGCATGAGTCCGATGAAGAACACGACGAACCCCACACTCGACGGCCCGGCCTTCACCTTGACCGGTGTGCGACTGACCGAGTTGATGGTGAAGTCGTTCTTCTTGCGGACTTTGGACTTGGGCATGGTTACCTTCCAGGCGCGTCGGTGCGACGATGGTGCCGGGTCGACTAAGAGGTTAACCCAGCGGCGGTAGCCTATGGGCGTGCGGGTCTTGGTGGTCGACAACTACGACAGCTTCGTGTTCAACCTCGTCCAGTATCTGGGCCAGTTGGGTGTCGAGGCCCAGGTGTGGCGTAACGACGACCCCCGACTGACCGGGGAGCCGGAGGTCGCCGCGGCCGCCGCCGGCTTCGACGGTGTGCTGTTGAGCCCCGGTCCGGGAACCCCCGAACGGGCTGGGGCGTCGATCGCCCTGGTGCACGCCTGCGCGAAGGCGGGCACGCCACTGCTCGGCGTGTGTCTCGGACACCAGGCCATCGGTGTCGCGTTCGGCGGAGTGGTCGATCGGGCGCCGGAACTCCTGCACGGCAAGACCAGCACCGTCCATCACACGGATCGAGGTGTGCTCCAGGGCCTTCCGAATCCGTTCACCGCGACCCGGTACCACTCGCTGACCATCCTGCCGGAGTCTGTGCCGCCTGCTCTCGAGGTCACCGCCCATACCCTCAGCGGAGTGATCATGGCCGTCCGCCATGTCGATCTTCCGATCCACGGGGTGCAGTTCCACCCGGAGTCGATCCTCACCGAGGGAGGTCACCGGATGCTCGCCAACTGGCTTGGCTACTGCGGCGCGGCACCGCAGGAGTCACTGGTGCGCACCCTGGAACAGGAAGTCGCCGCTACCGTTCGCCATGCGATGGGCTCCGTACCGCTCGTCGACGCCCCGGTGGTCGGGGCCGGCGGGCGGGGCTGAGAAACAAACGACCTACGACGCAAACAACCTACGACGCAAACGACAGCGTGATCGACCCGGTGAAGTCGACCCCGCTGCCCGGTGCGGGCAGCTGCGCCACCACCGCGTTGGTTCGCTGACCGCTGTTGGGCGTGTCGGGACCCTTCACCAGCACCCCCGTCCATCCGAGCCCGCGCAGATTCTGTTCGGCATCGACCCAGAACTGGCCGGTCAGGTTCGGCATCACGAACTGATTGCCCTTGGAAACCTTGAGGGTGATCTGCGAGTCCAGCGGGGCGGAGGTCCCAGGCGCGGGATCGACGGCGATCACCTCGCCGGCCGGTTGGGGACTGTCGACGGGGGCAGTGAGGATCGTGGGGAAGCCGACGGTGTTGAGGTTGCGGGTGGCCAACTCCGCGATCTGCCCGGTGACGTCGGGTACCTCCCGGGTGACCGGCCCACTGCCCACCACGATGGTGATCTCGTTGGTGATCGCCGAGGTCTGATTGGCCGGGGGGACGGTGTTGAGCACCTTGTCCTTCTGTTCCGGGGTGGAGGGCGCATCAGACTGTTTGAACTTGCCGAAGCCCGCCGCGCTGAGCCGCTTGACGGCGTCGGCGTAGCTCAGTCCCGCCACGCTGGGAATCTCGCGTTGTTCGGGTCCGGTTGAGACGTTGAGGGTGATCTCGTCGCCGGCGGCGACGGTGCTCGCCCCCGCCGGATCGGTGCCGATGGCGTGGTCGGGCGGCACCGTGCTGTCCGGCTTCTGCTGAGTGCGGACCTTGAACCCCTTGTTCTGCAGGTCGGCGATCGCGTCGGCGGAGACCTGCCCGCGCACGTCGGGTATCTGGATCGAGCGAGGTTCGCCGCCGGCCAGGTTGATCACCAGCGTGACGACGACGGTCAGGATCGCCAGGACGGATGCGACCACGAGCCAACGGCCCACCGGGCCGCCGCGGCGGCCCGAGTAGTCGTATCCGCCCGACGCCGCCGCAGCGCCGGCGCGTCCGCCCGGCCGCGACGCCATCATCAGGGTGCGTTCGGCGGGTGTCAGCACCTTGGGCGCTTCGGGCTTCTCCCCGCTGTGCACGCGGACCAGATCGGCGCGCATCTCCGCCGCGCTCTGGTAGCGGTTGTCGGGATTCTTCGCCAGCGCCTTGAGCACCACGGCATCGAGTTCAGCGCTGATCCCGCCGTGTTTGTGCGAGGGCGGAACCGGGTCCTCCCGCACGTGCTGGTAGGCGACCGCGACGGGTGAGTCACCCACGAAAGGCGGTTCGCCGGTGAGGAGTTCGTAGAGAACACATCCCAGTGAGTACACATCGGAGCGGGCGTCGACCTGTTCCCCGCGGGCCTGCTCCGGCGAGAGGTACTGCGCGGTGCCGATCACCGCTGCGGTCTGGGTGACGCTGTTGCCCCCGTCGGCCAGCGCGCGGGCGATGCCGAAGTCCATCACCTTCACCGCGCCGGCCTTGGAGATCATGATGTTGGCCGGCTTGACGTCGCGGTGGACGATTCCGTGCTGGTGACTGAAATTCAGTGCCTGGCAGGCGTCGGCAATCACCTCGAGGGCGCGCCGCGGAGGCATCGGACCGTCGTTGTGGATGATGTCGCGCAGCGTCACCCCGTCGACGTACTCCATCACGATGTAGGGCAGCGGCCCGCTGGGCGTCTCGGCCTCACCGGTGTCGTACACGGCGACGATCGCGGGGTGATTGAGAGCTGCGGCGTTCTGCGCTTCGCGGCGGAACCGCAGATAGAAACTCGGGTCGCGGGCGAGGTCGGCGCGCAGCACCTTCACCGCGACGTCGCGGTGCAGGCGCACGTCTCGGGCCAGATGTACCTCGGACATCCCGCCGAAGCCGAGGATCTCGCCCAGTTCATAACGGTCGGAGAGGTGCTGCGGGGTACTCATCGCGGCCCCTCGTCGGCTAGCGCCGCCCCGATGATGCGCACCGGTCCGTCCCCGGTCCAGGCCGAGGGTGCCATCGGCGGCGCGCCCTCGGGCGAGACCGGTTCCACGGTGTCGGTGACGGTCTGCTCGATCGGGGTGTTGTTCCGCTTCTCCCGGTCGGCCAGCACGATGAGGATGGCACTGATGATCGCCAGCGCACCCAGCACACCCGCCGCC
>JBFYOQ010000020.1:0-3582 GCA_041303735.1 Mycobacterium sp.
ACGGCATCTGTGGGCCCGAACAGGGCGGTCAGGATTTTCACGGTCCCATCACCCTAATCGGCACCCTAATCTGGACCCATGGCACACGACGTAGTGGTGATCGGCGCCGGTCTGGCCGGGCTGACGGCGGCGCGTGATCTGACCGGCAGAGGCTTCGACGTGGTGGTGCTCGAGGCCCGCGACCGGGTCGGCGGGCGCACCAAAGCTGCCACGCTGGCCGGCGTCCCGGTGGATCTGGGCGCCTCGTTCGTCGGACCCACCCAGGACGCGGTGCTCAAACTGGCCGCCGACCTAGGCTGCGACACCACCCCGACCTACGCCGAGGGCGCGAACCTGATCCGCTGGCGTGGCACCCTGCGCCGCTACCACGGCACCATCCCGAAGCTGGGCCTGATCGGCCTGGTCGACATCGGCCGCATCCAGTGGCAGTTCGAACGGCTGGCCGCCGGGGTCGACATCCATGCGCCGTGGACCTCCGCGCGGGCCGCCGCCCTCGATGCCATCAGCTTCGGCGCCTGGCTGCGCAAGGTCCGCGCCACCGCGACCTCCCGGGACCTGATGGCGATCATGTCCCGGGTCACCTGGGGTGCCGAGCCCGACGAGGTATCCCTGCTGCACGCGCTGCGCTACGTCACGACCTCCGGCGGCCTGGACCGCATGCTCGACACCGCCGGCGGTGCCCAGCAGGACCACTTCCCCGGCGGCACCCACGAGATCTCGGCCAGGATGGCCGCCGAACTCGGCGGGCGCATCCGGCTGGACGCGGCGGTCTCACGCATCGAATGGTCTCCGGCCGCCGTCGCGGTGAGCTCCTCGGCCGGCACGGTGGATGCCCGGGCGGCCATCATCGCCGTCGCTCCCGGGCAGCGCCTCGACATCGACATCGCCCCCGCCCCGCCCATCGAATATCAGCAGCTGGCGCAGCGGTGGCCGCTGGGCGCTCTCACCAAGGCCTACGCCGCCTATCCGCGCCCGTTCTGGCGCGATCAGGGACTGTCCGGTCAGGCGCTCTCCGACGAGGGGCCGGTGTTCATCACCTTCGACGTCGGTCCGCCGTCCGGCGGGCCGGGCATCCTGCTCGGCTTCACCGATCCGCGCGGCTTCGACGCGTTGCCACTCGAGCAGCGCCGCGAGAAGGCGGTGGCCTGCTTCACCGCGCTGTTCGGCGAGCAGGCCGCCAATCCCATCGACTACACCGACCAGCGTTGGGGCGCTGAGGAATTCGCGCCCGGAGGCCCGACCGCCGCGGTACCGCCCGGCTCCTGGACGGAGTTCGGGGCGCTACTGCGCACCCCGGTCGGCCCGCTGCACTGGGCCGGCACCGAGACCGCCGACGAGTGGACCGGCTTCATGGACGGAGCGGTGCGCTCAGGTCACCGCGCCGCCGAGGAGGTCGCTGCGGCGCTGAGCGCACTTTAGGAGCTGATCCGGACCGATCGAGTCGACGAGACAGCCAGGTCGCGAAGGTAGTTGTTGACCTCCTCGGGATGCTCCAGCAAGGCACAGTGCCCGCCCGGCATCTCCACCAGCTCAACGAGATTCGGCGCCGCCTCGGCGATCTTGCGAGCCTGACACATCGGCAGCAGTCGGTCGGAGGTGCTGCCGATCACCAGCGTCGGCACCGTCAGCCCGCTGAGGTCGATGTGGCCATCGTGTCCCATCTCGTCGACGAGCACCCGCGCCCACGCGCCGCGCCCGGCGGCCGGCGTGGCGGCGAACAGGTCATGCAGGAAGCGGACGATCGCGGGATCTGCACCCGCGCCGACGGCCATCATCTGCAGGAAACGCCGGCTGCCCGGCTGGGTGCCGTTGACCAGAGGCGCACCGCCCAGGGAACGGATCATGGTGCGGGCCGCCGCGATTCGTGCCGTCTTGAACCTGCCAGGCACCGGCAGCAACTGGATCTTGTCCAGCAGGTCTCCGGTGGTGGTGTTGATCAGCGCGACGGCGTCGGCACGCTCGGCGACACGGTGGCGGAAGCGGTCGGCCCACGCGCTGATCGCGATGCCGCCCATCGAGTGTCCGGCGATCAGCGCCCGCTCGCCGGGCGCCAGGGTGCCGGCCAGCACGGCGTCGAGGTCGGCCGCCAGATGATCGAGGCTGTAGGACTTCGAGCCGGGCACTCCGCTGCGGCCGTGGCCGCGGTGGTCATAGGCGATCACCCGGAAGTCGCCGGAGAGCTCGTTGATCTGTTCGTGCCAGACCCGCAGCGAGCAGGTGATGCCGTGCGCCAGGACGATCGGATAGCCGCCGGCCGGGCCGAACACCTCGGTGTGCAGGCGGGTGCCGTCGGCGGAGTGCACGATCATGGTCTTGCCGGGGGGGAGGCTGGGCCCGCGCACCGGTCGCTCGGTTGTCGGTGAAGCAGCCATCGCGATCACACACTCCTCATCAGGGGGCCACGCTGCCACCCGCCACAAAAGCGTAACCGCTCTTATGCCGATCTGACAGGTTTCTGGGCGCTCCGGCCGTCGCGTCGCGTCTCACCAGCCACACCAGGCTCATTTCTTTCCCGGCAACCTGCGGATTCACCGAATCTCCACGTCACGTACCATCAAGGCGCGTACCGTGCGTTTGCTGGTCAGCGCGCACCGTGTGCGTCGATCAGTTCGTCATCCCAGAGAGCCCGGAAAGAGCCAGCGGGCCCCGAAAGAGAGAGTCACAGCAATGAAGAAGAACATGGCCCGCGCCGCGGCAGTGGCCGGCAGCCTCGCCATCGCGGGTGCCTTCGCGGTGAGTTGCTCGCAGGCCCAGGACGCCACCAAGGACGCGATGTCGAGTGCCTCCAGCCTGGGCTCGTCGGCCGCCAGTGCGGCCGGCAGCGTCGCCAGCAGCGCGGGCAGCGCCGCCGGCAGCGCGGCCAGCAGTGCGGCCAGCGTGGCCGGAAGTGCCGCCAGCAGTGGCGTGAGCGTCGCCTCCAGCGCGGTCTCCTCGGTGCTCAACGGCACCCCGACCACCATGAACGTCCCCGGCGTCGGTGACGTCTCCATGGATGCGGCGATGGCCGGCGCCTACACGCAGTTCGGCGGCGAGGAGGTCCTCGGCATGCCCACCGCGATGGCGGAGAAGGTCGGCGACGGCACCGTTCAGGCGTTCACAGGAGGCACCATCTTCTCCTCGCCGACCACCGGCGTGCACCTGGTGCAGGGCGAGATCCTGCGGATCTACACCGAGCAGGGCGGGGCGGCCGGCATGCTGGGCTTCCCGACCAGCGACGAGGCCCAGACCGGCGGCGGCTACAAGGTCGCCGGCGGCGGCTGGATCACCGAGTTCCAGAACGGCACCATCACCTGGACCAACACCGGTAACGGCACCTTCGGCGAGACCGTCACCAAGAAGTAGGCCCTGCCATCGCGTGCGGCCCCCGGGAAACACTCCCGGGGGCCGCACCGCGTAACGCAACCCGAGGACGTCGGCGATAATGAGGCCATGAGCAGAAAATTCACAGCAGCACTCCTGGCCGGACTCGGCCTGGCCGCCGTTCCCGCGGGTATCGCACCCGTCGCGCAGGCCGACGTCTGCGCCGAAGGTGGCCGGTACGTCCACGTCGGCGGATGCATCGACCCCGTCGGCGATATCGCC
>JBFYOQ010000021.1:0-5482 GCA_041303735.1 Mycobacterium sp.
CTCAAGCCCGTGATGGAAGGTGCCATGCACACCGCGGGCACCTCGTCGCAGATCTCCGACGGCGCGGCCGCCGTGCTGTGGATGGATGAGGACAAAGCCAGGGCGCTGGGTCTGACGCCGCGCGCGCGAATCGTCAGCCAGGCGCTCGTCGGCTCCGAGCCCTACTACCACCTCGACGGTCCGGTCCAGGCCACCGAACGGGTGCTGGCCAAAGCCGGCATGAAGCTCGGTGACATCGACCTCGTCGAGATCAACGAGGCGTTCGCCTCGGTGGTGCTCAGCTGGGCGCAGGTCCACAACGCCGACATGGATCGGGTCAATGTGAACGGAGGCGCGATCGCACTGGGACACCCGGTCGGCAGCACCGGAAGCCGGCTCATCACCACCGCGCTGCACGAACTGGAGCGCACCGGTCAGAGCACGGCGCTGATCACGATGTGTGCCGGCGGTGCACTGTCGACCGGCACCATCATCGAGCGGATCTGACGACGGATCGCACCACCGACGCGCAGCGGATCGCGGCGGCGCAGGCCTATATCGACGCGTTGGTGAGCCATGACGGTGACTCGGTACCGTTCGCCGCCGACTGCACCCGCGTCGAACAGGGCGTGAAGAACGGGTTTTCGGGAAAGCATCTGCGCCGCAGCCTCACTCGCGGCCTCCAGTACCGAATCGTCCGGTCGACCACACCGGCGGAATTCACCATTGACGGCGATGAGGTGCGGGCGCGCTACACCGTGCTGACGACGATCGCCTTCGCCGGCCGGCGGGCAGCCGCGCATGTGGACGAGACCTTCGTCATCCCACCCGCCGACGGACTCATCACCGGTATCCGGGTTAGATTTCACCCAACCGTCGTTAGGAGCTCCTAGATGCCCGTCAAACCGCCCCCGAAGGGCCTGAACTCCCCGCGGACCAAACACATCATCAAGTGGATGTCGCGGGCCAACACCTGGATTTACAAGAAGACCGACGGCAAGCTGGGCGGGAAGTTCCTCCAGGGTGCGCCGGTCGCGCTGCTCACCACCACCGGCCGCAAGACCGGGGAGCCGCGGGTGAGCCCGCTGCTGTTTCTGCGGGAGGGAAACCGCGTCGTGCTGATCGCATCGCAGGGTGGTGCGGCCACCAACCCGATGTGGTACCTGAACCTCACGGCCAACCCGAAGGTGTCGGTGCAGATCAAAGACGAGGTACTGCAGCTGACGGCCCGGGACGCCACCGAGGATGAGCGGGCGCAGTACTGGCCGAAGATGACGCAGATGTACTCAAGCTTCGACGATTACCAATCCTGGACCGACCGGCGCATCCCGGTGGTCATCTGCGACCCGTAGGTCAGTGGTCAGGCGCCGTACACCGGTGCTGGTGGTCGGCCCTGCGCCAGCAGTCCACGCACGACGGGGCCGAGTTCGCCGGGCTCCCAGCGGGCGCCCTTGTCGACCTCCGGGCCGTGCTGCCAGCCCTCGGCCGCCCGGATGATGCCGCCCTCGACCTCGAACACCCGTCCAGTCACATCCGCCGACTCGGCGCTGCCGAGCCAGACCACCAGTGGCGAGATGTTCTCCGGTGCCATGGCGTCGAAACCCGCATCGGGGGCGGCCATCATCTCGGCGAACACCGTCTCGGTCATCCGGGTGCGCGCCGACGGCGCGATCGCATTCACCGTCACCCCGTATCGGCCCATCTCGGCGGCGGCGACCAGGGTCAGCGCAGCGATACCGGCCTTGGCGGCGCTGTAGTTGCCCTGCCCGACGCTGCCCTGAAGGCCCGCGCCGGAGCTGGTGTTGATGATCCGGGCGTTGAGCGTGTCGGCGCCCGCCTTGCCCTCTTTGACCAAACCCCGCCAGTAGGCGCCCGCGTGCCGGGTGGTCGCAAAGTGTCCCTTGAGGTGGACGGCCACGACGGCGTCGAACTCCTGCTCGCTGGTGTTGGCGATCATCCGGTCGCGCACGATGCCGGCGTTGTTCACCAGCACGTCGAGACCGCCGAAGGTGTCGACGGCGGTCTGGATCAATCCGGCCGCCTCGTCCCAGTCGGCGACGTTGGCGCCACTGGTGACGGCTTCGCCGCCGGCTGCCCGGATCTCGTCGACGACGGATTGCGCCGCGCTGCCGCCACCGGCCGGTGACCCGTCCAGGCCGACACCGATGTCGTTGACCACCACGCGGCCACCTTCGGCGGCGAACGCCAACGCATGTGCCCGGCCGATACCGCCGCCGGCGCCGGTGACGATGACAACCCGTCCGTCGAGCAATCCCATTGTCTCTCCTTATTCCTTGTTGGCGTCCGAGGCCGCCAAGAATGGTGGCGGCTCGCCGCCGCCGTGCACCTCAAGGCATGCCCCGCTGACGTAGGACGCGGCGTCGGAGGCGAGGAAGGCTGCCGCCCAACCGATTTCGCGCGGGTCCGCGAGCCGCCCCAGCGGGACGGTGGCAGCCACCGCGGCTTGGGACTCGGCGTCACCATAGAAGAGTTCAACCTGTTCGGTGGCGATCATCCCGGCGACCACGGCGTTCACCCGCACCTTTGGCGCCCATTCCACGGCGAGCGTGGCGGTCAGGCTGTCCACCCCGGCCTTCGCCGCACCGTAGGCGGCAGTGCCGGGGGACGGCCGCCGTCCGCTGACACTGGAGATGGAAACGATCGACCCGCCTCGCGGTTGCTCCTGCATCACCGCGTTCGCCGCCTGCGAGACGTGGAGCATGCCCAGCAGGTTCAACTCGATGATCTTCTGATGAAACCGCGGCGAGGCGTCGGCGGCCAGTGCGTGCGGTGACCCGCCGGCATTGTTGATCACCACATCGAGGGCACCGTGGCGTTCGACAACGGCGGCGACCAGGGCGGCCACGGCGTCCGGGTCTCGGACGTCACAACCGTGGAACTCGTACGGCAGCCCCTCGACGGGGCGCCGGGCACAGGTCACCACCGTTGCTCCCTGCTCGGCGAACACCGCGCTGATTCCGGCGCCGACACCCCGCACGCCGCCGGTCACCAGGACGACGCGGCCCTCAAGCCCCAGGTTGACGTGGTCCGGCAGGGGGGTGGGCACTGTGCTAGCGTACCAAGCAAGTGCTTGCTTAGGTGCAGGAGTGCAATGACGATCACATCCTCGACTGTGGAACCGGGCATTGTCGCGGTCACGGTTGACTACCCGCCGGTCAACGCGATTCCGTCACGCGGCTGGTTCGAACTCGCAGACGTCATCACAGCAGCCGGGCGTGACAACACCACCCATGTGGTGATCCTTCGGGCCGAAGGCCGAGGGTTCAACGCCGGCGTGGACATCAAGGAGATGCAGCGCACCTCTGGGTTTTCCGCATTGATCGACGCGAATCGCGGCTGCTTTGCCGCATTCAAGGCGGTTTACGAGTGCGAGGTGCCGGTGGTCGCGGCCGTGAACGGCTTCTGCGTCGGGGGCGGCATCGGGTTGGTCGGCAACTCCGATGTGATCGTCGCCTCCGATGACGCGGTGTTCGGCCTTCCCGAGGTCGAACGCGGCGCACTGGGCGCCGCCACGCACCTGTCGCGGCTGGTTCCCCAGCACATGATGCGGCGACTGTTCTTCACCGCGGCCACCGTCGACGCCGCGACGCTGCACCAGTTCGGTTCCGTGCACGAAGTGGTGCCCAGATCGGATCTCGACGAGGCCGCCCTGCGGGTCGCCCGCGACATCGCCGGCAAGGACACCCGGGTGATCCGCGCGGCCAAGGAGGCGCTGAATCTCATCGACCCCCAGCGGGTCAACGCCAGCTACCGGATGGAGCAGGGCTTCACCTTCGAGCTCAACCTGTCCGGTGTCTCCGATGAGCTGCGCGACGATTTCGCCGGCACGACCAAGTCCGAGAAGTAGGTCGGAGAAGCCTTGAGAGATAAGCGCACCACCCTCGACGAGGCGGTCGCCGGAGTCGACAGCGGGATGACGATCGGCATCGGCGGGTGGGGCTCGAGACGCAAGCCGATGGCGTTCGTCCGGGCCTTGCTGCGCACGGCGGTCACCGACCTGACCGTCGTGACCTACGGCGGGCCCGACCTGGGCCTGCTGTGCTCGGCGGGCAAGGTCGCCAAGGTCTACTACGGCTTCGTCTCCCTGGACTCCCCGCCGTTCTACGACCCGTGGTTCTCCAAAGCCCGCACCACCGGGGCGATCGTGGCCCGGGAGATGGACGAGGGCATGTTGCGCTGCGGCCTGCAGGCCGCCGCACAGCGACTGCCGTTCCTGCCGACGCGGGCCGGACTGGGCAGTTCGGTGCCGGACTTCTGGGACGGCGAGTTGAAGACCGTCCGTTCCCCGTACCGCACGGGTGATGGGCACGAGGAACTGATCGCTATGCCCGCGCTGCGCCTCGACGCCGCTTTCGTCCATCTCAATCTGGGCGATAAACATGGCAACGCTGCTTACACCGGCATCGACCCGTACTTCGATGACCTGTTCCTGATGGCCGCTGAGCGCAGATACCTGTCGGTGGAGCGGATCGTATCCACCGAGGAGCTCGTGAAAGCCGTTGCGCCGCAGGCTCTGCTGGTCAACCGGATGATGGTCGACCACGTCGTCGAAGCCCCTAACGGGGCGCACTTCACCACCGCGGCACCGGATTACGGCCGCGACGAGAAGTTCCAGCGGCACTACGCCCAGGCCGCCGGCGACGAGGACGGCTGGGCCGAGTTTGTCGCCACCTACCTGTCGGGCAGTGAGGCCGACTACCAGGCCGCCGTACGCCGATTCACCGAGGCACAGGAGGCGAAGTGATGCAGGTCAGCCGTGCCGAGGTCTGCGCCGTCGCCTGCGCCGAGTTGTTCCGCGACGCCGGCGAGATCATGGTCAGCCCGATGGCCACCATGGTGTCCGTCGGCGCGCGGCTTGCGCGCCTGACCTTCGCGCCGGACATCCTGCTCAGCGACGGCGAAGCGCAACTGCTGGCCGACACCCCCGCCATCGGCGGCGCGGGCGCCGTCGAGGGATGGATGCCGTTCGGCCGGGTCTTCGAAACCTTGGCCTGGGGTCGCCGCCACGTGGTGATGGGCGCAAATCAGGTGGACAGGTACGGCAACCAGAATCTCTCGGCCTTCGGGCCACTGCAGCATCCGACTCGCCAGATGTTCGGGGTACGCGGCGCCCCAGGCAACACCATCAACCATGCCACCAGTTACTGGGTGGGCAACCACTCCCCGCGGGTGTTCTGCGATCACGTCGACGTGGTGTCCGGCATCGGTTGGAACAAGGTCGATCCGGCTAACCCCGCCTACCGGTTCGTCAACGTTTTCCGGGTCGTGAGCAACCTCGGGGTCTTCGACTTCGGCGGCCCCGACCACAGCATGCGGGCGCTGTCCCTGCATCCGGGGGTGGAGTCCGACGAGGTTCGCGAGAACACCGGCTTCGAGGTGGCCGGTCTCAGCGACGCGCAGCACACGCGGCTGCCCAGTGCTGAGGAACTGACGCTGATCCGGGAGAGGATCGATCCGAAGTCATTGCGCGATAAGGAAGTAA
>JBFYOQ010000022.1:0-6109 GCA_041303735.1 Mycobacterium sp.
CCGGTGGCCGGGTCAGCCTCACGCGGCGGGAAATAGACCTTCCCGTTCTTCCCGGAACGGGCGCCGAGCAGGGTTCCGCGCTGCATCGCGCGCAGGAAGATGCTCTCCGGTCGCGACGCCGTGTGCTGGACGGCGAGGCTGCAGGGGGACAGCAACATGGTGACCGGATCCCGGTCGTCGGCTTTGTCCGGGACGGATTCGGCCGCCTCGCCGGGAACGAAGCACGCGATATCGGTGATCATCCCCACCGGCTCATCGACCCAGTGCGCATGGACCCGGTCTCCGGTCTTGACGCCGTCCGGCGCGCCGCCGGTGTCCACGGCATGCAGCAGCGGGGTGTCGGCGCCGTCGAGTGTGATCAGCGCCCAGGCGAACGGCCGGTCCAGCGGTTGGCCCTCCAGCGGGTGGGCCTGCCAGGTCCACGACACCACCGTGCCGACACTGGACACCGGCACGATGTCGGACAGCGGCTCATAGGTCACCGGGTCGTACTCGACCACGGGAACGTGGACCCGTCCGTCCGATCCGCGGACCCCGACGATGTGGCGGCTGCGCAGCGCGGTGAAGAACGCGCTCAGGGTCGATCCGACTGAACGGGTGTAGTCGAAAGACAGGGTCAGCGGCGCGGAAAGAGGCGGCTCATGGGAATCTATCAAGGCCTGAAGGTCAGGAGTGCTCTGGCTGAGGCTCACAACGTCGAGTAGAACAGGTTCTAGGAATCGTGGCAAGGAGCGCACTCGTGACGGAAAGGCGGCTTCGATGAAGCTCGGTCTGCAACTCGGCTACTGGAGCGCGCAGCCGCCCACCAACCATGCCGAACTGGTCGCCGCAGCCGAGGAGGCCGACTTCGACACGGTGTTCACCGCGGAGGCGTGGGGCTCTGATGCCTTCACTCCACTGGCCTGGTGGGGTCGCGAGACCTCGCGGCTGCGGCTGGGCACCTCGGTGGTCCAGCTGTCGGCGCGCACCCCGACCGCGTGCGCGATGGCGTCGCTGACGCTGGACCACCTCTCCGGCGGCCGGCACATCCTCGGTCTCGGCGTCTCCGGGCCGCAGGTGGTGGAGGGCTGGTACGGCCAGCGCTTCCCCAAGCCGCTGGCGCGCACCCGCGAGTACATCGACATCCTCCGGCAGGTGTGGGCGCGCGAGGCTCCGGTCACCAGCGCCGGGCCGCACTACCCGCTGCCGCTGGCCGGTGAGGGCACCACCGGCCTGGGCAAGTCGCTCAAGCCGATCGTGCATCCGCTGCGCGCCGATATCCCGATCATGCTGGGCGCCGAGGGTCCGAAGAACATCGCGCTGTCGGCCGAGATCTGCGACGGCTGGCTGCCGATCTTCTACTCACCGCGCATCGCCCACATGTACAACGAGTGGCTCGACGAGGGATTCGCCCGCCCCGGCGCCCGTCGCAGCCGCGCTGATTTCGAGATCTGCGCTACCGCCCAGATCGTGGTCACCGATGACCGGCCCGCCACCATGGAGGTGATGAAGCCGTTCGTGGCGCTCTACATGGGCGGTATGGGCTCGGAGGACACCAACTTCCACGCCGAGGTCTATCGGCGGATGGGGTACTCCGAGGTCGTCGATGACGTCACCAAGCTGTTCCGCTCGGGCCGCAAGGATGAGGCGGCCAAGGTGATCCCCGACGAACTCGTCGATGACGCCGCGATCGTGGGCGACATCGACTACGTGCGCAAGCAGATCGCGGTGTGGGAGGCATCCGGGGTGACGATGATGGTCGTCAGCCCGCGCAGCGGCGAACAGCTCCGCGAGCTCGCGGAGCTGGTGTCGACTCCGGTAGTGGGTTAACGCACCACGTGGGCGTCACCGAAGGTCATGTCGACGTTGCCGACCGATCCCGACACCATCGGGCGCTTCGGCAAGCCGAGCGTCGCCAACTCCTTGGCATACGGGTGATCGCCGAGGCGCAGGGTGGCACCGCCGGGGCGGAAACGCACCCCGGTGTTGTGCATCTCCCACGGGATCTCGCGGGTGACGCCGTCGGAGCAGCTGTAGGTGGTCAGGATCTGCGGCTTCTTGGCCCGCGACGGGATCGGGATCGCTCGGCCGAATTCCATGGCCGCGATCAGCGAACCGTTCTCCGACACCTCGAAGCCGAACGAACCCGAATCGCGAACGGTGAAGTCCGCCATGATCTTCGGGAAACCCCAGATGGTGCGCCCGGCTTCCAGGGTGAACGACTGATCGACGGGCAGGTGGTGAATGAACGCCGCGGCGTCGCCGAGAGCCTTGAGCCCGGTCGCGGTCGATCCGGGTGGGTTGACCATCACGCAGGTGCCGAATTCGTTGTAGGCGCCGAGGTCGCCGTCGATGTAGCGGGCCAGCATCAGCGTCACCACCGCGCGGCCCGGCCGGAACCGGCAGACCTGCAGGCCGCTGTAGTCGATCAGCCGCTGCGCGGCGTCGGCCGACACCGAGAACATCGCGGTGTGCACGTCGGCCTTGCGGACGCGAACCGGCAGAGTCAATTCGGTTCCGGCGATGGTGTACTGAGAATCGGCCATGATGTCACTGTAAACCGCCCAGCGAGCAATTGGGGAAGACGAAAATGAGCGCTACCGCGGTTCGGCCCGATGTCGACCTGACGGACGGCAACTTCTACGCCGACGGCCATGCCCGTGCCGCCTACGGGTGGATGCGGGCCCACGAACCGGTGTTCCGCGACCGGAACGGATTGGCCGCGGCGGCCACGTATCAGGCCGTTATCGAGGCGGAACGTGATCCGGAGTTGTTCTCCTCTACCGGCGGCATCCGCCCCGACAGCCCGGCGATGCCCTACATGATCGACATGGACGACCCGCAGCATCTGGTTCGCCGCAAGTTGGTCAACGCCGGTTTCACCCGCAAGCAGGTGATGGACAAGGCGGCCGGCATCGAGACGCTGTGCGACTCCCTGATCGACGCCGTCTGCGAGCAGGGCGAGTGCGATTTCGTCCGTGACATCGCAGCCCCGTTGCCGATGGCGGTGATCGGCGACATGCTCGGCGTGCTGCCCGCCGACCGGGCGACCCTGCTGAAGTGGTCCGACGACCTGGTGTGCGGACTCAACTCTCAGGCCGACGAGGCGACCCTGCAGGCGGTGATGGAAGCCTTCGCGGGCTACTCCGCCTACGCCATGGAGACCATCGCCAAGCGCCGCGCGGAGCCGACCGAGGATCTGTTCTCGATACTGGTCAACTCAGCGGTCGACGGCCAGATGATGGCCGATGACGAGATCCTCATGGAGACGCTGCTGATCCTCATCGGCGGGGACGAGACCACCCGGCACACGTTGTCCGGTGGCACCGAGCAACTGCTGCGCCATCGTCACCAGTGGGATCAGGTGGTGGCCGACGGCGCGGCTGTGGGCGGTGCGGTGGAGGAGATGCTGCGTTGGACCTCGCCGGTGAAGAACATGTGCCGCATGCTCACCGCCGACACCGAGTTCCACGGCACCCAGTTGCGCCAGGGCGAGAAGATCATGCTCATGTTCGAGTCGGCGAACTTCGACGAAGCGGTGTTCGGCGACCCGGAGAACTTCCGCATCGACCGCAATCCCAACAGCCACATGGCGTTCGGCTTCGGCACGCATTTCTGCCTGGGCAACCAGTTGGCGCGCCTGGAGCTCAAGACGCTGATCGGCAGGATCGCGCAACGGCTGCCTGATCTGCGGCTGGCCGATGAATCAGCGCTGCCGCTGCGGCCGGCCAACTTCGTCAGCGGTCTGGAGAAGATGCCGGTGGTGTTCACCCCGACGAAGCCGGTACTGGCCTAGGCCGAGAAGGCGCGGGAGAAGGTGCGGCGTCAGCGCATCTTGAACGCAGGCGCCCGCTTCTCCTTGAATGCCATCGGGCCCTCCTTGGCGTCCTCGGAGAGGAACACCTCGATACCGATCTTGGTGTCGATCTTGAACGCCTCGTTCTCGTGCAGACCCTCGGTCTCGCGGATGGAGCGCAGGATCGCCTGCACCGCCAGCGGTCCGTTGTTCGCGATCACCCCGGCGATCTCGAGTGCCTTGTCCAGCGCCTGGCCATCGGGCACCACATGGCCGATCAGGCCGTACTCGAGTGCTTCGGCGGCGGTGATGTGCCGTCCGGTGAGCAGCAGATCGCAGGCGATCGTGTAGGGAATCTGGCGTACCAGGCGCACCGCGGACCCGCCCATCGGATACAGGCTCCACTTGGCTTCGGAGATGCCGAACTTCGCGCTCGCGCCCGCCACCCGGATGTCGGTGCCCTGCAGGATCTCGGTGCCGCCGGCGATCGCCGGGCCTTCCACCGCGGCGATCAGCGGCTTGGTCAGCCGCCGGCCCTTGAGCAGACCGTCGATGCGGGTGGGGTCATAGCCGCCGCTCTTGAACGAGTCGCCCGGGGGCGCCTTGGTGGCCGCCTTGAGGTCCATCCCCGCGCAGAAGTAGCCGCCGGCACCGGTGAGGATGCAGACCCGGATCTCGGGATCGTTGTCCACCCGGTCCCAGGCCTCGACCATGATCGACAGCATCTCGCCGGAGAGGGCATTGCGGGTCTCCGGGCGGTTCATCGTCACGATCAGGACATGCCCGCGTTGTTCGATGAGTGCGTCTGCCATGGTTCGCCCGCCTTCCCAGCAGCACGTGAGACCTGCTTGTGAAAAAATGTAACACGTTCTAATTTGGGTTCGTGGCCCTCAACATCGCAGATCTCGCCGAGCACACCATCGACGCCGTACCCGACCGGGTCGCCGTTATCTGCGGCGACGAGCAGATCACCTTCGCCGAACTCGAGGAGAAGGCCAACCGGCTGGCTCACTACCTCATCGACCACGGCGTCAAGAAGGACGACAAGGTCGGCCTGTACTGCCGCAACCGCATCGAAATCGTCATCGCCATGCTCGGCATCGTCAAAGCCGGCGCCATCCTGGTCAACGTCAACTACCGCTACGTCGAGGGCGAACTGCGCTATCTGTTCGACAACTCCGACATGGTGGCCCTGGTGCATGAACGCCAGTACGCCGATCGGGTGGCCAATGTGTTGCCCGACACCCCGAACGTCAAGACCGTGCTGGTGGTCGAGGACGGCAGCGACGGCGACTACCGGCGCTACGGCGGCGTGGAGTTTTTCGAGGCGATCGCACAGGGCTCACCGGAGCGCGACTTCGGCCCGCGCAGCGCCGACGACGTCTACCTGCTCTACACCGGTGGCACCACCGGCTTCCCCAAGGGCGTGATGTGGCGCCATGAGGACATCTATCGGGTGCTACTCGGTGGAACCGACTTCGCCACAGGCGAATTCGTCGCCGACGAGTACGACCACGCCCGGCAGGCCACCGCCACCGATCCCATGGTCCGGTTCGCCATCCCGCCGATGATCCACGGCGCCACCCAGTCGGCCACCTGGATGGCGCTCTTCGCCGGGCATACCAGTGTTCTGGCGCCGGAGTTCAACGCCGACGAGGTATGGCGCACAGTCGAGAAGCACAAGGTGAACCTGCTGTTCTTCACCGGTGACGCGATGGGCCGTCCCCTGCTCGACGCGCTGGAGTCCGGCAACTTCGACATCTCCGCCGACCTCGCGTCATTGTTCGTGCTGTCCAGCACCGCGGCGCTGTTCTCACCCAGCCTCAAGGAACGCTTCTGCGAACTGCTGCCCAACCGGATCATCACCGACTCCATCGGATCCTCGGAGACCGGCTTCGGCGGCAGCAGCATCGTCGCCAAGGGGCAGACCCACGCCGGGGGTCCGCGGGTCAGCATCGACAAGAAGACCGTGGTGCTCGACGACGACGGCAACGAGGTCGTGCCCGGGTCCGGGGTCCGCGGCATCCTGGCCAAGCGGGGCAACATCCCGATCGGCTACTACAAGGACGAGAAGAAGACCGCCGAGACCTTCCGCACCATCAACGGTGTCCGCTACGCAATCCCCGGCGACTACGCGATGGTTGAGGCCGACGGCACGGTCACCATGCTCGGCCGCGGGTCGGTGTCGATCAACACCGGCGGGGAGAAGGTGTACCCGGAGGAGGTGGAGGGGGCGCTCAAGGGCCACCCCGACGTCTTCGACGCACTCGTGGTCGGCGTTCCCGACGATCGCTACGGACAGCACGTCGCGGCGGTGGTGGCACCGCGCAAGGG
>JBFYOQ010000023.1:0-5715 GCA_041303735.1 Mycobacterium sp.
TTGGACCGGATCACCGCCTCCCGCGCATGAACATTCGGACCGACATAAACCGAAACGGAGCTGATATTCATTGGGCATCCTCATCGAACGTCTGGCACGTATCCACGCGAACGCGGTCGGACTTCAGTCGCGCAAAGCAGTGGCCTGTATTCCAACACGCGGGACGATCATCCGCAGTACTAGAGCATCACAAGGAACTCAACAGGGTTAGCCCACGAACCATTTCCATTCTCGACAGGCGAAGCGAGCGGTTTGGGCCTACAGTGCTCTAACCCAGTTCAGGAGGAGCAGATGGCGACCTCGTCAATCGGCCTGATCCAGCAGATGCTTCGCCGACGGCCCGTCATCGGTGCGCCCGTGGCCCACGGCGCCTCCGATCACCTGAAACGCAGTATCGGCACGTTCCAGCTCACGCTGTTCGGGGTCGGCGCCACCGTCGGCACCGGCATCTTCTTCGTGCTGTCCGAGGCGGTTCCGAAAGCCGGTCCCGGGGTTGTCGCCTCATTTGTGATCGCCGGGATCGCAGCAGGACTTGCCGCGCTCTGCTACGCCGAACTCACCTCTGCCGTGCCGGTGTCCGGGTCCAGCTACTCCTACGCCTACATCACTCTCGGCGAGCTTGTCGCAATGGGTGTGGCGGCGTGCCTGCTGCTCGAATACGGCGTGTCCGCCGCCGCGGTTGCGGTGGGCTGGAGTCAGTACGTCAACAAGCTGCTCGACAACTTCTTCGGCCATCATCTGCCCCAGTCCCTTTCCGCTGCGCCGTGGGGTGAGGCATCCCCGGGAATCATCAACCTTCCCGCTGTCGTGTTGGTCGGGTTGTGCGCCGTCCTTCTCATCCGCGGAGCCAGCGAGTCGGCGAAGGTCAACACCATCATGGTGCTGATCAAGCTGGGCGTTCTGCTCATGTTCTCCGTCATCGCCGCAACGGCTTTCGACGCCGATCGGTTCGCTGAGTTCGCACCCTTCGGTATGGCCGGAATCGGCGCGGCGGCCGGCACGATCTTCTTCTCCTACATCGGCCTGGATGCGGTGTCCACCGCCGGTGACGAAGTCAAGGATCCTCAAAAGACGATGCCTCGGGCGATCTTGGCCGCGCTGGTGACCGTCACAACCGTCTACGTGGTGGTTACCGTGGCCGCACTCGGCGCGCAGCCCTGGCAGGATTTCAAGGACCAGGAAGCCGGCCTGGCCACCATCCTCGACCGGGTCACCTCAAGCCAATACTGGGGCACGGTCTTGGCAGCCGGCGCAGTGATCTCCATCTTCTCGGTCACACTGGTGGTCCTGTACGGCCAGACCCGAATCCTGTTCGCCATGGGCCGGGACGGTCTTCTGCCCCCACTGTTCGCCAAGGTCCACCCGCGCAGCGGGGCTCCGGTGAACAACACCATCATCGTCGCGGTAGTGGTCGGCATTCTCGCCGGCTTCGTCCCGCTGAACTATCTGGCTGACATGGTGTCCATCGGCACCCTGGTCGCGTTCGTCGTCGTATCCGTCGGCGTCGTCATCCTGCGGGTGCGTGAACCCGATCTACCGCGTGGATTCAAGGTGCCCTTCTACCCCGTGACACCCGTCTTGTCGGTCCTGGCGTGTGGGTACATCCTGATCAGCCTGCCCTGGTACACCTGGCTGGCGTTCTCCGGATGGGTCGCCGTGGTGCTGGTGTTCTACTTCGTCTGGGGCCGCAAGCACAGTGCGTTGAACGATGCGGTGACAGTGTGATCTGTTTCCCACCAGCCGCCGCCAACGGCGGCGACGTTCTGGCGCGCCGGGATCGCCAAGACCTACGACTTCCGCATCGCCCTACCTGCTGACGCGCGGTATGCGCGTTCGTCGTGGCTCGCAGATCGCGCACGAACGTGCAGGTCGTTCAGGAGCGCGCCGAACGTGTGGTCCCAAATCGGTCCCAGACCAACGGGCACCCACTTCGACCTTCAATCGCTCACAAGCACCCGAAGCGCCGCGTGGCCCCGGCGGGCATCCGCCTCGGTGGCTATCCAGGACTTGTGGTCGGCGTCCTGCAGTATCTTCCACAGCGCCTCGATCCGCCGGCGGTCGCTGCCGATCATCCGGGCACGATCCCCAATCGGGTCGGTCACTGCGCAAGCCAGCACGGCTGCGTCGTCGAGGTGCCGATCCCGGTCGCGAGAGTCCTCCACGTATGCCGCGCCTTTGAGCACTAATGCCCCGAGGACGTCGGGAATGCTGAGCACTACGACGACCTCGCCGGCCGTCACTTCACAGTTCACCGTCTTGCGCAGCGCTGAGGTGCCGCCGGGAACTGCGAATACTTTCCGACCTAACGCCTTGGGATGTTGTTTCGGCGATAGGCGGTCGGCCACCATGACGTCGATCGTCTCGGCACCCCGGGATCCGCGAGCGAATCGGTGTATCGGCCCGTCACCGACCGGTTCACGCAACACGTAGCCGAGTCGTTCCAACTCCTGCTGCACACCGGCGAATGTTGCTGCGCCTGAGTCGATATGCAGGATCATGTCGACATCACGGGTGGGACGGGTCAGCCGCAATCCGGCATAGGCGGCATGCAGCTGCACCATCAGTCCCCCGACCAGCGTCCACTGGGTGTGCGGAATGGCCTGTGCGATCTCGACAACTTGTGGCCATGGCGGTGGCCACCCACCTGCCGGCACAGTCAAGTGCCACAGTCGCCCACCGGCGGGTGACGACGTCATTTGACCAATTACCGAGACACGCGCCGGCGCGGACGTTTTGTGTCCGACCGGAAGGCGTCGAGCAGGTCATCCACGACGCGCAGCGCGGCTGCGGACTCCCGGGTGTCCAACGACTCGGCTAAGTCGACGGCGACCGCCGCGGTGAGCACGTGGTCGACGGCGTAGCCGGCATCCTCAGTCACCACCCGCACGGTCACATCACCGTCGCGGTCCTCGACGAGTCCCAGCGTTGTCACGAGGTCGGCGAAGTCGCGAGCCTGGACGTAGCCATCGGCTCCCCGCTCGACTGCTGTGAGATCGAACAGTTCCGACATCGCCGGATCACGCAACGCGCTGACTCCGGAGTGCAACAGACCCTCGTCTTTTCCCCAGCCGCGCATCCGATGCACTGTCGCACGGCGGCGAGTCATCCAACACAATTCAGAAGCGCTACTGGCCCGAAGCCGATGTCGCAGCCGGGATATCGCCGCCGCGTCCAGCCAATCAACAGACTCACCGGAGAGCAAGGTAAGCGCAGCCCACGCTGTGGCCGCTGTCCACGGCCGGCCGTTATGGCGCCCATGCTTGGCCAGGCGGTGAACCGAAGCGCCGTCGACGAGTAGCGCACCCCCAACAGTGCGGCTCACGGTGAGTTCTCCCGCGCGCGCGAGCCGGGCGACCTGCCGCGTTGAAATCCCGAGGACCTCGGCACATGCGACCGTCGTCATCTCACTCATACATATATTGTCGCGACCAAGACTGATTTACGCAATATCTGCAGTTCAAAGATGGATCTAGGCGACGGATCACCGACTGAATCATGCTGCCCGCCGACCATCGCGAACCTGCGCGCAGGCAAGTTCAAAGCTCGCCCACTCCCGGGCGTTCGGTCGCTCGGTCGCCTCAGCCGTCACCGAGGAGACCGGGTCAGACGAGCCGAACAGTGCGGCAAGGCTTCTAACGCAGCCCGCGGGACTGTCCCAATAACTCTGAAGAACCCTTTTGCGAATCCATGCTTCGGCTTCAACAACACCGGAGGTGAGATCCAGTTCAGGCGCGGTGATGCCGGGGCCGCACCGAAGAAAATGTTCTTCATAGCGATCGTCCCACCGATCGATTCGCCACCCCGGCCAGAGCCGGCCCAACCACCGGAACAGGCCCGGTTGCGGATTCGTCAACCACACACCAAGGGCCTTGCCGGGCACGTCGACGTGCACACCACTTTCCGGAATCCTCCCCAGTTCCAGGGCATGGGACCCCGTACCAGGCAGCATCTCAAGCAGTTGGGGTCCACACCACGCAGCGCTGCTGCCCCACCACAGCGGCCAGGCTCGAATCTTCCCGTCGGCGCCGAGCACCGTGACGAGATGATGCAACCGCGCCGTGTCGTCAGCGAGAGTCAGTTCGGGCCGAGAAGGTCTGTCACGCATAGGCAAAGAAGCGCCGACGTACGCAGCGATTTCAGCGGTCGCGTCGTAGGCCCACGAGATCGAATAGCCCGGCCACATGATGGCCAGCAACTCGAAAATCGCACGGCGCTCGTTCATGGTCGCCATGAGTTCCTCGCCGAAGAACAGCAACTTGCGCTCAGCGAGATCCAGCACTAGGCCACCGTCAGCCCATAGCTCGTCGGTCCAGAATTTCCCGACCTGCTGCGCGCGAACATAGCGCTCAGCCATGTCTGGTCCCGCGAGCAACGCATCCAGCATGCGGCACCCCGCCCAGTGCGAGTAGCGCAGCTGCCAGCCGTCACGATCCACCAGCACTATGTTGGCCCTGTTTCCCATGATCGTCCTCCACAAAAAAGGCACCGCGCCAATGGCGGCGCTCGGTTGTCGGCAGTATCCAGCCGAGGGCTGACACGTTCACTACTTCAAGGTCTGCAACGGATCTCGGTTGTGGATTCAGCGCCAGCAAGTCTCGGGTGGTCGCCGGCCGACTCGACCAACGGTCACGCGCACTCGAATTCAGAGGCGTTACGGCGCGTGCTCAGGCGCACGTGCGTTGGCACGCACAAACCTGCGCCTGACCGCTGCTGAACACCCGTTCATGACCATCAGGGGCGCCCGCTTGGGCCCATATTTGGTCCCAAGGCCAACGTGGGCCCCGAATCAGAAGCAGGGAGCGAAGGAAAAACCGCTGATCAGAGCCAGTTTTTTGGTCGGGCTGACAGGATTTGAACCTGCGACCACTTGACCCCCAGTCAAGTGCGCTACCAAGCTGCGCCACAGCCCGCGGCGCTGCCGGGATCGCCGGCAGCAGGTCCGCATCGTACCGCAGCGCAGCACTCACACCGTCAGCAACCGGAAGAGCCCGATCAGCCCGCCCACCACGATCACCCCCCGCAGCGCCGCCGGTGACAACCGTCGGCCGTAGCGCGCGCCGAGCCATCCGCCGATCAACGAGCCGACCGCGATCAGCCCCGCGGCGGTCCAGTTCACCCGGTCGAAGGCCACCACCGTGTAGGCCACCGCGGCGACGATGTTCACCAACAGCGACAGCAGGTTCTTGGCCGCGTTCATCCGCTGCACGTCCTCGGGCAGCAGCGCGCCCATCACCCCGATCAGCAGGATGCCCTGCGCGGCAGTGAAGTAACCGCCGTAGATCCCGACAGCGAAGGTGCCCAGCACCAGGGCGGCCATCCGCGCCCTCGACACGTGGTCGGCCGCGCGGCCCGCCGATTCGGCACGGCGGCGCGCGAAGGCCTGAATCCGGGGCCCCGCAACCACAAGAGCCAGAGCCGAGACGAGCAGCACCGGCACAATCCGGGTGAAGACCTTCTCCGGCAGGTGCAGCAGCAGGAACGCGCCGATCATCGCTCCGGTCACCGAGGCCGGGATCTGCCAGCGCAGCCGGCGCCACTGGCCGGCCAACTCCGCTCGGTACCCCAGGGTGCCCGACACTCCCCCAGCCACCAGGCCGATGGCATTGGACATCGTGGCCGTCACGGGCGGGAGGCCGAGGGCCACCAGTGTCGGGAAAGTGATCAGCGTCCCCGATCCGACGAGCGAGTTGATCGCGCCCGCGCCGACACCGGCGA
>JBFYOQ010000024.1:0-12920 GCA_041303735.1 Mycobacterium sp.
AGGTGTAGGTCTGCTTCTCGAAGCTGTAACCCGTTCCCTTGGTGAAGAACCCATTGGCCGCCACGTCGAGGGCCAGCGCCACATCGGTGCCCGGCTTGAACCCGGCCGACTCAATGGCCGAGCAGATGAGGTCCAGCGCGGCCCGAGTTCCCGCGACGTCGGGGGCGAAGCCGCCCTCATCACCGAGGCCGGTGGCCAGCCCCTGCTTCTTGAGCACCGCTTTGAGTGCGTGATACACCTCCGCGCCCCAGCGCACCGCTTCGCGGAAGTTGGGCGCGCCGATGGGCGCCACCATGAATTCCTGGACATCCACACCGGTGTCGGCGTGCGCGCCGCCGTTGAGGATGTTCATCATCGGCACCGGCAGGATGTGCGCGTTCGGTCCGCCGAGGTAGCGGAACAGCGGCAGCCCGGCGGACTCGGCGGCCGCCTTGGCCACCGCCAGCGAGACACCGAGGATGGCGTTGGCGCCCAGCCGTGACTTGTCCGGGGTGCCGTCGAGGTCGACCAGAGCCTGATCGACCAGTCGCTGGTCGTCGGCGGACAGGCCGATCACCGCCGGCGCGATCTCGTCGAGCACGCCCTCGACGGCCTTCTGCACGCCTTTGCCGCCGTAGCGGGTGCCGCCGTCGCGCAGCTCGACCGCCTCGTGCTCCCCGGTCGACGCCCCGGACGGGACCGCCGCCCGGGTTATGGTGCCGTCGATCAGAGCCACCTCGACCTCCACGGTCGGGTTCCCACGCGAGTCGAGGATCTCCCGGGCTGCGACCTGCTCGATGATGGGCACGGGTTTCTCCTTCGCTCGGTCCTGCGGCGGCTGCCGGCGCCCTAAGCGTAGATGGTCAGCGACGCCCGGCTATAGCGGATGACCGGCCGCGTACGCGGTCGCCCAGTCCCGCACCGAACGCGCGTAGTAGTCGGAATGGTTGTAGGCCCGCAGCGCATTCATCCAGCCCCGCGGTGTCGCCATGTCCTTGCCGCGGAAGCACAGGTAGCCCGCGGCCGACAGTGCCGCGTCGTCGAAGTTGTCCGGGCTCACGGTGCCGTCGTTGTTGGCGTCGACCCCGTAGAGTCGCCAGGTCTCCGGAATGAACTGCATGGGGCCCATCGCCCGGGCGTAGATCGGGTCGCCGCCGCCTCCGCCTTGCGCCCGGAGGGCCTCGGTGGCTTCGCGGTCGAGGATCTCCAGGTTGCCTCCTGTGCCGTCGAGGCGCACCCCGCGGATCGGCGGGGTGACATCCCCGTTGGGCGCGATGACCGCGCCCCGGTAGGTGCCGTGGTGGCTTTCCACCATGCCGATGCCGGCCAGCGTTGTCCAGGACAGATGGCAGTCCGGGTTCTCCACCTCGGCGACCCGGGCGGCGTAGCCGTAGGCCTCCAGCGCCTCGATGGGGATGCCCAGCGCCGGCGCGCGCTGGGCGGCCCAGTCGCGCAGCTGGTCGGCGGGCCGGCCTGCGGCCTGGGTGTTGATCGCCGGCACCGGGTCCCCGGCCGGCGGTGGCACACCCTCGGGGATGGGCGCGCCGCCCTGCCAGGAGCAACTCGACGCCAGCAGCATCACCGCCGCCGCAACCACGACGACGATCCGCAGCAGACGCGATGACGGCACGGGATTCATCGTCGCATGACTTCTGCGGGGTTCGCCGGGACCGCAACGCCGGGCGTCGCATCTTCGCGGCCCAGGCCCAGTGGCTACGGCTCAGGCCCAGTGGCTTCGCCAGTGCTCCTCGCTGGTCGGGCCGTCGACTCCGATGGCCGCCTCGACGGTGCGCACGGTCTCCATGAATCGCAACACCGCCGAACGCAGGTCATTCTCGGCGTCCCCGTCGGCGCGAAGCCGCACCTCGGTGAGGGCCTGCGGGATCAGGTCGGCGGGCAGGCCCGCGGCGCTGACCCGGGCAATCACCTTCTGCGCCAATGCCAGCGCCGGCTGTGCGGTCGGCACACCGTCGATGCAGGACCGTCGGGTCGAGGCCGCTGACGCTCTTGCGGGTTTCCTTTCCATGGCCTTGCGCTGCTCCCACTGCGCCAGCTGGTCCTCCAGCGAGATCGGCTCCCCGGCGAGCACCGCGGGCACCCGGTTGGTCAGCTTGCGCACCAGGGCGTCGGCGACGTCGTCGATGCTGAAGCCGTGGCCTCCTGCCTCCTGGGCAATCCGGGCGTGAAACAGCACCTGCAGCAGCACATCTCCGAGTTCGTCGCGCAATTCCTCGCCGTTGCCGCTGTGCACGGCGTCGAACAACTCGTAGGTCTCCTCCAGCAGATAGCGCCGCAGCGAATCGTGTGTCTGCTCGCTCTCCCACGGCCCGCAGGAGCGCAGCCTGTCCATCACGGCGACGGCGTCGATCAGCCGCTCGCCCGGCCGGGGTGCCGAAGCGGTGATCACCTGCTCGCCGGCGTCGAGTCTGGCCCGCACCGCCGGGTGCCCGGGGTCCGAGGAGAGCAGCGCCGGGGCGTCCGGCCCGACCAGGGCCGGCCGGGCCGACGGCAGCGACCAGGGCACCCTGATCGGGATCTCCTCGGTGTACTGAACGTCGCCGTGCAACAGTTCGACCGCCTCGACGGGAACCATCGAGGGCCGCCCGGGATCCACCAGGATGACGGTCATCGGCTCCCCTCCGCCCGTTCAGGCAAGGCCTGCGTTGAGAACGTCGTTATATCAACCTCGCCGCCCGCCCGCCCGTGCAACGCGAGCACGAGATCGGCCGCCCAGGCCACCAGTTCCAGATCCCGGATACGGGGTGCACCGACGCCGGAACCGGCGCGCGGGATCGGCACCTGCACGGTCGAGGTGGTGGCCCGGTAGGTCGCCGCGGGATACATCCGCGCAAGGCGCACCTGCGCGGAGTCCGGCAGAACCAGCGGCGACACCTTCAGCATCGCCGAACCGCCTCCGGTGGCGGCGAGTTCGGTGATGCCGTACCCGCGGCACAGCAACCGCAGACGCGCGACCGCCACCAGCCACTGAACCGGTTCGGGCGGCGGGCCGTAGCGGTCGATGAGTTCATCGACGACGGCGGCGATACCGGCGTCGTCGGCGGCCGACGCCAGCCGCCGGTAGGCCTCCAGGCGCAATCGGTCGCTGCCGATGTAGTCCGGTGGCAGGTGCGCGTCGATCGGCAGGTCGATCCGGATGTCCCTGGCCTCCTCGATCCCGGCCACGGTTCGCCCGTCGGCCGCCGCCCGGTAGGCCTCCACGGCCTCACCGACCAGCCGGACGTACAGATCGAAGCCGACACCCGCGACGTGACCGGACTGCTCGGCGCCCAGAACGTTTCCGGCGCCGCGAATCTCCAAGTCCTTCAACGCCACTGCCATCCCGGCGCCGAGTTCGTTGTTCTGCGCGATGGTGGCCAGCCGGTCATAGGCGGTCTCGGTCAGCGGTGTCTCGGGCGAATAGAGGAAGTAGGCGTAGCCGCGTTCCCGGCTGCGGCCCACCCGGCCCCGCAGCTGGTGCAACTGCGAGAGCCCGAACGTGTCGGCGCGCTCGACGATGAGGGTGTTGGCGTTGGAGATGTCCAGCCCGGTCTCGATGATCGTGGTGCACACCAGGACGTCGTATTCACGATTCCAGAACGCCGCCACGGTGGCTTCCAGCAGGTCCTCGGGCATCTGGCCGTGCGCCACCGCGACGCGGGCTTCGGGCACCAGGGCCTTGACCCGGCCGGCGGCGGCGTCGATGGTGCTGACCCGGTTGTGCACGTAGAACACCTGCCCGTCGCGCAGCAGTTCGCGGCGCAGTGCCGCGGCGACCTGTTTGTCGTCCTGCGGGCCGACGTAGGTCAACACCGGGTAGCGCTCCTCGGGCGGAGTGAGGATGGTCGACATCTCCCGGATGCCGGCCAGGCTCATCTCAAGTGTGCGCGGGATCGGGGTGGCGCTCATGGTCAGCACGTCGACGTGGGTGCGCAGCGCTTTGATGTGCTCCTTGTGCTCGACCCCGAAGCGCTGCTCCTCGTCGACCACCACCAGTCCGAGGTCCTTCCAGACCACTCCGGTCTGCAGCAGCCGGTGGGTGCCGATCACGATGTCCACGCTGCCGTCGGCCATGCCGGCCAGCACCGCCCGGGACTCGGCCGGATCGGTGAACCGCGACAGTCCTTTGACCGTCACCGGGAAGCCGGCCATCCGCTCGGCGAAGGTCTGCATGTGCTGGTCGGCCAGCAGGGTGGTGGGCACCAGCACCGCGACCTGTTTGCCGTCCTGCACCGCCTTGAACGCCGCGCGCACCGCGATCTCGGTCTTGCCGTAGCCGACGTCGCCACAGATGACCCGGTCCATCGGAACCGGCTTCTCCATGTCGGACTTGACTTCGCTGATGGCGGTCAGCTGATCGACGGTCTCGGTGAACCCGAAGGCGTCCTCCATCTCGGCCTGCCACGGCGAGTCCGGCGAGAAGGCGTGGCCGGGAGCGGCTTGGCGCTTGGCGTAGAGGGCCACCAGTTCGGCGGCGATCTCGCGAACGGCCTTGCGCGCCTTGTTCTTCGTGTTGACCCAGTCGCTGCCGCCCAGCCGGCTCAGGGTGGCCTGCTCGCCGCCGACATAGCGGGACAGCTGATCCAGCGAATCCATCGGGACGAACAACTTGTCCGCCCCCTGACCCCGTTTACTCGAGCCGTACTCCAGTACCAGGTACTCCCGGCGTGCGCCGCCGACGGTGCGCTCCACCATCTCCACGAAACGTCCGATGCCGTGCTGATCGTGCACGACGAGATCGCCAGCGCTCAACGCCAGCGGGTCAACGGTGTTGCGCCGCTTGGCGGCCAGCCGCTTGCCCTCCGGCCCGGTCGCCCGGTTGCCGGTGAGGTCGGTCTCGGTGATCACCACGAGGTTCGCGCCGGGCAGGACGATGCCCCCGTGCCCTCCGGGCACAATGATGCCCCCGTGCCCTCCGGGCACAATGATGCCGTTGTGTAGGGGCCCCTTCAGCACGCCGACCACCCCGGGCCGGGGCCGCTCGCCCGGATCGAGCATCGCCGCCGGGGTGTCGCGCTCACCGAGTTGCTCCACCACCCGGTGCGCGGTGCCGGTGCCGGGGGCCACGACGACGGCGGTGTTCACCGAACCGCCGGTGAGCACGTGCGCGCGCAGCATGGCGAAGATCTCCTCGACCGCGCCCTGCTGGCCGCGGGCGGTCGGGGCGGCTCGCACGTCGAGATCCATCGTCTCGCCGTGGGCGAGTTGGCCGACCGTCCACCACGGGTGCCCGCCGGCCCGGGCGGCGTCACGCGCGTCGTCGAGTTCGCGGAAACCCGAACCACCGAGTTGCTCGACGTCGATCGGCGCGTCACCACCCACCGCGGCCACCGACCAGGATGCCTCGAGGAACTCCCGGCCGGTGGTGATGAGGTCGGCAGCGCGGGTGCGGACCTTCTCCGGCTCGCACACCAGCACGACGGTTCCGGCCGGAAGGTGATCGGTGAGCAGGCCCAGCGTCTGCGGGCTGAGCACCGGTTGCAGCGCCTCCATCCCGTCGACGGGGATGCCCTCGGACAGCTTGGCCAGCATGTCCGAGACGCTGCCGGTGACCCGGGTGTCGCTGCCGCGTGGGGCCTTGGCGGCCAATTGTGCTGCGCGCGTGCGGACCTCATCGGTGAGCAGTAGTTCACGACACGGCACCGCGACCACCGCGGCGATGTCGAGTTCGGGGATCGAGCGCTGATCAGCCACCGAGAACATCCGCATCTCGGTGACCTCGTCGCCCCAGAACTCCACCCGCACCGGATGCTCGGCGGTCGGCGCGAAGATGTCGAGAATGCCGCCGCGGACCGCGAACTCACCGCGGCGGGCCACCATGTCGACCCGGTCGTAGGCCAGCGCGGACAGCCGCGCCACCACGGACTCGAAGTCGTGTTCGGCCCCGGCCTCCAGGATCACCGGGTCGATCTCGGCGAGGCCGGCGGCCATCGGCTGCAACAGCGATCGCACTGTGGTCACCACGATCCGCAACGGCGGACCCAGCCGCGCATCATCCGGGCGGGCCAACCGTCGCAACACCAGCATCCGCGCGCCGACGGTGTCCACGCCCGGCGAAAGACGCTCGTGCGGAAGCGTTTCCCAGGACGGGAACATCGCCACCGAATCGCCGTGCACGGCGCGCAGTTCGGCGGTCAGGTCGTCGGCCTCCCGCCCGGTGGCGGTGACCACCAGCAGCGGGCCCAGGCGGCCCAGCGCGCAGGCGACGAAGAGTTGGGCACTGGCCGGGCCGGCCACCGCCAGCTCGTCGGGACGCTCGGCGGCGCGGTCGATCAGTTCGGTGAACGCGGGCGCGCTCAGCGCCAGGTCCACCAGACCGGCGAGCGGGGTGTGCGCATGTGGGTGCCCCGCCGCGGTCATGATGGGCCCAGTCTAGGGACTGCGCTACTGCCCCTCTAGCTGCGGATCGGCCTCCAGATGGGCCAGGCCGTTCCACACCAGGTTCACCAGATGCGCGGCCACCACTTCTTTTTTCGGCTCGCGGGCGTCCAGCCACCACTGGGCGGTCATCGACACCGACCCGACGAGCGCCTGGGCGTACAGCGGCGCCAACTCCGGGTCCAGGCCCCGGCGGGAGAAGTCACCGGCCAGGATCGAGGCCACCTGGTTGACGGCGTCGTTGAACAGGCTGGAGTAGGTGCCCACGGTGATCGACGCCGGGGAGTCGCGGGTCATGATGCGGAATCCGTCGGTGCGCTCCTCGACGTAGGTCAGCAGGGCGAGCACCACCTGCTCGACCCGCGACCGGTAGCGGTTGTTGGTCAGCGATGAGGTGATGCCGTCGAGCAGGGCGGTCATCTCCCGGTCCACCACCACCGCGTACAGCCCCTCCTTGCCGCCGAAGTGCTCGTAGACCACCGGCTTGGAGACTCCGGCCCGATGGGCGACCTCCTCGATGGCGGTGCCCTCGTAGCCTCGTTCGGCGAACAGCGAGCGGGCGACGTCGATCAACTGGTGGCGGCGCTCGCCGCCCGTCATCCGCGCCCGCGGCGGGCGGTTTCCCCGCTCCGGTGCTGCCATGCCGACCAGCCTAAACGCCCTGCATTAAAGTCTTTGGCGAACCATCCGCCGTGGTGTAATCGGCAGCACCTCTGATTTTGGTTCAGATAGTTCAGGTTCGAGTCCTGGCGGCGGAGCGAAGCTTGCTGAGCGACCATCGTCGATGAGCGAAGCTTGCTGAGCGACCATCGTCGATCAGCGCTAGAAACGATCACGAGTGTGCGGTTTCCAACCGTACGACGGCGGGTTGCGTGTGAAACCGCACACTGGAGGAGGGTTCCGATGGCCACGACCGAGTCGGCCGTCCTGGTGCTCGCCGCCGGGGCGGGCACCCGGATGCGGTCGGATACCCCCAAGGTGCTGCACACCCTGGGCGGACGCAGCATGATCTCGCACGCCCTGCACGCCGTGGCCAAGGTGGCCCCGCAGCATCTGGTGGTGGTACTCGGCAAGGACCGCGACCGCGTCGCACCCACCGTCGCGGAGTTGGCCGAGAACCTCGGCCGCCCCATCGAGGTGGCCGACCAGGATCAGCAACTCGGCACCGGCCACGCCGCGCTGTGCGGCCTGTCAGCGCTTCCGGAGGCGTTCGACGGCATCGTCGTGGTGACCTCCGGCGACATCCCCCTGCTGGACGCCGACACCCTCGCCGGCCTGATCGCCGCGCACCGCGACCGGCGCGCCGGGGTGACCGTGCTGACCACCACGGTGCCCGATGCAACCGGCTACGGCCGCATCCTGCGCACCCAGGACGGCGAGGTCATCGCGATCGTCGAGGAGACCGACGCCAGTCCGCAGCAGCGCGCCATCACCGAGATCAACGCCGGGGTCTACGCCTTCGACATCGACGCCCTGCGCTCGGCGCTGAGCCGGGTGTCCTCGGACAACGCCCAGCAGGAGCTCTATCTGACCGACGCCATCGCGATCGTGCGCGCCGACGGCCGGGCCGTGCACGCGCTGCACGTCGACGATCATGCGCTGGTCGCCGGCGTCAACGACCGGGTGCAGCTCGCCGAGCTTGCGGCAGAGTTGAACCGCCGCATCGTGGCGACGCACCAGCGCGCCGGGGTCACCGTCGTCGATCCGGCCACCACGTGGATCGACGTCGACGTGGAGATCGGCCGCGACACCGTCATCGCCCCGGGCACCCAGCTGCTGGGCGGCACCCGGATCGGCGCGCGCTGCCTGATCGGCCCGGACACCACCCTGACCGACGTCGGTGTCGGCGACGATGCGTCGGTGGTGCGCACCCACGGCACCGGGGCGGTGATCGGCCCCGGCGCCGAGGTGGGCCCGTTCAGCTATCTGCGGCCCGGCACCCGCCTGGGCGCCGACGGCAAGCTGGGCGCCTTCGTCGAGACCAAGAACGCCACGATCGGCACCGGCACCAAGGTGCCGCACCTGACCTACGTCGGCGACGCCGACATCGGCGAGCACAGCAATATCGGCGCCTCCAGCGTGTTCGTCAACTACGACGGCGAATCCAAGCACCGCACCACCATCGGATCGCACGTCCGCACCGGCAGCGACACCATGTTCGTCGCGCCGGTGACCGTCGGCGACGGTGCCTACACCGGCGCCGGCACCGTGCTGCGCGACGACGTTCCCCCCGGGGCACTGGCCGTCTCGGCCGCTACCCAGCGCATCATCGAAGACTGGGTGCGCACCAACCGCCCGGGCAGCGACTCGGCGAAGGCGGCCGAGGCGGCGGCTAAGGCAGCGGGCAAAGCAGCGGGGAACGCCGAGTCGGCAGATGACAACGGCGGCTGAAAACGTACGATGAGGCCCGTATCCGATTCCCGACCGGCAAGGGCTGCTCAGTGACGACGGACTGGATTGACAACCGCAAGAACCTGATGCTGTTCTCCGGGCGGGCCCACCCTGAGCTCGCCGAGCAGGTCGCCAAGGAACTCGACGTCCACGTCACCGCGGCGACCGCCCGGGATTTCGCGAACGGGGAGATCTTCGTCCGCTTCGACGAGTCGGTGCGCGGATGCGACGCCTTCGTCCTGCAGTCCCACCCGGCGCCGCTGAACAAGTGGCTCATGGAGCAGCTGCTGATGATCGACGCGCTCAAGCGCGGCAGCGCCAAGCGGATCACCGCGATCCTGCCGTTCTATCCCTACGCCCGCCAGGACAAGAAGCACCGCGGCCGTGAGCCCATCTCCGCGCGCCTGGTGGCCGATCTGCTCAAGACCGCCGGCGCCGATCGCATCGTGTCGGTGGACCTGCACACCGACCAGATCCAGGGCTTCTTCGACGGGCCGGTGGACCACATGCGTGCGCAACCGCTGCTGACCGGCTACATCCGGGATAACTATGCCTGCGAGAACATCGTGGTGGTCTCCCCGGACTCCGGCCGCGTGCGGGTGGCGGAGAAGTGGGCCGACGCTCTCGGCGGTACACCACTGGCGTTCATCCACAAGACCCGCGATCCCCGGGTGCCCAACCAGGTGGTGTCCAACCGGGTGGTCGGTGAGGTGGAGGGCAAGACCTGTGTGCTCACCGACGACATGATCGACACCGGCGGCACGATCGCCGGCGCGGTGAAACTGCTGCGCGATGACGGCGCGACCGACGTCATCATCGGCGCGACACACGGCGTGCTGTCCGATCCGGCGGCCGAACGACTGGCCGCCTGCGGAGCGCGCGAGGTGATCGTCACCAACACCCTGCCGATCGACGAATCGAAGCGTTTCCCACAGCTGACGGTGTTATCCATCGCGCCACTGTTGGCGAGCACCATTCATGCGGTCTTCGAAAACGGTTCTGTCACAGGCCTGTTCGACGGGGACGCATAAGCGCACCGATGCTCAAACCAATCAGCTGGCTCGCCGCGGCGCTGGTGTCCGCTGCCCTGGTGGGCTGCGAAACCCAGACCCCCGACTACTCCACGATCTGGACCACGCCCACCAGCCCGACCGAGACCGAGACGACATCGGCGCGTCCCGTTCCGATCGCCGAACATCTATCCAGCGTCGGGGTGACGGGCAAGCAGGTGCCGCTGGAGGAGCTGACCGACCTCACCGTGACGCTGCCCCGGCCCCCGGGGTGGAGCACCTACGCTAATCCGAACTTCTCCCCGGGCACCGAGGCGATCGCGAAGAACAACACCTACCCCACCGCGATGGTCATGGTGTTCTCCCTCGACGGGAATTTCGATGTGCCGGCCGCGCTGAAGCACGCCGACGACAGCGCCGAGCTGTCGAAGGACTTCAAGCGGCTGAACTACTCCGACGCCGACTTCAACGGCTTTCCGTCGGCGATGATCGAGGGCAGCTACGAACTCGAGGGCACCCGCCTGCACACCTACAACCGGATCGTCATCCCGGTGACGCCGGCCCCGGCGTTCCAGCGCTACCTGGTGCAGTTCACCGTCACCACACTGGCTAACGAAGCCGCCGCCGCGGCGCCGGAGGTACTGCAGGTCATCAAGGGTTTCAACGTCGCGGTGAAGTAACCGGACACTCGGCGATTTCCGGCCGGGCCAACCGATCCGCTAGCCTTAAGACCGCGTCACGGCGAGGGTGGGTGGCCACCGTTATCGACGAGGCTTCGCTCTTCAATGAGCGTTCACGCCCGCCTTCACCGTGCAGACACGACACCGAAGGCAGGAGCATCCGATGGCCGCAGGAGCCAAAACCACCGAACTCGCCGTTGAGGTGCGCACCCGCACCGGCAAGGGCGCATCCCGCCAGGCCCGGCGCGAGGGCAAGGTCCCCGCTGTGCTCTACGGCCACGGCGCGGCCCCCACGCACCTCGAACTCAACGCCCGCGACTTCGCCGCCGTGCTGCGCAAGTCCGGTACCAACGCCGTCCTGAGCCTGCAGATCGACGGCCAGGAGCAGTTGGCGCTCACCAAGGCCTTGGCGATGCACCCGGTCAAGCGCATCATCCAGCACGCCGACCTGATCATCGTGCGCCGCGGCGAGAAGGTGAACGTCGAGGTGCAGGTCCACCTCGAGGGCGAGGCCGCCTCCGGCACGCTGGTGGCCCAGGATGCCACCGCCATCGAGGTCGAGGCCGAGGCGCTGTCTATCCCGGAGGGCTTCACCGTATCGATCGAGGGCGCCGAGGAGGGCACCCAGATTCTGGCCAAGGACGTCACGCTGCCCGCAGGCGTCACCCTGGTCAGTGACCCGGACATGCTCGTGGTCAACATCATCGTCGCGCCCACCGCCGAGGATCTCGAGTCCGAAGGCGGCGGCGAGTCGGTGGAGGAGCAGGCCGCCGAGGCTGCGGAGTCCGCGGCCGAAGGCGAGCCCGCCGACACCGACAAGGGCGAGTAAGCCCGGCGGTGGCCGAGCCACTGCTGGTCGTCGGCCTGGGTAACCCGGGCGCGCAGTACGCCAAGACCCGGCACAACGTGGGGTTCATGGTCGCCGACGTGCTGGCCGCCCGGATGGGCGCGCCGTTCAAGGTGCACAAGCGTTCCGGTGCCGAGATCGTCACCGGACGCCTCGGCCACCGGCCGATCGTGCTGGCCAAGCCACGCTGCTACATGAACGAGTCCGGCCGGCAGGTGGGTCCGCTGGCGAAGTTCTATTCGGTGGCTGCCGGCGACGTGATCGTCATCCACGACGAACTCGACATCGACTTCGGCAGGATCCGGCTGAAGATCGGTGGCGGCGAAGGCGGCCACAACGGCCTGCGATCAGTGGCGAACGCATTGGGCACCAAGGAGTTTCCGCGGGTGCGCATCGGGATCGGCCGACCGCCGGGTCGAAAGGACCCCGCGGCGTTCGTCTTGGAGAACTTCGGTAGCACCGAACGCCCCGAGGTCCCGGTGATCTGCGAACAGGGCGCCGACGCCTGCGAACTGCTCATCGAGGTCGGCTTGGAAGCCGCGCAGAACCAGTTGCACGGCTCGTAGCGAGCAGACCGGCGGAAAAACAAACACCCGGCCGATCCCCGAGGGGATCGGCCGGGTGTTTGTAGGAACGGGCGCTAGGTGTTGACTATCGGCGTGCGCCCGGCATGCCGAGCCACGGGAACACCGGCAGGTTGGCCGGCGGCGCGGTCGTACCCGGGCGTGCCTTGATCGACACACTGCCGTTGGTTTGGCAGATGGTCTTGGTGGCGCTGTCCTGGCAGGTCGGCCGGGCACTGGCGACAGGAGCCAAAACGCCCGCCGCGACCGCCAAGCCCACCATCAGCACAGCCGCTTTCGTGCCTGTCATTGTGTGGTTTCCCTTCTGTGCCATCCGCTCGCTCATCACGGGCAATTCGACACGATGACCACGGCGTCCTCGCCGAGGGGCGTGTTGTTGGCTGCCGCCCTGTTGATCGCGTCCTGACGGGCAGCTTCCACGGTCGGGCCGGCGCCACCGGCCACGATGTTCTTGAGATCCGAACCGACGGAGACGATGCAGAGGTTGTCGTTGGTCACCTCGTCGCTGGTGCAATCCACGCCGCCGGCGGCCTGGCATGCCGCGATGACCGCGGCCGAGGCCTCGTCGTTGGTGTCACCCGTCGCGGTGAAACCGACCTCGAAACTCTGGCCTGCGGGACCGTCGGAGAAATCCTCAAATGTGCCGGTTCCGACCGCCACCGAGACGTCCTCAGGATCCTCGATGGTGCCACCGGGGCCGCCTGCCCACGCCAGCCCTGTCGAGACACCTCCGGCGAGAGCGCCCGCCGCTACCACCGCCCAAACCAAACGGGTTTTGCTCATGCCGTCCTCTCCTGAGTTGACTTCGGCGTAACTGTACAAGACACCTGGTCGATTTCGCCCTGCAAGGCAAGGGTGGCGTGCTGCTAGGTGACCAGTGAGACCGAGTTGGCCCGGCGCAGCTTGCCCGACGGAGTCTTGGGGATGGTGCCCGGCCCCAGCACCACCACATTGCGCGGCCGCACGCCGACCTCGCGGACGACCTCATGTGCCACCTGTTGCTCGATGCGGCGGATCTCCGCCGGATCCTCCCAATTGTTGGATTCGATGGCGA
>JBFYOQ010000025.1:0-3340 GCA_041303735.1 Mycobacterium sp.
GCGCGTGACCGCCAGCGCCATCGAACAGTTCGGCCGACTCGACGTCGTGGTGGCCAATGCCGGGGTGATGAGCTGGGGCCGGGCCTGGGAGATCCCCGCCGAACAGTGGCAGGAGATGATCGACATCAACCTGACCGGCTTCTGGAACACGATCGCGGCCACGGTTCCGGCCATGATCGAGGCCGGCAACGGCGGGTCGATCATCGCGACGAGTTCGGCCGCCGGTATCAAAGCCGTACCCGGGGCGGGGCACTACTGCGCCAGCAAGTTCGGTGTCGTCGGGCTGACCAACTCGCTGGCAATCGAATTGGGCGAGTACAACATTCGGGTGAACTCCATCCACACCTACGGGGTGGACACCGCACTGGGCAACGATGTCTCGATGTACGAGACCTTCGAGAAGCACCCGACTTACGTCTACAGCTTCTCGCCGGGTGCGCTGCCCACCGAGTCGCTGTCACCGCCGGAACAGGTCAGCGAGGTGGTGCTGTTTTTGGCCAGCGACGCCTCGGCACTGATGACCGGCGCGCAGGTCGTCGCCGACAAGGGCTACCTCAAGATCTAGGTCGGCCCTACCCGGCGGCCTCGGTCGCGATCGCCTTGGCCCAGCGGTAGTCGGCCTTGCCGGCCGGGGAGCGAACCACGTGATCGGTGCGCACGAACGCCTTCGGCACCTTGTAGTCGGCGATGTGCGCACGGCACGCCTGCGCTAGTTCCTCATCGGTGGCGCTGCGGTTCTCGGCGAACTGGACGATCGCCACCACCTCGTTGCCCCAGCGCTCCGAGGGCCGGCCGGTCACCACTACGTCGTAGACCGACGGATGGCTGGCGACGGCACGCTCGACCTCCTCGGCGAAGATCTTCTCCCCGCCGGAGTTGATGGTGACCGAATCCCGGCCGAGCAGTTCGATGCGGCCGTCGTCGAGCAGGCGCGCCTTGTCGCCGGGTATGGACCAGCGCACCCCGTCGATGGTGGGGAAGGTGCGCGCGGTCTTCTCCGCGTCGCCGAGATACCCCAGCGGCACGAACTCACGCCGGGCCAGCCAGCCCTCACCCTCGCCGGGCTGCAGCACGCGGGTGAAGTCGACGGAGACGACGGTGGTGTCGGCGAGCGCGGTGAACGTCGCGGTCGCGATGTCGGCACCCTTGGTGGCGATGGTGGTCATCTGCGCGCCGGACTCCGAGGCGCCGACGGCGTCCATGATCATCAGGTTCGGCAGGGCGGCCAGCAGCCGGTCGCGGACCGTCGGCGACAGTGTCGCACCGCCGTTGGTGATGGCGAGCAGGCCGGACAGGTCGTAGTCGCCCTTCTCGATCTGATCCACCAGGGGGCGGGCGATCGCGTCGCCGACCACCGGGATGCCCAGCACGCGCTCGCGTTCGGCCAGCCGGAGTACCTCGTCGGCGTCGAGGCGGACGACGTCATCGGGCAGGGCGATCCAGCCGCCGGTGCTGACGGAGTTGAAGACGCCCCACTGCGCGGCGCCGTGCATCAGCGGCGGGATCAGCAGCAGCGACCGCACCCCGGCCTGGGTGCGGGCCTGCTCGGCCAGATCGCCGTAGGTGCTCAGCTGCTCACCGCCGGCCAGGAACGGCCTGCCGCCCATCGCCGACATGAAGATGTCGTGCTGACGCCAGAGCACGCCCTTGGGCATCCCGGTGGTGCCGCCGGTGTAGAGGATGTACAGGTCCTCACCGCTGGGCGTGGGCATGCCGCCGGCGGGTGCGGGGGTGCCGACGACTTCCTCGTAGTCCACCGCGTCGGGCAGCAGTTCGTTGCCGGAGTCGTCGGCCACCTGGATGAGCACCTGCAGATCCGGCAGCCGGCCGCGGATCGATTGCACGTGCGGGGCGAACTCGGCGGCGTACACCAGGGCCTTGGCTTTGGCGTCGCCGAGGAGGTAGAGCAGTTCCTCTTCGACGTAGCGGTAGTTGACGTTGAACGGCGCGACCCGGGCGCGGTAGCCGGCCACCATTGCTTCCAGGTACTGGTTGCCGTTGCGCATGTAGAGACCGACGTGGTCCTGCCCGGACTGATGCCCGGCCAGCTCACTGCGTTCGGTGTGGCAGCCCAGTCCGCGGGAGACGAGGTAGTGCGCGATCCCGTCGATGCGGGCGTCCATCTGCCCGTAGGTCAGCCGCAGATCCCGCCAGACCAGCACCTTGCCGTCCGGGATGGTTTCCGCGACGGTGCGGAAGACGGTGGAAAGGTCGAAGGTCGCGTCGCTGCCCATGCGGACAGTCTGCCAAAGGGTGCACGGGCGGCCTCACCGAACGGTTCGATGGTTCAATTCAGGGGTGACTGCATCCGGGCGCGCGCGCATCGATTTCCCGTCCCGCATCGGTGTGTGGTGGGCCAGCGACACCTGGCCGATGCAGGCCGCCTGTGAGGTCGCCGGGGAGATCGAGGAACTCGGATTCGGGTCGCTGTTCATCCCCGAGGTGGGTCTCAAGGACTGCCTGGTGGAGTCGGCGGCCTTTCTCACGGCCACCAAGCGTCTCGTCGTCGGAACGGGCATCGCCAACATCCACGCCCGCATCGCGGGAACGATGGAGGGCGCCGGGCGCACCCTGACCGCTCTGCATCCGGGCCGTTTCGTGCTGGGCCTGGGAGTCAGCCACGGTCCGCTGGTGCAGAACATGCTCGGTGGCACCTACTCCAAGCCGCTGTCCACCATGCGCGGGTACCTGGAACGAATGGCCGCGCTGCCGGAGATGATCGAACCCGGCGCCGGCCGGCCGACCCGGCTCTTGGCGGCGTTGGGGCCCAAGATGATTGAGCTCGCCGGCACCCACGCCGATGGCGCGCACCCGTATCTGGTCAACCCCGCTCAGACCGCCGTCACCCGCGAGATCCTCGGCCCGGACAAGTGGGTGGTCTCCGAGCAGGCGGTGGTCGTCGGGGAGAACGACGAGGAGCAGCTGCGCCGCGCGCACCTGCACCTGCAGATCTACTCGGGGCTGCCGAACTACCGCAATTCCTGGCTGCGCCAGGGCTTCGAGGAGTCCGACTTCGTTCCGGGCGGATCGGAGCGTCTCGCCCGCGGCATCGTGGGGATGGGAACACTGGAGCAGGTGGCTGCGACGGTCACGGCCCATCTGGACGCCGGTGCGGACCACGTCGTGGTGCAGGTGCTCGGCGACGGCAACCCGGCGTGGGATCCGCGGCCGGCGCTGCGCGAGTTGGCCGCTGTGCTCAAGCCCGCTAGCGCCTGAGCCAGGCGCTGATGGTGGACGGATCGCGGGTGTAGGACTCGTACCACTGGTCGTGGAACAGGCTCGCCCCGCTGATGTCCTGATCTCCCGCCCAGACCACCCGGATGCGGACGGTGCCCTTCAT
>JBFYOQ010000026.1:0-2664 GCA_041303735.1 Mycobacterium sp.
CTGGTGACCCTCGACGCCCAGGACCGGTTCCTGGAGGCACTGTCCGGGGTGAGCCATCCCGAGGGCAAGCGCACGATCATCGGCCGGGAGTTCATCCGGGCCTTCGAAGGTGCGGTGCGAGACCTGTTGGCCGACAGCGACTCCCATGGCGAGCACATCGAGTTCCTGGTGCAGGGCACGCTCTACCCGGATGTCGTGGAATCCGGTGGCGGTACCGGGACGGCCAACATCAAGAGCCACCACAATGTCGGTGGCCTGCCGCCGGATCTGAAGTTCAGCCTCGTCGAGCCGCTGCGGCTGCTGTTCAAGGACGAGGTGCGTGCCGTGGGGCGTGAACTCGGCCTGCCGGAGGACATCGTTGCGCGCCAACCGTTCCCGGGTCCGGGTCTGGGTATCCGGATCGTCGGCGAAGTCACCGCGGAGCGCCTCGATATCTTGCGCCGGGCGGATCTGGTGGCCCGCGAGGAGTTGACCTCGGCCGGATTGGACGCCCAGATCTGGCAGTGCCCGGTGGTGCTGCTGGCCGACGTCCGGTCGGTGGGTGTGCAGGGTGACGGTCGCACCTACGGCCACCCGATCGTGCTGCGCCCGGTCTCCAGTGAAGATGCCATGACCGCCGACTGGACCCGGGTGCCGTATGAGGTGCTTGAGCGCATCTCCACCCGGATCACCAACGAGGTGCCGGAGGTCAACCGGGTGGTGCTCGATGTCACCAGCAAGCCGCCCGGCACCATCGAGTGGGAGTGACCGGCTAGCGCCTACCCGCTAAACCCCGCCCCCTTGACGCTGTCAGAGCGCCGGTGTTTACTCACGTTATCGAACATACATTCGAATACTGACGGCGGCGGGAGGTGCACGGTGACGGCGGCGATTGCCCTGGACGAAGGCCGGCCCACCCGCGCTGAGCAGCTAGAACAGCTGCGGCGGCAGATGGCGGCGGTCTCTGGCAAGGCGGGTGCCGGCTGGCGCGGCGTCACGACCGCCGACGCCGGACTGCCGGGCTCGGAAAGTGTGCTGCCGGTTCCGCAATCGCTGGCCGTGCTGCTTCCGGCCGGGTTGCCGAGGGGCACGGTGGCGGTGCTCTCAGGTGCCCGCTCACTGCCCGTCGGCATGGCTGCCGCGGTCACCGCCGCCGGCGGCCATGCGGCCGTCGTCGGATTGCCGGACTTCGGTCTGCTGGCCGCCGCGGAGATGGGCGCCGACCTCAGCCGGCTGGCGATGATCCCCGACCCTGGTGCCGATCCTGTCGAGGTGGCCGCGGTGTTGATGGACGGCCTGGATCTGGTGGTGCTCGGTCTGGCCGGCCGGTCGGTGTCGGCCACCCGGGCGCGGGCGGTGATGGCCCGGGCCCGCCAGCGCGGGTGCGCGCTGCTGATCACCGGAGGGCAGTGGCAGGGTGCGTCGCTGCGGATGGACGCGCGGGTGAGCGGTTACGAGATCACCGGCGGCGCCGGCGGCCGGGGCGGCCGGATCAGCGGGGTGCGGGTGAGCGTCGCGGCGCGGTGACTGCAACTCCCATGACACGCGTACTGGCGATCTGGTGCATGGACTGGCCGGCGGTGGCCGCCGCGGCCGCTGCCGGGGTGCCGGCCACCGCGGCGGTGGCGGTCACGCTGGCCAACCGGGTGGTGGCCTGTTCGGCGGCGGCCCGCGACGGCGGGGTGCGGCGCGGGCTGCGCCGGCGCGAGGCACAGGCCCGCTGCCCGCAGGTGCAGATCGCCGCCGCCGACCCCGCGCGCGACGCACGGTTCTTCGAGGCCGTGACGGCGTCGGTGGACGAGGTGGTGCCTCGCGCCGAAGTGCTGCGGCCGGGGCTGCTGGTGCTGCCGGTGCGCGGCGCGGCCCGCTACTTCGGCTCCGAAGAGGCTGCGGCGGAACGGCTCGTCGACGCGGTGGCCGCCGCCGGGGCGGAATGTCAGGCCGGGATCGCCGATCAGTTGGCCACCGCGGTCTTCGCCGCCAAGGCGGGCCGGGTGGTGGCCCCGGGCGAGGATGCGCAATTCCTGGCGGCGCTGTCCATCCGGCAGCTGGCCGCCGAGCCGAGCCTGGCCGGTCCGGGTCGGTCGGAGCTGACGGATCTGTTGTGGCGCTTGGGGATCCGTACCGTCGGGCAGTTCGCCGCACTGCCGCGCACCGATGTGGGATCCCGGTTCGGCTCGGACGCGCTGGTGGCCCACCGGATGGCCCGCGGCGAACCCGACCGCGCACCGGGTGGGCGTGAGCTGCCGCCGGATCTCGATGCGGTGCTGCACTGTGATCCGCCGATCGAGCGGGTCGACGCCGCCGCGTTCGCCGGGCGCACACTGGCCGCCGCGCTGCACCGCAGTCTGGAGTCGGCCGGTGTGGGGTGCACCCGGTTGGCCATCTGTGCGGTCACCGCCGGCGGTGCTGAGTTGAGTCGGGTGTGGCGGTGCGCGGAGCCGTTGACCGAGGACGCCACCGCCGACCGGGTGCGCTGGCAACTCGACGGCTGGCTGGCGTCCCGGCGGGCAGGAGCGCAGCGACCCGGGGATGAACACCGGCGGGCGGGGGGAGGACGCGGACCCACCGGCCCGGTGACCATGCTGCGACTGCAACCGGTGGAGGTGGTCTCCGCCGAGGCGCTGCAGTTGCCGCTGTGGGGCGGGCTGGGTGAGGAGAGCCGGATGCGGGCCCGCCGGGCGC
>JBFYOQ010000027.1:0-26295 GCA_041303735.1 Mycobacterium sp.
TCGAGGGTGGCAAACCCGTCGGCGTCATCACCCGCCACGACCTTCTGGGTTTTCTGTCGGAAGGCTCGCGGCGGCGGATAGTTGCCCGGTGGCGGGTAGTTGCCGGGCGGTTGGTCGGTCATGTCTCTCCGAGGGGCTAGCGCTCAGCCGAGCGCGCGTCACGTACGAGCGGGTTTACCCTACCGCCGATGCAGCGGACGCGCCGGTTCAGCCACGCGACACTCAGCGCCGCCGCGAGCCTTCCGACAGAAAACCCAGAAGGTCGTGGCGGGTGATGACGCCGACGGGTTTGCCACCCTCGACGACCATCACCGCGTCGGCGTCGCGCAGCGCCTTGGCCGCCACGCTCACGAGTTCGCCGGCGCCGATCAGCGGAAGCGGCGGGCTCATGTGCAGCGCCACGGCATCGGCCAGTTTGGCGCGTCCCTCGAACACCGCCGAGAGCAGCTCGCGCTCGGACACGCTGCCGGCCACCTCACCCGCCATCACCGGCGGTTCCGCCCCGACCACCGGCATCTGCGAGACGCCGTACTCCCGCAGGATGCCGATCGCGTCGCGCACCGTCTCCGACGGGTGGGTGTGCACCAGATCGGGCAGCGCGCCGGACTTGCCCCGCAACACGTCGCCGACGGCCGGTTCGGGTTTGGTGTCATCGAGCGGTTCCCGCAGGAAGCCGTACGACGACATCCACGGGTCGTTGAAGATCTTGGACATGTAGCCGCGGCCGCCGTCGGGCAGCAGCACCACCGTCAGCGATCCCGGGCCGGCCTTCTCGGCCACCCGCATGGCGGCGACGGCGGCCATTCCGCAGGAGCCGCCGACCAGCAGGCCCTCTTCGCGCGCCAGGCGCCGGGTCATATCGAACGAGTCGGCGTCGGAGACGGCGATGATCTCGTCGGCGACGGCCGGGTCGTAGGCCGCCGGCCAGAAGTCCTCGCCCACCCCTTCCACGAGATAGGGACGGCCGCTGCCGCCGGAGTACACCGAGCCCTCCGGGTCGGCGCCGACCACCCAGATCTGACCGCCGGAAACCTCTTTGAGGTAGCGGCCGGCGCCGGTGATGGTGCCGCCGGTGCCCACGCCGGCGACGAAGTGCGTCACCGTGCCGTCGGTGTCGGCCCAGATCTCCGGACCGGTGGTCTCGTAGTGGCTGGCCGGCCCGTTGGGATTGGAGTACTGATCCGGTTTCCACGCACCGTCGATCTCGACGACCAGACGGTCGGAGACGCTGTAATAGCTGTCCGGGTGATCCGGTGGCACCGCGGTCGGGCAGACGACGACCTCGGCCCCGTAGGCCCGCAGCACGTTCTGCTTGTCCTCGCTGACCTTGTCCGGGCAGATGAAGACGCACTTGTATCCACGGCGCTGCGCCACCAGGGCCAGCCCCACGCCGGTGTTGCCCGACGTCGGCTCGACGATGGTGCCGCCCGGCTTCAGCGCACCGCTGGCCTCGGCGGCGTCGATCATCTTGACCGCGATGCGGTCCTTGGAACTGCCCCCGGGGTTGAGGTACTCGATCTTGGCGGCCACCCGTCCGGCGCCCTCGGGGACGACGGAGGTCAGTTCAACGAGCGGGGTGTTGCCGATGAGCTCGCTGATATGCCGCGCGATTCGCATGGCTCCATCGTGTCAGAGGTTGGGCGGCAGTGCGCTCAGCCGGTGGCACTGGGTCCTTTGGCTCAGCCGGTGGCACTGGGTCCTTTGGCTCAGCCGGTGGCTTCGCGGATGTACTCGCCGATCTGGCGCAGCGATCGGGTGGCCTCCGGGATCAGCGGGGCTGCCAGTTGGAAGTCGTGGATCTGCCCCGGCCACACCCGCACCTCGGTCGGCACCCCGGCCGCGGCCAGACAGCGCGCCGCCAGCCGCGCGTCGTGCAGCAGCACCTCGGACCCGGAGACGTGGATGAGGGTGCGCGGCAGTCCGGGCTCGACGTGGTCGAGAGGTTCGTACACGTCTTCGGGTTCCCCGTCGACAAGGTTCTTAGCCGCCGCGCGGGCGACAAGTCCGACCAGCGCATCGAACGCCTTGGGCGGGAACATCGCATCGGTGTAGATGTTCGGGTGGGCCTGCTTGGCGCGGGAATCCAGTTGCAGCAGCGGGGAAATCGCCACCATGGCCGCCGGTGTCTCGTCCTCGGCCTGCAGCCGCTGGGCGAGCGCGAGGGCCAGGTAGCCGCCGGCGGAATCACCGGCCAGCACGATCTGATCCGGCTCATATCCGCGCAGCCTCAGCCACTGGTATCCGTCGTGGCAGTCGTCCAGGGCCATGCCGATGGTGTGCTTGGGGATCAGCCGGTAGTCGACCACCAGAACCGGCGAATCGGCGAACTTCGACAGCGCCACCGCGATGCGGCTGTGCGAGTTCACCCCGCAGGTCATGAATGCGCCGCCGTGCAGATACAGCACCACCCGGCGATGCCCGTCGGCGGGCAGCACACCGGGCGCGCGGACCAGTTGCGCCGAGGCGTTGGGCAGTCCGACCGTGGCGCGCACCGTTCCCGGTGACGGCACCAGCGCCCGTGCGACGGCGTCGACCAGACCGAACGGCCATGGCCAGTGCGGGACGTGGCTGAGCACCGCCAGCGCCGGCCACATGGTCAGTCGGGTGCCGAGGGAGACCAATCTCGCCGGGAGGCTGGGCCCGTCCTCGATGACTTCGACGGGCGCGCCGTCACTGACGGGGTACCGCCGCGGGCGCGCCGGCCGGGCCGCGCCGCGATGGGCCGTCGATGAGCCGATCTTGCTCGGTGCGGTCATCGTCAACACTCCCTACGCCGGTGTAGTGATGCCCCTACAGCGTGGCAGCTGTGACCCGTACCACAACCTTTGATAGCGGTATCTTGCTGCATCTGATACCGGTCTGTAACCGTCCTGACCACTGCGTTCCCGGCGATCCTCGGCCTAGACTAACCCCGTGGTCATGCGGATCGGGTCCTCCCGGGCGCTGGTGATGGCCGGAGTTCTGGCCTCCACCGGCAGCGCGATGGTGGGTGCGCGCAACCTGCTCACCGGTCAGGCCGAGCAGGCCCGCAGTGTCATCCCGCGGGCGTGGGAGATCCCACTCCGGGCCGACGGCGTCTACGTTGCCGGCGGCGGGCCGGTGCGCGGATGGCGGGATACCGACGCCGACGCACATCTGATGGTGTTCGGCGATTCGACGGCCACCGGGTACGGCTGCCGCGACGCCGACGAGGTCCCCGGCGTACTGATCGCGCGGGGCCTCGCCGATCACCTGGATGCGCCGGTCCGGCTGTCCACCAAGGCGATCGTCGGCGCCACCTCGAAGGGTCTGGCAAGCCAGGTCGACGCCATGCTGGTCGCCGGGCCGCCGCCGGATGCGGCGGTGATCATGATCGGCGCCAACGACGTCACCACCCTCAACGGCATCGGGCACTCGGCCCGGCGGCTCGGGTCGGCGGTGCGCCGCCTGCGATCGGCGGGGGCGGCCGTCGTGGTGGGCACCTGCCCAGATCTGGGCGTGATCACCGCGATCCCCCAGCCGCTGCGGTGGACCGCCCACTCGATCGGGTTGCGCCTGGCGCGCGCCCAGGCCGCGGAGGTCCGCGGCGCCGGTGGCGTTCCGGTGGCGCTGGCCGATCTGCTCGCGCCGCATTTCGACACCGATTCACACCTGTTGTTCGCCGACGACCGCTACCACCCCTCGGCGGCGGGATATGCGTTGGTGGCAGGCGAACTCCTGCCCGCGCTCCGGCACGCGCTCGACGGCGGCTAGGTTGCTCGTAAAGACCGAACAACCGGGAGACCGTCATGCCTGAAGCCGTCATCGTCGCCACCGCCCGCTCCCCGATCGGGCGCGCCTTCAAGGGCTCGCTGGCCTCGATGCGCCCCGACGACCTGGCCGCACAGATGGTCCGCGCCGCGTTGGACAAGGTGCCGGCGCTGGATCCCCACGACATCGTCGACCTGATGATGGGCTGCGGTCAGCCCGGCGGCGAGTCCGGTTTCAACATCGCCCGCGTAGTGGCCGTCGAACTCGGCTACGACTTTCTGCCCGGCGTGACCGTCAACCGATACTGTTCGTCGTCGCTGCAGACCACCCGGATGGCGTTCCACGCCATCAAGGCCGGCGAGGGCGACGCGTTCATCTCCGCAGGTGTCGAGACGGTGTCGCGGTTCGCCAGCGGCAACGCCGACTCGTGGCCCGCGACCCGCAACCCGCTGTTCAACTCCGCGCGCGAACGCTGCGACGCGGCCACCGCGGCCGGTGCCACCTCCTGGACCGACCCCCGCGACAGCGGCGAGTTGCCCGATGTGTACATCGCGATGGGCGAGACCGCCGAGAACGTCGCGCTCTACACCGGCATCAGCCGCGAGGACCAGGACCACTGGGGGGTGCGCAGCCAGAACCGCGCCGAGGAGGCCATCAACAGCGGCTTCTTCGCCCGCGAGATCGCGCCCGTCACGCTGCCCGACGGCACCGTCGTCTCGACCGACGACGGCCCCCGCGCCGGCACGTCCTACGAGAAGGTGTCCCAGTTGCAACCGGTGTTCCGGCCGAACGGCACCGTGACCGCCGGTAACGCCTGCCCGCTCAACGACGGCGCGGCCGCCGTGGTGATCATGTCCGACACACGCGCCAAGGCGCTGGGCCTGACGCCGCTGGCGCGCATCGTGTCCACCGGGGTGTCCGGCTTGTCGCCGGAGATCATGGGCTTAGGCCCGATCGAGGCCGTCAAGAAGGCCCTCGGATACGCCAAGATGAAAGTCTCCGACATCGACCTGTTCGAGATCAACGAGGCCTTCGCTGTGCAGGTGCTCGGTTCGGCGCGGGCGCTGGGCATCGACGAGGACAAGCTCAACGTGTCCGGCGGGGCGATCGCGCTGGGCCATCCGTTCGGGATGACCGGCGCCCGCATCACCGCCACGCTGCTGAACAACCTGGCCGCCCACGACAAGACCTTCGGCATCGAGACGATGTGCGTCGGCGGCGGCCAGGGCATGGCGATGGTGGTCGAGCGGCTGAGCTAGGCACATCGAGTCTGCGCTCAGATCGTCTTTCGGGCCTCAAACGCGATCTCAACGCAGAGTCGATGACTCCCACGCTCTGCGTACTCGCCGGACGACCTCCGATGTAGGCGTTCCGGCCACCACGCGGACCACCGTCCAGCCCAGGTCCGCGAGCTCCTCGAGACGAATAACGTCTCTGGCGAACTGCGCCTTGTCGGTTCGGTGCTGATCCCCGTCGTACTCGAGCGCCACCTTAGGGTCCTCCCACCCCATGTCGAGGTAGTAGCGCGCGACCGGAATCTGCGTCCTTGGACGCGGGAAACCCGCTCGCATGACAACAAGCCGCAGCCACGTCTCCTTCGGAGATTGCGCACCGGGATCGTGAATGTCGAGAACGCGCTCAACCTGGCGGATGCCTCGAACGCCGGGGTGCATCCCGGCAATCGCCGTCACATCCATCGCAGTGAACGGCGCAGAGTTACCCAGGGCGTCGACGCGTTCGACGGCGATCTGAAGAGGCCGGCGCCTGGCGAGGTCGAAAGCGGTGCGCGCCAGCGACGTGACCGGAATGCCGTTCAACGTTGCCATCTCAACGACAGCCAGCAGTGGTGCGGACGTCGAAATACCTCGCGGCGGCCGTGCATTCGGCCAGATCAATTCGACAGGCTGCGCGTCGTCGATCCACTTCGCACCCCAGAGACGCGCTGCCGTCAGGCCGGCGACGACGCCCTGCCGATGCGACCAGAGCCACGCCGCTTCGACGCGCTGGGCGAAGTTCGGCCGCATATCAGCGGGGAAGTACACCCCGGGAAAGTGGGCCAAGTACATCGAGCGTAATTCGTGCTTGCGAACCAGTCCCCGGCTCAGCGCCTCGGAGCCGAGGAATGGGCCGTCGACTCTGACCACACGGCAAGCATCGCGGCTCGCCCCGAAACGAGTCTGCGCCCAGATCGCGATCTGTTGATGAATCGCGATCTGAGCGCAGAATCGATGCAGACAGTGCCTAGCGGTCGCTGGAGTAGAAGTAGCTCAGCAGCCGCAGGATCTCCAGGTACAGCCACACCAGGGTGACGGTCAGGCCCAGCGCAATGCCCCAGGCCGCCTTCTCCGGTGCGCCGGCGCGGATCATCTGGTCGGCGGAGTCGAAGTCCAGCAGGAAGCTGAACGCCGCGATGCCGATGCAGACCAGCGAGAAGATGATCGCCAGCGGTCCGCCGTCGCGCAGCGGGCCCGCGCCACCGGAGAACAGTCCGATCACGAAGCTGCCGAGCATGAGGACGAGGACGCCGACCATGCTGGCCACCAGGAAGCGGGTGAACTTGGGGGTGACCCGGATGGCGCCGGTCTTGTAGACCACCAGCATGCCGAAGAAGACGCCGACCGTTCCCAGCACCGCCTGGGTGATGAGCGCGGCCGCGCTGATGCCCTGCACCACCGCGTTGCCGAACACCCAGGAGATGGCGCCGAGGAACAGGCCCTCGAGAGCCGCGTAGCCGAGCACGATGGCCGGGTTGTCCTGCTTGCGGCCGAAGGTGGCGATCAGCACCAGGGCCAAGCCGCCGAGTGACCCGATGAGGGTGAGCGGCATGGCCAGGCCGACGTTGGTCGACACCAGGAAGTAGGAGATCACCGCGGTCACCGAGAGCACGCCCAGGGTGATGCCGGTCTTGGTGACGACATCGTCGATGGTCAGCGACCTCGACACGCCTGCCTGCGGCGGCGCGGATGTATAGGGCTGGGCCTGGTAGCCCACCTGGGTGGCGCCGGCGATGCCGGTGCCGAACTGCGCGTACCCGCCCTGCTGCTTGGGCAGCGAGCGAAGTACCGGATTGCTGGATTCCCGCACCGTTGATCCTCTCCTCATCGTATGTCCGCATGAGACGAACACTTCTGTCAACGAACAGCCTGCCGCATGCGTTCCCGAGTAATCCACAACCTCGGTTTCGTAATCCGGATGACCGTCTTGCGTCACAGTACCCGCTGCGCGGCACAGGGGCGATGACCTGGTAAAACTTGCATGTCCAAGCTTTCGATGACCCCGAGGAGACGCGTGCCGGCCGACGACGAGATCCTGACCCGAGTCGAGGGCAGCGTCGGGGTCATCACGCTGAACCGCCCGAAGGCCATCAACTCGCTGACCCACGGGATGGTCACCGCGATGGCCGATGCCCTGCGGAGCTGGGCCGATGACGATGCCGTCACTGCCGTGGTGGTCACCGGGGCCGGCGAGCGGGGCCTGTGCGCCGGCGGAGACGTGGTGGCGCTCTATCACAGCGCCAAGGCCGGCGGCGCCGAGGCGCGGAGGTTCTTCTCCGACGAATACCGGCTCAACGCACTCACCGGCCGCTACCCCAAGCCCTACGTCGCGTGCATGGACGGCATCGTGATGGGTGGCGGCGTGGGGATCAGCGGCCACGGCAGCGTGCGGGTGGTCACCGAGACCTGCAAGATCGCGATGCCCGAGGTCGGTATCGGGTTCATCCCGGACGTCGGCGGCACCTATCTGCTCTCCCGAGCTCCCGGCGGCATGGGACTGCATGCCGCGCTGACCGGCGCCCCGTTCTCCGGCGCCGACGCCATCGCGATGGGCTTCGCCGACCACTACGTGCCGCACGCCGATCTCGAGGCGTTCACCGCCATGGTCGCGGCTGCGGGCCCGGAGGCGGCGGTGAGCGCCTTCGCCCAGGAGCCGCCGCCGGGTCCCCTTGCCGCCCAGCGTGGATGGATCGACTACTGCTACGCGCGCGACACGGTGCCGGACATCATCGCCGCACTGCGCGGCCGCACCGAGGGCCCGGCCAACGACGCGGCCACCCTCATCGGAACCCGGTCCCCCATCGCGCTGGCCGTCACCCTGGCAGCGGTGCGCCGGGCCGCCGCGCTGCCCACCCTCGAGGACGTGCTGGTGCAGGAGTACCGGGTGTCGTGCGCCTCGCTGCGCTCGCACGATTTCGTCGAGGGAATCCGCGCTCAACTGGTCGACAAGGACCGCAACCCGACGTGGTCGCCCGCCTCGCCGGCCGGGGTCACCGACGCCGATGTCGACGCCTACTTCACCCCCGCCGATCCCGACCTGACGTTCTAGAGGAGGACACGTGAGCTACGAAACCATCCTGGTGACCCGCGACCAGCGGGTGGGCACCATCACGCTCAACCGGCCCGACGCCCTCAACGCGCTCAACAGCCAGGTCATGCATGAAGTGACCCGTGCCGCAGCCGAATTCGACGCCGACCCCGGCATCGGCGCGATCATCATCACCGGCGCGGGCGGCAAGGCGTTCGCCGCCGGCGCCGACATCAAGGAGATGTCGGAGCTGTCCTTCTCGGAGGTCTTCGATGCCGACTTGTTCGCCGCCTGGGGCCGCCTCGCGGCCGTCCGCACCCCGCTGATCGCCGCGGTGGCCGGCTACGCGCTGGGCGGTGGCTGCGAACTGGCGATGATGTGCGACGTGCTGATCGCCGCCGACACAGCCAAGTTCGGCCAGCCGGAGATCAAACTCGGCGTGCTGCCCGGCATGGGCGGCTCGCAGCGGCTGACCCGCGCGATCGGCAAGGCCAAGGCCATGGATCTGATCCTCACCGGGCGCACCATCGACGCCGCCGAAGCCGAACGCAGCGGACTGGTCTCCAGGGTGGTGCCGGCCGAGGACCTGATGACCGAGGCCGCGGCGGTCGCCACGACGATCTCGCAGATGTCGCATTCGGCGGCCCGGATGGCCAAGGAGGCCGTCAACCGTGCCTTTGAGTCCACCCTGACCGAGGGCCTGCTCTACGAGCGCCGGCTGTTCCATTCCGCGTTCGCCACCGAGGACCAGAGCGAGGGCATGGCGGCCTTCATCGACAAGAGACCGCCGACGTTCACGCACCGCTAGTCTGCACGGGTGACTCAGGCCGCACCGCAGACCAAGCGCGACTGGTGGCAGCACCGCTACACCTTCACCGGCACGGCAGTGGGCATGCTCCTTCTCTGGTTGTCGCTGACGCCGTCGTTGCTGCCGCGCGGGCCACTGTTCCAGGGCATCGTCAGCGGCGCGGCGGGTGCGATCGGTTACGGCATCGGCGTTCTCGCAGTGTGGCTCATCCGATTCATGCGGTCCCGCGCCGACAGCCCGGCCCCGCCGCGGTGGGCGTGGCCCATCCTGGTGGCCGTCGGTGCGCTCGGGCTGGTTCTGGGCATTGTCTACTTCCGCTACTGGCAGGACCACGTCCGCGATCTGATGGGCGTGCCGCGGCTGCATTGGTACAACTACATCCAGGCCGGCCTGCTGGCGGTGGTGGTGCTGTTCGCCTTCGTGGAGATCGGCCAGCTCGTCGGCAGGCTGGTGCGCTTCCTGGCCCGCCAGCTGGGTCGCATTGCGCCACCACGGGTTTCATTCGTGGTCACCGTGATCCTCGTGCTGTCGGTAGGCATCGCCCTGCTCAACGGTGTGGTGGTCCGCGGCGGCATGAGCGTGCTGAACAAGACCTTCTCAGCGGTCAACGACGAGACGGACCCCAACCATCCGCCGCCGACCACGCCACTGCGCTCCGGAGGGCCCGGATCCCTGGTGTCCTGGGAGACGATGGGTCATCAGGGCCGCATCTTCATGCGGGGCGGCCCCACCGTCGCACAGCTCACCGAATTCAACGGCTCCCCCGCCACCGAACCCATCCGCGCCTACGCGGGCCTCAACTCCGCCAAGGGAATTCGGGCCACCGCCGAGTTGGCCGCCCGGGAACTGGAGCGCGAGGGCGGGCTCAAGCGCAAGGTCATCGCGGTGGCCACCACCACCGGAACCGGGTGGATCAACGCCGCCGAGGCGGACTCGCTGGAGTACATGTACAACGGCGATACCGCGATTGTGAGCATGCAGTACTCCTTCCTGCCGAGTTGGTTGTCGTTCCTGGTCGACAAGGAGAACGCCCGCCAGGCCGGCCAAGCCCTCTTCGAGGCAGTCGACAGGCGGGTGCGCGCGCTTCCTGAGGCACAGCGACCCAAGATCGTGGTGTTCGGCGAGAGCCTTGGCTCCTTCGGCGGCGAGGCACCGTTCCTGAGCCCGAACAACATCATCGCCCGCACCGACGGTGCGCTGTTCTCGGGACCGACCTTCCAGAACACGATGCGCGACGACATCACCGACAACCGTGATCCCGGTTCGCCGGAGTGGCTGCCGATCTTCGACAACGGCGCCAACGTCCGATTCGCGGCGCGGCCCGACAACCTGGCCCGGCCGGACGCCCCGTGGGGCAGCCCGCGCATCGCCTATCTGCAGCACGCCTCCGACCCGATCGCCTGGTTCAACCCGAATCTGCTGTTCGCCGAACCCGACTGGCTGCGCGAGCCGCGCGGCTACGACGTCTCCGGCGACATGTTCTGGATCCCGGTGGTGACCTTCCTTCAGGTTTCCGCGGACATGGCCGTCGCGGTCAACGTGCCGGACGGCCACGGCCACCGCTACGTCAAGGACGTCGTGAACGCCTGGGCGGCGGTCATGCAGCCGCCGGGCTGGACACCGGAGAAGACCGAGCGGCTGCGCGGCCGGGTCACCCAGGATTACCCGCAGTAGTCGCAGAGGCGGGCAGTGTTGCATAGATTGACCCCATGCTGAGCACTCCAGATCGCCGCCCGTGGGCGGGCGCAGCACTCGTCGTCGCCGCCGTCGTCGTTCTGACGGGGTGTTCGCCCGGCGGCGGCGACAAGCCGTCATCGGAGGCCCTCGACGCCCCGGCGGGACAGCCCGCCGCGGAGCCCGGCGGCGGGCCGATCGGGCTGTCGCCGGGCGGGGTGACCACCAGGATCGACATCCCCGCGCAATCCACCGAGGAGCAATACGCGCAGGCCTGCATGGCCACCAAGGCCTGGATGGACACCCAGGGCGGGGATCCGGACACCCTGGTGGAGCCCTACCTCAAACAAGCACAGGCGTGGACGGCGCCCAGCCCGGTGACCTTCAACAAGACCTGGGCCGAACTGGCCGACCCGCAGCGCGCGGCGGTCATCATCGCGGTTCGAGCCGCGGCCGACGGCGGCTGCTAGGCCCGCCAGGAATCACGCCGAGCGAAATACGACAATCGGATGTCCAAACGGGTGGCGCTTGCGCTCGGCAGCGGCGGGGCGCGCGGCTACGCCCACATCGGGGTCATCAATGAACTGCGCAGCCGGGGCTACGAGGTGGTCGGCGTGGCCGGATCCTCGATGGGGGCCCTGGTCGGTGGACTGTTCGCGGCGGGCTCGCTCGAGGAGTTCACCGAGTGGTCCACCACCTTGACCCAGCGTGCGGTGCTGAGACTCCTCGACCCGTCCATCACCGCAGCCGGCGTGTTCCGGGCGGGCAGGTTCCTCGATGCGGTCCGCGAGATCCTCGGCGACGTCACCATCGAGGAGTTGCCGATCCCCTACACCGCGGTGACCACCGACCTGCTCGCGGGAAAGTCGGTGTGGTTGCAGCGCGGTCTGCTGACCGAGGCGATCCGCGCCTCGATCGCGATCCCGGGGGTGATAGCCCCGCATGTTCTCAACGGTCGGCTGCTGGCCGACGGCGGCATCCTCGACCCGCTGCCGATGGCACCGATCGCGTCGGCGAACGCCGATCTGACTGTGGCCGTGAGTGTCTCGGGAATGGAGGCTGATCAGGCCGCCGACATACCGGCCGGCCCGGAGACCAAGGCCACCCGCGAGCGGCTGAACCGGTTGCTGCGCAGCACCTCGGCGCTGTTCGACCGGTTCGGCACCGCCGCTGAGGTGGTCGATCCCGACGACATCCCCGACGATGCCGACGGCGATGAGGACGCCGAGGACGCCCTCGCCGACGACGTCCGGGAAGCCGCGATGCCCAAGCTCGGCAGTTTCGCGGTGATGATGCGCACCATCGACATCGCCCAGGCCGCTTTGGCACGCCACCAGATGGCGGCCTATCCGCCGGACGTTCTCATCGAGGTGCCCCGGACCGCCTGTCGCAGCCTGGATTTCCATCGTTCCGCCGAGGTGGTCGCCCTGGGTCATGAACTTGCCGCACGCGCGCTGGACCGCTTGGAAGCCGGCTCTGACTCACGCTCCGAACAGTAGAGAATCAGCCGCGGCCGGCGAGATGGTTCGACAGTGACTCCAGTGACTGACGGGCATAACCCCGCCACAGCTTGCCGAACACCGGCAGCGCCGGAGCGGTGAGTGCGGACTTGCGGTGAATCGTCCACCGCCAGGTGACCTCTGTGCCGACCTGGTGCGGCCCGAAGATCCACTCGCCCTCGACATGGTCGATCAGCGGCGCCAGCGGGCCGGTGATACCGGTGATGGTGTAGCCGAACCGCTCAGGCGCCACGACGTCGGTGAGCGTCTCCTGCATGGTGCCGCCGCCGGACAGCGCGATGGTCCTGCTCTGGCCCACTGTGGCCCACTCGCCGGTCTGATCGCGCACCGCCTTGATCGGCGGGATGGGGCCGTAACGCCGGTGGAACAGGGTCGGCAGCGGCATCGGCATCGTCTTGGCGAACGCCACCTGCGGCGCGACGGGAATCGGCCGGGATTCCTCCACGACAAGGGGATTCACCATGGCGGCGATATTACGGCAGGCGGGCGAGCATGGGCGCGGCGCGACCGGTGAGCGGCGGCAGGTCGAAGAAGCCCGCGATGCCCGGTTCGGCGGCGCAGGTGGCCGGGATGGCGTTGACGCAGTGCGCAGCGGTGGCGACCACGCCGGGGTTGCTCACCAACCCCTCCTCCACGGTCTCGGGCTGCCAGCCCTTCACGGTGACGAAGGTGTTCGGATTCCCGCGCACCTCCATCTCGTAGCGCTCGCCGCCCGCGCCGAACGACCACGCGGGATCCAGGTGCTCCTCGCCCATCAGCCAGTTGACCGCGATGCGTACGACGATGGTGTTGGTGACCACCGCGTCCCAGCAGAACCGTCGCCCGGCGACTTCGCCGGGGGCGATCACCCCGATCGGTGAGTCGATCGGGGCGCATGCCACCGCGACCTGCTGGCTGGTGCGGATCACCGGTTCGGCGTCGAAGCCGAGGCGGTCGACGATCAACCGCACGGACTGGAAGAACCCGCCGTTGAGCAGTTTCTGCATCGGACCCCGGATCGCACTTTCCGGCGTCCCGCCGAACCCCATCACGTGGCGCAACACGTCCGGCGCCCCGTAGGTGCGCAGATCGGAGAACTCCTCGGCCCGCACATGGGTGATCCCGGTCGACATCACCGACAGCAGCAGGGGGAAGAGTTCGGTGGCGGCCCCGGGCCCGATACCGGCGCCGTGCAGAGTGACCCCACCCTGCACGGCCGCCGCCCGCAGTGGCGCCGCCTCGGATTCACCGGGGTAGAACCACCCCACCGGGCTGACGACGTTCTTGCCCGACCGCAGCAGTGCGGTGACCTCGTCGACGTTCGGCAGCAGCGGCGCGTAGATGACCGCGTCGGCATCCATGGCGAGGATCTCATCGATGCTGTCGGTGGCGGTCACGCCGATGGGGTCGACTCCGGCGAGGACGCCGATGTCTCTGCCCGCCTTGGCTTTCGAATGCACCCAGGCTCCGACGAGCTCCAGTTCGGGATGTTCCAGGACCGCTTTGATCGCGGCCACTCCCACCGAGCCGGTAGCCCACTGCACAACCCGTAGCGACATTCTGCCTACACTAGGCCGCGCGCCAGCAGAAGGGATCGTCATGGCCAACAAGGTGTACGTCGTCGGGGTCGGGATGACCAAGTTCGAGAAGCCGGGACGGCGCGAGGGCTGGGATTACCCGGACATGGCCCGTGAATCCGGCACCAACGCACTGGCCGACGCCGGCATCGACTACCGCGAGATCGAGCAGGGCTTCGTCGGCTACTGCTCGGGCGACTCCACGTCCGGGCAACGCGCGCTCTACGAGCTGGGTATGACGGGCATCCCGATCGTCAACGTCAACAACAACTGCTCCACCGGATCCACCGCGCTGTATCTGGGCGCGCAGACGATCCGCGGCGGGCTGGCCGACTGCGTGCTGGCGCTGGGATTCGAGAAGATGCAGCCCGGCTCACTCGGCGGCGGAGCAGACGACCGCGAGTCGCCGCTGCTGCGTCACATCAAGGCACTGGCCGAGATAGACGACATGGCGTTCCCGGTCGCGCCGTGGATGTTCGCCGCGGCCGGCCGTGAGTACATGCGCACCTACGGCGCCACCGCCGAGCACTTCGCCAAGATCGGCTACAAGAACCACAAGCACTCGGTGAACAATCCCTACGCGCAGTTCCAGACCGAGTACTCCCTCGAGGACATCATGGCGGCGCCGATGATCTCCGACCCGATCACCAAGCTGCAGTGCTCGCCGACATCGGACGGGTCAGCCGCGGTGGTGCTGGTCTCGGAGCGCTACCTCGATGAGCACGGATTGGCCGAGCAGGCGGTCGAGATCGTCGGGCAGGCGATGACTACCGACTACGCCTCGACCTTCGACGGCTCGGCCAAGAACATCATCGGCTACGACATGAACGTCCAAGCCGCACAGAAGGTGTACGACCAGAGCGGCCTGGGCCCGCAGGACTTCCAGGTCATCGAACTGCACGACTGTTTCTCGGCCAACGAACTGCTGCTGTACGAAGCCCTCGGGTTGTGCGGCGAGGGCGAGGCGCCCAAGCTGATCGACGCCGGTGAGGTCACCTACGGCGGACGCTGGGTGGTCAACCCCTCCGGCGGACTGATCTCCAAGGGCCACCCGTTGGGCGCCACCGGTCTGGCGCAGTGCTCGGAGTTGACCTGGCAACTGCGCGGAACCGCCGATAAGCGCCAGGTGGCCGGCGTCACCGCCGCGCTTCAGCACAACATCGGCCTCGGCGGAGCGGCTGTCGTCACCGCCTACCAGCGCGCCGAACGCTAGGCGCCACCCCGCTAGAGGGTGACGACCTCGTAGGCGCCGTCGGCGTGGCGCGACCGGATCGTCTTCTTGTCGTACTTGCCCACGCTGGTGCGGGGAATCTCCTCGACGAAGGTCCACCGCTCGGGCAGCCACCACCGGACCACCTTGTCGGCCAGGTACTCGCGCAGATCCTCCGGGCTCACCTCAGCGCCCTCCTGCAGCACCACCGCGGCCAGCGGACGTTCCTGCCACCGTTCATCGGGAACGCCCACCACTGCGGCCTCGCGCACGTTCGGGTGCCCGATGAGGTGGTTCTCCAATTCCACCGAGGAGATCCATTCCCCGCCGGACTTGATGACGTCCTTGGCGCGGTCGGTCAGGGTGATGTAGCCCTGCGGGTCGATGCGGCCGACGTCGCCGGTGCGCAGCCAGCCGGATTCGAACTTCGACGGGTCGGTGTTGCGGTAGTAGGAGCCGGTGATCCACGGTCCGCAGACCTCCAGCTCCCCCACGGCGACGCCGTCGTTGGGCAGCACCACGCCCTGGTCGTCGACGATGCGGGCCTCCACCCCGCACATCGGGCGGCCCTGGGTGCCGCGGATCTCCCACTCCTTCTCCGGCGGCGTGCCCGGCGCCGGCCAGGCCAGGGTGGCCATCGGCGAGGTCTCCGTCATGCCCCACAGTTGGCGGATCTGCACGCCATAGCGCTGCTCGAAGGCCTGCATCAGCGTCACCGGCACCGCCGAACCGCCGCAGGCCACCAGCCGCAGTGACGAGATGTCATGGCCCGGTTCGCGATCCAGGTAGTTCATGACATCGTTCCAGATGGTCGGCACCGCGCCGGCCACCGTCGGCCGCTGGGTCTCCATCAGGTGCACCAGGGACTTGGCATCCATGAACCGGTCCGGCAGCACGAGGTCCGCACCGGCCATCAGGGCGGCATAGGGCAGGCCCCAGGCGTTGGCGTGGAACATCGGAACGATGGGGAAGGCCTTGTCCGAGAAGCTCAGTCCCATGCCATTGCCGGTGCAGGCGGCCATCGAATGCAGGTAGCTCGAGCGGTGGCCGTACACCACCCCCTTGGGGTGGCCGGTGGTACCGCTGGTGTAACACATTGCCGCAGCGGAGTTCTCGTCGACGTCGGGCCAGTCGAAGACGTCCGACTCGGCGGCGAGGATGTCCTCATAGCGCAGCACCGTCTTACCGGAGGCTTCCAGATCCGTGAGATCACCGGAGCCCACGGCGATCACGGTGTGCACGGTCTCCATCTTGGGCAGCACCGGTGCCAGGATCGGACTCAGCGACAGGTCGGCGATGACCACCTGGTCCTCGGCCTCGTAGGCGACGAACTCGATCTGCTCGGGGAACAGCCGGATGTTCAGGGTGTGCAGCACCGCACCCATCGACGGAACAGCCACGTAGGCCTCGAGGTGTTCCTGGTTGTTCCACATGAAGGTGGCGACCCGCTGGTCGCCGTCGATACCGAGCCGGCGCAGGGCATGGGCCAATCGCGCGGCGCGCGCACCCACCTCCCGGAAGGTGGCGTGACGGAACCCGTCGCCGGTGGCGGTGGTGACCGTCCGGTCGCCATGAACGCTCACCGCATATCGCAGGATCGCGCCGACGGTGAGCGGGTGCTTTTGCATAGTGCTGTCCACGTCGGGAATCGTATCCCCGCAGCAGTCCAGCCCGGTCGGCATTGCCGACCGCTGTTGAACTCGGCTTCGGAGATCGGGAACGCTGGACCTGCCCGCGGCGATACACCAGGCAGGTGATCGAATGAGCATCAACGACGGGAGGCCGCCATGCGGGCAGCAGTGACACTCGCCGCGCTGGTGGCAGCCGCGGCCGCGGTGTTCGGGCCCGCCGGCCCGGCGTTGGCCGAAGAGTCCGCTCAGGACACCATCAACGATCTCCAACGGCAGGGCTACACCGTCACCATCGACAAGATCGGCACCGGTCCGATGTCGAAGTGCGTGGTGACCGGAGTGCGCAATCCGAACACTATGACCCAGTGGGTGCCCTATGTGGGCCCCGGTCTGGGCGATAACGGCACCTTCCTGGTGCCGGTGGTGACCAGCCAGACCATCTCGGTCTCGCTGGACTGCTCCAGCCGTTAGGCGTCAGCGGGGCCCGAAGGTCAGGACGCCGCGCGCAACCGGGAGTCCCCGGCGGTGGACCGAGCCTCGACGGTGCCGTCGTAGTCGGCGATGTACAGCCGGGAGCCGTCGGAATTGACGGCCACGCAGGCCACCGGACGCCCGACGCCGATGTTTTCGACGATGTTGCCGGTGGCGACGTTCACCACTGTGATCTCCTCACCGGCGAGTAGATAGGCGTGCATGGCGGTCAGAGCCACCTGGGTGACCGCAGTCCCGATCACGATGGTGTCGACCACCCGCCCCATGCCGGTATCGACGACCGTGAGGACCCCGCCGAGGTTGTCATCCCAGCCTGTCGCGAATACCCGGCGGCCGTCGCGGTGAACCGCGATATCGCCGATCGACCCGGGGACGCCGATCGTGCGCAGCACGCGCCGCGACCGCACGTCGATGACCACGACGGAGTCACCATCGTCGGTCACGAGCGCGGCGTACAGCCGCGCGCCGTCCGCGCTCAGGCGCACGGTGGTAAGAACCGCGCCGGGGGTGCGCGACACCGGGATCGCCGTCGGCGCCCCGGTCTCGACATTGACCGCGACGATGTCGGCGCCGGCGTCATCGCAGCGCGCGACGAAGAGGACGTCGCCGCTCGCGTTGGCGGCCAGGGCGCGGACGTTTCCGTCGATCTCCCGGGTCGCCAGGGCGACACCGGTGGTGAGGTCGATGGCGACGATGCCATCCTCGGCGATACCGGCGGAGGTCACGTAGGCACGGTCGGTCACGGCCGGGGTGTGCGGCTCGGCGACACCGTCGACGATGGCGCGCACGGTGAGGTCGCTCGCGTCGATGATCGACACCGCGTCGGCGGAGTAGTGCGCGGCCACCAGCAGACGGCCGTCGCGACTGAGCGCCATGTCCGTCACCGCGGCGGGCAACCCGGACACCACGCCCTCGGCCGGTTCCGCCTGCACCGGTGCGGGCAGACGGTCCTGCGCGACGGTGATCCGCGGGGTCGGCAACGCGGCCAGCCACAGCGCGTCGGCCGGCTTCTCAGCGACCGCAGCAGCTCCGGTGGTCTTCGCCATGATCTTCCTCGCCTTCATCGGGCCCTGCCTGCGCACAGGCGCGGCGGGCCGCATATCAGTGGAAAAAACGGTCCGGTAACACGAGCAAACACAAAAGGACAGCAACAATCCTGGTAACCGGTTTTGCATTATTTTAACGGCCCGGACCGACAAAAGATTCCGCGGTAGATGCCATCGCGCGTCACTGACTCAGCCAGTGCTCAGATGATCGGTGCCGCGCACAGAACACAACCTGGTTGCGGTCCGCAGGGGCTTGCTGGTCACGCTAGGCGAGCGAGGATCCGCCGTGAAATTCGCTGCGGCTGAAATAGTCTCAAGTCGACAGCGTTAAAAGCGGCCTAAATCACACCCGTGTGTGTGTGTTTGAGAGTTTAAGAATTCCCTTATCCCAGGAGCCCGTTGTGGCCCGGATCACACTCACTGCATCTGCTCGACGGCCTCGCGGTCTCGGACGGGATCGGATCCCGCGACATAGGCCGGCTCTGTGTGATCGACCAGCGTTCCGCCGGCCACCCGGCGGTGCGCCTGCCGGAGCTCACGCAACGGGCCCATCGCCGCCTGGGGGCCGTTGATCGCTGCCCACGTCGCCGCCCGGCGTGCCGCGCGCTCGACCGGGTGCGGGGGCGAGTACATCACCATCTCGGCGGCCCAGTCCGGCATCGCGTCGCGGATGGCCCAGTCGAAGAACTTGACCGCAGCCGGCGCATCGGGGTTGTCCATCAGGGCCGCCCCGGTGGACGTCGCCGCGCCGTGGGTCAGCGCCAGCCGCGGCAGGTAGGACCGCAGGCATTCCAGGGTGTCGGCTTTGGTGGCCGGCAGGTCCGTTCCGCCGAGTGCGTGGCCGACCCGGACGAATTCGGCGTAGTAGCGGTCGATATCGCTCAGCGGCAGCGGGTGGTACATCTCGTGCGCGGTGGCGATGCCCCACACCACCGTCGCGTAGTTCCACCGCAGCCACTCCGGGTCGTCGGCGTCGTAGGGCAGCCCGTCGGGCCGCACGCCCTTGATGGTGTGGTGCATGGCGCGCACCGTCTGCGCCAGTTTCTCCGCGGTCGCCGTGGATCCGTAGGCGGTGCCGATGAAGAACGCCACCGAATGTCCGAGGCGAAGCTGGGCGCCCTCGATGTCGAAGCGTCCGGTGGGGTTGCCGTCCTCGTCGCGTTCGACGACGCGGGAGTGATCGGTCCCCATCCAGAAGATGCTGGGGTCGAGCCGCTCCATGAAGGCCGCGCACTGCAACCCGAAGATCAGCGCCGTGGTGTGTGAATGCACTTTCCACACCGCGCTGCCCGGCCCGAACCAGCCCGGGTCGCCCTGCGGGCCGGCGAAGTCCAGACCGCGGAAGAACCTGGCCCGGATGTCGCGGTCGAAGTCCGATCTGACCTTGTGTTCGACCACCTGATGCGGCAACAGCAGCTTCACGCCCGCCGGCTCCCTTCGCCTGTCAGCAAAGGTTACACCGCGGCCTGTCGGCGAATGGGGCGCGAAATGCACTGACGAAACGGTCCGCGGGCGGCCATAGTCGAAGGATGACGCCGCGACTGCCTTTCGCCCAGCCGCATCCGCTGCGAGCCGGTGCGGAACTGCTGGCGCTGCGGACCGCCGGCCCCATCCACAAAGTTCTGACGCCGGTGGGCGACGAGGCGTGGCTGGTCACCGGGTACGCCGAGGTGCGGGCGCTGATGGACGACGAGTGCCTGGGCCGATCGCACCGCAGCCCGCAGACCGCGCCGCGCAGCCGGGCGTCGGCGTTGTTCGGCGGCCCGATCGGTGAGTTCGAGTCCGAGCCACAGGGGCACCGGCGGATGCGCGACCTGCTTCAGCCGCTCTTCTCCCCGCGCCGGCTACGCACGCTGCAGGTCCGGGTGGAGGCGTTGACCGCTGAACGCCTGGACCGGCTCGCGGACACCGGTCAGCCGGCTGACCTGCATGCCGTCGTAGCACACCCGCTTCCGGTCCTGGTGATCTGCGAGTTGCTCGGTGTCCCCTACGGCGACCGCGAGAAGTTCCGGGTATGGGTGGATGCCGCAGCCTTCGCCGACGACATCGCCGAATCCGGTGCGGGTATGGCGGCACTGGTGGACTACGGCGTCGGCCTGGTCGCCGAGAAGCGCCGCAAACCCGGCGACGACGTGATCTCGGCGCTGTGCGCTCACGACGACCTCGCCGATGTGGAGATCGCAGTACTGACGATGGCCCTGCTGTTCGCCGGATACGAGACCACCGTCACCCAGATCTGGGCGCAGTCGGTGCAACTGCTCAGCGACCGCAGCCGGTGGCAGAGGCTGCTGGAGAACCCCGCACTGATTCCGAAGGCGTGCGAGGAGATGCTGCGCGCATCGCTGGTCGGCGGCGTCGGCATTCCCCGCTGGGCGCGTGAGGACATCTCCATTGCCGGGGTGGTGATCGGTGAGGGCGATCTCGTTCTGCTCGATCCCGGTTCGGCCAACCACGACCCGGCCGCATTTCCCAACCCCGACGCGGTGGACTTCGATCGACTCGGCGCACCGCATCTGTCGTTCGGGTTCGGGGGCCGCTACTGCCTGGGGGCACCGCTGGCCCGCATGGAACTCACCTCGGTGTTCGCACAGATGATTCCGCGATTCCCGGATATGCGGTTGGCCGTGGACGCCTCGGCGCTGACGATCAACACCGACGCGCTGGCGTCCGGGCTCGTCCAACTGCCCGTCACCTGGGGCGGCCGGTGATCCGAGCGGGGTGGGCGCTGTTGGGCGTGCTGATCGTGGGCCTGGTCATCAGCGGTGGTGCGCTGATCGCCGACGCCGCCGACAAGACGGTGGTCGGAATGCCGGTGGCGCAGGTCGACCGGATGCCGCCAGTGCCCGCTACGGTCATTCCGAAAGATCCCGTCCCGCCGGGGTCCGGTGAGGAGCCTGTGCCGCCCGGTGGCACGGTGAGCGTGGCCGGAACCGGAAACGAGCGCACCATCGTGTGCGTCGGCAACGACGTCAACATCAGCGGGGTGGGCAACGCCGTCACCCTCAGCGGCCGGTGCGGGCGGGTGGACGTCTCCGGTGTGGCCAACATCGTCACCATCGAGGCGGCCGAGCAGCTCATCGTCTCCGGTGTCAACAATGCGGTCACGATCCGTTCCGGCACAACGGATGTGAGCAGATCCGGACTCGGCAACACCGTCAACGGGCGGTGAGCGGCCGCGCGCCACGGCCCAGTGCCAGCACGTGCGCCGGTGCGACGGCGAGCCGTTCGGGAAGCCGGACTACCAGCATGCCGTCATCCACACGCCAGTCGACCGGCTCGGCGATGCCGAGCAGTCGCACCTCGCTCACACCGGTGGCGTCGACTCCGCGGATACCGAACTCGCGCCCGGTGACGTCGAGCAGGATCGCGTAGACGGCGCCGTCGCGGGCGGTGAACCGAACCGGCGTTCCCTCGGTGGTGACGGTGTCGGCAATCGTCCACGGCCGGGTGCCGACGATCGCTTCGCCGTTGACCCGCAGCCAGTCACCGAGCCCGCGCAGCGGCACCAGTTGCTCGGCGGGGAAGCGGCCGTGTTCGTCGGGGCCGATGCCGATGAGCAGGTTGCCGTTCTTGGACACGATGTCGGCGAAGGACCGCACGAGTTCGGTGGCGGTGACGATGTCCTCGGGGCGCTCGTTGCGGTTGGCGCCGAAGGAATGCCCTACCCCGCGGGTGGACTCCCACTTCTTGGCCTCGATCGCAGCGAACGTGGCGTACTCCGGAGTGCGGATGTCGTAGTGGTGGTTGGCCGGGAAGGTCAGCGTCTTGCTCTTCTCGGGGATGAAGGACCAGAACCGTTGCACCAGAACGCCACCCAGGCGGGCCAGCGTATCGGTGACCGCGCCCCGGTGCTGCGGCGACTCGAGCCAGCGGTCGTTGATCACGCCGTCGGGAACAGCGTTGTAATACTCGGCGAACAGTCCCGGCAGGTCACCGCCGGCCGGCCAGCAGATGTCATTCCACAGCACCGACGGCTGGTAGCGCTGAATCAACTCACGCACATGCGCGGTGGCGTAGGCCACGTAATCTCCGCCGTGCGGCACGGCGAGGAAGCTGTCTGCGGGGTTCTCCAGCAGCGCATCGTTGTAGGGCCAGTCGTAGCCGCCGGAGTAGTACAGACCCATCCGCATGCCCGCGGCGGTGACGGCGCGAGTCAGGTCCCCGACGATGTCGCGGCGGGCGTGGTAGCGGCCCTTGCGCGGGTGTTCCAACGCACTGGGCCACAGACAGAATCCGTCGTGGTGTTTGGTGGTGAGCACCACGTAGCCGGCTCCGGCATCCCTGCACACCTGTGCGATGGAGTCCATGTCGGCATCCGCGGTGCCGTCGTCGAAGGTCGCGATGAAGTCGTCATAGGTGGCGCCGGGGCCGTAGGTGTCACGCTGGTGGTGCCAGGTGGGGCTGCCCTCCAGCCGGCTGGAGTTGAGATACCACTCGGCATACGGGTTGTCCCGCAGCATCTCCGCGGGTCCCTTGTCCCTGAGCAGTTCCTGAATGTCGGGCACCTGCGGCGCCCAGCCCGGCACCGAGTACAGACCCCAGTGCAGAAAGATCCCGAGCTTGGCATCGTCGTACCACTGCGGCAGCGGATGGGTTGAGATGGAGTCCCACGTCGGGCTGTACATGAGCGGGAGTCTAGGCACCGTGGCGACGCCTGCCCCGCCGCGTCGAGAGTTACCGCAGCACCGGCTCGGCGACATGATCCGGCCGCGTGGACCTGAACCGTACGACGAGCAGACAAACGTCGTCCGAATGCGGCCGGGGAGCGACCTCCCGGACCAGAGCCTGAACGTCCAGCAGGGCGTCCGGGGTCCACGATGTCATCACCTGCTCGAGGTGGTCGATTCCCGCATCGAACCCGTGATCGGCCGCCTCCACCAGTCCGTCGGTGTACATGATGAGAACGTCGCCGGGATGGACCTGTACACAGCTCTGGGTGTACGTGGCGGCATCGAGAGGTCCCAGCACCGGTCCGGCCGCATCGCCGAGCCGAATCACCTCCGCGGTTTCGGCGCGGCGCAGCAATGCCGGCGGATGACCCGCCGCACTGTAGGACAGCCGGCCGCTGCCCGTTTCGAACAGCGCGACGATCGTTGTCGCGAACTCACCGTGACTGACGTTGCTCGCGAAGTGATTCAGCTGTGACACCAGTTGCGCGGGCGACAGCCCCTGGTGGGCGTACGCGTTACCGGCACTGCGCAACTGCGCCATGTCCTCAACAGCTGTCAGTCCGTGCCCCATGACATCGCCGACCGACAGGTAGATCTGGTTCGTGCCCAGGGGAAGGATCGAGTACCAGTCACCACCGAGACCGACGGCACTCTCGGCCGGCTCGTACAGGGCTCGATAGTCCACACCCGGCACCTCGGCCGCGGCCTCGGGATGCGCCGCGGAGTGCAGTACCTCCGCAACGTTCTGCAGGCGCCGGCGTTCCTGTTGCGCGATAGCGCGTTCCCGCGCCGCTTCACGCCTGGCGGCGCCCTCCTGGGCGATCAGCATCGCCAGGATCACGTCGACCGCGATGATCACCTGAATCAACACGATCCGTCCCGACGACGACAAAGCCACGCCCTCCAGGAGGCTGAGCCCCGAGGCCGCCCTCAGATTGGCCGCGAAAGCCGCGCCGGCACCCGCCAGTGCCGCGCCCAGGACGTCGAGGCGCAGCGCGGACCACGCCAGCACCGGCAGGATCAACAACGATGGCGAGAGTCCAGTCCAAATCGCCAGCCAGGCGAGCACCGCAGTGGTGCCCAGGATGCCGAACGTCTCGACGGGCCGTTCTTTCAGAATGTGGCATTGCTTGCGCCAGAGAAGAATGGGTGCGGCCACCACAAGTGCCCCGATAGCGTCGCTGGCAAACCAGCGCAGCGCCGCTCCGGGCCATCCGACGTTGAACTGAATGGCGACGCTCGCCCCACCGATAAGGCCACCGACGGCGGGACCGGCCAGACAGGCGCCGGCGACAAAGAGGATCAGATCCCGCCGCCGGCGCAGATCCGGTACGCCCTTGCATAGGGCCAGCACCAGTGACGCCCCGACCAGGGGCTCGACCGAGTTGGCCAGCGCGTAGCCGATGATCGCCGACAATTCGTAGCCTTCACGGATGTCGACGGCACTTTCGGCGACGATGATGGCGAGGATCACCGCAGGCCACCTCGCACGGCGAGTGAGGAGCATCGCCGCCACGGTCACACCGGCGGGGGGGAAGAAGGCGGGACCCAACTCGGAGGCGCCGAAGGCCGTCAACGACAGCAGCGCCCCGGCCAGGTAGCCGAGGGTCACAAGAAGGAACAGTCCCAGGTTGCGCGCCCACGCCGATTCCGGCAGGCGCATTCGAACCATTGCACCAGTATGGGCGGTTTGCGGGTCTGCGGCACACCTACCGCCTGAGCGCGGCTGCGTGGCAGTCTCGTTATCGTCAGAGCCAGACGAAGATGGCGCCCGGACCGATATGATCAGCGCGTTATGGCGAACGGGAAGGCCTAGGAATGGGCCACAGTCCGACTCGGTCTTCTCCATCCGGGGCGATGGTGGTAAGCCCTTCCGGCCGGCTCAATGTGATCGCGGCCCCCGGGCTGAGGGAGCAATTGCAGTCCCTGGTGGAGTCGGGAAATACCCGTCTCGTGGTCGACCTGTCAGGGGTGGACAACCTCGACTCGTCGGGCCTGGGGGCGCTGATCTTCGGCCTCAAGGCGGCGAGGCGGCGGGGTGGTGACCTGCGCGTCGCAGCGGCCAACCGGCAGGTGCAGTCGGTGCTCGACCTGGCAAAGCTCGACGAGTTCCTGAAGTCATGCCCAACAGCGGACGAGGCTTTCGACCGCGATCCTCAGACCATCGTCTTCGAGACGCACACCGGGCCGGCGACGCTCGATGAGATACAGGACATCCTCGATGAGGCGTTGTCCGGCGACGCCGCAATCCCAGAAGGCGTCCGGATGGATGTCGCCACGGCCGTCGGCGAGGTGGCGGCCAACATCGTCGAGCACGCCACGCAGGGGCGTCCAGTGGAACTGAGGATGGAGTTACATCTTCTTCGCGATGAGGTGCGCATCGAATTCAGCGACACGGGATCGGCGGCCGATATCGACCTGAGCGCTGTCGCGATGCCCGACCCGATGGCCGAACGCGGCCGCGGACTGGCGATGACGCTGGCCGTCCTGCGCGAGTTGTCCTACCGGCGAGACGAATCAGGCAACCACTGGACCCTGATCAGCGAGCCCTACAGTCCGACGGGCGGACGCAAGGCCGCGCACTGAAAGCCATGTCGGCCGGGATCGGAAAGCACGGTCCGCGGCAAGACCAACGGGTTACAGTCGCGCGGTGACCGCCGCGTATGGCCAGAAATCCCTGGAGGCATGGGCCTTTGTCCGCACGATGCTGGCGGATATGACCGACATGGTGACCCAGGATGCCCGCGACGAACGGGAACTGCTCGAGGGGCTGCGGGTGATCAACCGGATCACCGCGCTCTGCACCGAACTGTCGGTCGACACCGACCCGGACCACCCGCACTTCGTCGAGATGTGCACGCCCCTGCGATTCGTGGGCGGCCCCAACCCGCACGGGTCCTACCCGCTGGCCATGATCAGCGGTGACCGCAGCTACCGGGTCACCGGAACCCGAGGCACCTCGACCTATCTCGGACTGCAGGTGCTGGCGGGCACCGGCATGAACCCGCGCCGAATGAGCAACTACCTCTCCGACAGTGATCTGCGACTCGATGACGGGCGTTTCACTGTCGTCTTCGCCGCGACGCGGCCCACCGATGCCGAGCTCGACGGGGCTCAGTGGGTGCAGGTCCCCGAGGACGCCACGTCGATCGTGGTGCGCAATTACGTCTCCGACCCCTTGACCGAGGTCCCTGCGCGACTGGAGATCACGCGCATCGGCGAGGTGCGGCCTCCGGCGGCGATCACCGACGAACTGCTGGCGGATCAGCTGACCGCGATGGGATGGTCGATCGCGAAGCTCGCCACCCTGCACCGCACCGTCGCGCCCGATCTGCTGCGCTCGCCGAACACGCTCATCACCGCACACGCCGCCGCACTCGGCGGGGAGAACACCACTCCCGACAACCTCTACATGCTCGGCACATTCGACCTCGAGCCGCATCAGAGTTTGGAACTGGCCTTCCGTCCCCCGGACACCCGCTACTGGTCGGTGACGCTGGAGAACGTCTGGCATGAGTGCCTGGAACCGTTGGTTCGCCGGAGTTCGGTGACCAACAGGGGCGTCGACCCAGGTCCGGATGGCATCGTTCGGTTGAGCATCGGCGCCCGGGACCGCGGCGAGGGCTACTGGCTCGACACCGGGGGACGCCGGCGCGG
>JBFYOQ010000028.1:0-3113 GCA_041303735.1 Mycobacterium sp.
TGCCGTGCTGCAGATGCGCTTCGATCTGACCGGCGGTGCTCGGGCCCAGTTCGGTCACCGCACCGATGACGGCGTCGACCAGGCGCGGGTTGTCCTTGACGATCTCGACTCCCCAACGGCCGTGGACGTATTCGCCCATTCGCCAGCGCATCAGCGGCCAGTCCTCGACGGCCATCAGCGCGGCCTCGTGTGCCCAGTACTCGACCAGCAGCCGAGGCGTCCGCGCGGTATGACTCCACGCCGCCCGATCCAGAACATCGCGGTCGTAGGGGCCGAGCCGGCTGAACACCGGCGCGTAGTGGGCGCGCACCGCCACCGACACCGAGTCCAGCTGCAGTACCTGGAGACGCCCGATCAGCCGGCGCAGATCGGCCCGTGTCACCGCAGTGGGCCGCGCGGTACCGAAGCCCTGAGCGGCCACCGCGACCCGCCGGGCCTCGGCGGCGCTGAGGGTCATGGGCGCAGGAAGCTGTGAAACCGGTAGCGCAAACCCGAGGTGCTGTCGTGCCAGTCACCGGAGGTCCCAACCCAGGACTCGTCGAGCACCGGGGCCAGCGCGTCGTCGTCTTCCAGGCGCAGGTCGATCTCCACCTCGGTGACCTCGCAGCGGGTGGCCGCGGGCAGTGCGAGGTGGTAGATCTCCGAGCCGCCGATCACCCAGGTCTGCGGTTCAGCCAGCGCCGCCTCGATGGAGGTGACGGCGTCAGCCCCGTCGGCCTGGTAGTCCGGGTTGCGGGTGAGCACGATGTTTCGCCGGCCGGGCAGTGGGCGCACCGACCGCGGCAGCGACTCCCAGGTCCGCCGCCCCATCACCACGGTGTGTCCCATGGTCAGTTCCTTGAAGCGGGCCAGATCCTCGGGCACCCGCCACGGGATGGTGCCGTCGCGCCCGATCACACCGGAGGTCGACTGGGCCCAGATCAGGCCTACGGTCATAGGCGTTGCCTAGACCGCGACCGGGGCTTTGATGGCCGGGTGCGGGTCGTAGTTGCGGATCTCGACGTCGGCGTAGGTGTAGTTGAAGATCGAATCACGCTGCGCCAGAACGAGTTCTGGGTAGGGCCGGGGATCGCGACTGAGCTGCTCGGTTACCTGCTGGATGTGATTGTCGTAGATGTGGCAGTCGCCGCCGGTCCAGACGAAGTCGCCGACGCCCAGTCCGGCCTGGGCGGCCATCATGTGGGTGAGCAGCGCATAGCTGGCGATGTTGAACGGCACGCCCAGGAACATGTCGGCGCTGCGCTGGTAGAGCTGGCAGCTGAGCTTGCCGTCGGCCACGTAGAACTGGAAGAACGCGTGGCACGGCGCCAGCGCCATCTTCGGGATGTCGGCGACGTTCCAGGCCGAAACGATGATGCGGCGGGAGTCCGGGTCGGTCCGGATCAGTTCGAGGGCGTTACTGATCTGGTCGACGCCCTCACCCGACGGTGTCGGCCAGGACCGCCACTGGACTCCGTAGACCGGCCCCAGATCGCCTGTCGGGCTTGCCCATTCATCCCAGATGGTGACGCCGTGTTGCTGCAGCCACTCGACGTTGGAATCGCCGCGCAGGAACCACAGCAGCTCGTAGATCACCGATTTCAGGTGCACCTTCTTGGTGGTGAGCAGCGGGAAACCGGCCGCGAGGTCGTAGCGCAGCTGGTGGCCGAACAGGCTTCGGGTGCCCGTGCCGGTCCGGTCGGATTTACGCGTGCCGGACTCCAGAATCAGGCGCAGGAGGTCCTCGTACGGGGTCGGAATCGGCACGTCGATCAGCTTACGTCCGGGCACGGGGAGTAGAAACGGTGCCATGCCGAGTGTGACTGACACGATCGCGATGCCCGAGGGCTCCTGCCCTGTCATGTTCGCCACACCAGACGCGGCAGGACCGTGGCCCGGGATCGTGATGTACCCCGACGCCGGTGGCGTGCGGCCGGTGTTCGGCGAGATGGCCACCCGGCTGGCCTCGCTGGGCTACGCAGTCCTGGTTCCCGACGTCTACTACCGCAGCGGCGACTGGGCGCCGTTCGATATGGCAGGCGTCTTCGGCGACGCGGCCGAACGTAACCGGTTGTTCGCCATGATGCACGCCATCACCCCAGAGGTGATGGCCGCCGACGCGGGCCGGTTCTTCGACTACCTGGCCGCACGCCCGGAGGTCTCCGGGCAGCGGTTCGGCACCTGCGGCTACTGCATGGGCGGGCGCACGTCGCTGATGGTGGCGGGCCGGGTGCCGCAACGGGTGGCCGCGGCGATGTCCTTCCACGGCGGCGGACTGGTCACCGAAGGACCGGATAGCCCACATCTGCTGGCCGAGAAGATCACCGCGGCGGTGTACGTCGGAGCCGCCGAAGATGACCCGTCCTACACCCCGGAACAATCAGAGATCCTCGACGCCGCGCTCACCGCGGCGGGAGTCGAGCATGTCATCGAGTGGTATCCGGCCGCGCACGGATTCGCCGTGGCCGATAACGCCCCCTACGACGAGGCGGCCGCCGAACGGCATTGGCAGGCGATGTCGGACTTCTTCAGCGCGAGGCTAGGACGCTGAGTCGGGCTCCTTGGCACGTTTGCCGACGCTGCGCAATGCGCGCAGGATCCCGCGTCCGGCATACAGACCGACGACGATGGTCAGCGCGATCAAGACGACGAACATCACCAGCCAGTTGGTCCGACTGTGCGGCACGTTCCACCAGACGATGGTGAACAACAACGCGCACAGGAACAGCACACTGTCGCGCCAGTTTCCCTTGTAGCTGGACGCAGCCTCGCGCAGTTCGCGGTTCTTCTCGGTGGTGACGATCAGGTCGCCGATGCGCCGGTTGATACTGGCCTCGAGATCTGCCCGCAGCGAGGTGTTCTCCGGCGGAATCAACTCGAGCAGTTCGAGATCCGATTTGATCATCCCGCGAAAGTCCGGGCCCTTGAGGTTGCCGGCCACCAATCCCATCAACGCACCGCCGGCGATCGGCGCCGCTCCTAACGCAATTTCTGCAATTCCGGGCATGACTTCCTCACCTCATCACCATGGCGGCCCGGGTGCCGCCTCATTCGTAGGCCAGCTCGCGCCCGGCGCCGTCGATCGCGCCGGTTACCTGAAGCACATCAGCTGATCGCACCAGACTCAGGCCGGC
>JBFYOQ010000029.1:0-12328 GCA_041303735.1 Mycobacterium sp.
ACGTTGATGAGCACCTGGGGCATCGTCTGCATCGGCTCGGCCAGTTCGGCCAACGGCAACCCGGTTCGTGCCATCCGGGACATCAGCAGCAGGCCGGTCAGGATGCCGTCACCGGTGGTGCCGAAGGCGGGCATCACGATGTGGCCGGACTGCTCGCCGCCGAGGGAGAACGCCCCGGCCCGCAACTCCTCGAGGACGTAGCGGTCGCCTACTCCGGTGGTGCGCACCGCGATTCCGGCGTCACGCATGGCCAGGTGCAACCCCAGATTGCTCATCACCGTGGTGACCAGGGTGTCGGAGGCCAACTGACCGGCGTCGCGCATGGCCAGCGCGAGGATCATCATGATGGCGTCTCCGTCGACCACGCGGCCGGTGGCGTCGACCGCCAGACACCGGTCCGCGTCGCCGTCGTGGGCCAGGCCGAGATCGGCGCCGTGGGCGGCGACCGCAGCCTGCAGCGGGCCCAGGTGAGTGGAGCCGCACCCGTCGTTGATGTTGAGACCGTCGGGCTCGGCGTTGATGGCCACGACGCGGGCGCCGGCCGCGGCGTAGGCCCGCGGCGCGGCGACCGAGGCGGCGCCGTTGGCGCAGTCGACGACGACGGTGAGTCCGTCGAGGACAGCGGTGGCCGCGCCGACGATGTGCGCGAGATAGCGGTCGAGGGCGTCGTCGGCACGCAGCACGCGGCCGATATCGGCACCGGTGGGCCGTAACCCGGGGCCCTGGGCCAGCAGTTCGGAGATGCGGTCCTCGGTGTCGTCGTCGAGTTTGTGGCCACCGGGGCCGAAGATCTTGATGCCGTTATCGGGCATCGGGTTGTGCGAAGCGGAGATCATCACCCCGAAGTGGGCGTCGTAGGCGTCGGTGAGATAGGCCACCGCCGGAGTGGGCAGCACTCCGACGCGAAGGACGTCGACACCCTCGCTGGTGATGCCGGCGATGACTGCGGCCTCCAGCATCTCGCCGCTGGCGCGTGGGTCACGCCCGACGACGGCGACGCGACGACCGGTGCAGCAGGCGAGCCGGCGAGCCGCCGCGGAGCCGAGTGCCACACCCAGTTCGGCGGTCAGTTCCTGGTTGGCGACACCGCGGACACCGTCGGTCCCGAACAGTCGGCCCATGGACATGAGGGTAACGGCCCGCGGACGCAAGAACGCACTCGCCGGGTGCCCCAGCGATACGGGACACCCGGCGAGTGTGCGGCACGACTGCCGAAGCAGGGCTGCCGAAAAGGACTGCTCAGCGCTTGCTGTACTGGGGCGCCTTGCGGGCCTTCTTGAGGCCGTACTTCTTGCGCTCGATGGCGCGCGGGTCACGGGTGAGGAAGCCGGCCTTCTTCAGCGCCGGACGGTCCTCGGGCTGCACCAGGATCAGCGCCCGGGCGATGGCCAGACGCAGCGCGCCGGCCTGCCCGGAGGGGCCGCCGCCGTCGAGGTGGGCGTGGATGTCGAAGCTGTCCACCCGGTCGACGATGACCAGCGGAGCCTTGATGAGCTGCTGATGCACTTTGTTGGGGAAGTACGCCTCGAGGCTGCGGCCGTCGAGGTTGAACTGCCCCGTGCCGGGCATCAGGCGCACCCGCACCACGGCCTCCTTGCGGCGGCCGACGGTCTGGATGGGCCGGTCGAGGATCACCGGCGGACGGGGAGTCGCCTCGACGACGGGCTCGGCAGCGGCGTCGGGGGCCTCGGTGGCCACTTCGGCCACCTCTACCGCTTCTACCGCCTCTACCGCCTCTGTCGGCTCTGTCGCCTCTGTCGCCACTACCTCAGTAGCCTCGGCGTCAGGCGCGTCGGAGGGCACGTCGGGGGTCTCCGGGATGTCGGTATTGTCGCTCACTGCTCCACCTGCTTGATCTCGAATGGAATCGGCTGCTGCGCGGTGTGCGGATGATCCGGGCCCGCGTAAACCTTCAGCTTCTTCTGGATCTGACGGCTCAGCTTGTTGTGCGGCAGCATTCCGACGATCGCCTTCTCGACGACCCGGTCGGCGTGCTTGGCCATCTCCTCGCCGATGGTGCGGGACCGCAGGCCACCGGGATAGCCCGAGTGGCGGTAGGCCAACTTGCCGGTGAGTTTGGTGGTCGCGATAGCGACCTTGTCGGCATTGATGACGATGACGAAATCACCGCCGTCGACGTTGGGCGTGAATGTCGGCTTGTGCTTGCCGCGCAGCAGGGTGGCTGCAGCAACGGCGAGGCGGCCGAGCACCACGTCGGTGGCGTCGATGACGTACCACGAACGCGTGGTGTCACCGGCCTTCGGCGTGTATGTGGGCACAGCGTGTGACCTTCCTTTTCTCGGGTGATTCCCGGGCGAGCCGGGTGCCGGTCAGGCGGTGACGGTCGGGCGACTTCCCGGCGACCAACACTGACCCGAGAAACCCGGCTTACGGCCGCGGAGGGTATCCGCGGCGTACCGTACGCCAACGGCGCACTCTACCTGCGTAAACACCGGCGGGTCAAAACGGCGCTGACCGCCCGGGAAGAGCCTCGGTGACGGTGGCTCTCCTCCGCCGTGACCGGGCCCTCACCGGGCGGTCTGATCAGTTCGACGCACCCGGCGCCGGCGCGGTTCCACCGGTATCCCGGGCACCGATATCCCGGGCAGAGGCGATCGCCGCCGCGCAGACGCTGCCCAGCGACTGCTCCCGGCCGGGCGCGCTCTGGCAGCCGATACCGATCCGCATCGCCCCGTCGAGCACCACCGCCCAGTTGACCACCCGGCCGGGGCGGACCTCCCGGTAGGTCAGCGCCGGGCGTCCGGCGATCTCGGCGGCGGCCTCGAAGTCACCGAATACCGCCGGTTCAGCGGCGGCCACCCGTTCCAGCACCGCGGCGGCCTCGGCGAGCGTGCCCTCGGGGGTGTAGGCGGAGGTGATGTGCAACACGGATCGGTCATCGGCGGGCGAGGTGACCTCGACCCGCCGCGACCCCGGCCCGCCCGTCACCCGCCGCACCGCCCAGTCCGGCGGGATCTCGACCGCCACGCGGCCCTCCACCAGGGCAACCGCCTCCGGTCCCGGGGCGTCTGTGGTGCGCGGCCACATCGCCACCGCCAGGGTCACCGTGACCACCGTGACCGCCGTGGCGGTGAGCGCCGCCGCGGTGATCCATGGCCGCCGCCGGGCGGTGGACGCGGCCATGGGGGCGTCCGGCGGCCGGTAGATGTCGACGGTCCGGGCGTCGATACCGCTGTCCGCCAGCGCTTTCCGAACTTCGTCGGCGGTGTGCGCCGCGCCGGGAACCGAATCGGGGGCGTCGATGAGGACGGGTGTCCCGCCCGCGCGGTGGGCAACGAGTGCCGCGATTCCAGCGTGATCGCGCCGGCCGAGCAGCCGCACCGGTCCGCGGCGGCAGACCGCGACGCGGTCGGTGGCGATCTCCACCACCACCGGATCCCCACCGCGGTGCCGGCGCAGCAGTTCCGATCGTGGCACCGCCGTCACCGTCGCGGCCGTCACCGCGGCGGCGGCGCGCACCCGCTCCACCCGGCGCCGCGGCCACCAGGTCGGGTGCACCACCGTCACCGCCGCACACGCCGGGCCCAGCACATCGGCGAACACGGTCGCCAGCAGATCGTCGACGCCGACCACGCGGTCACCGAGCAGGGCGACCGGGTCGTCGAGGGATTCCAGCGCGGCGTCCGCCGTGGCGTTGTGGCCGGTGCCGGGTTGCGGGCCGATGACCCCGATCGTCACCGGGCCCACCCCGAGAAGAATCGGCGGCATTCCTCACGCTAGGCCGCGACGGTATCCGGCGATTCCCGCCATCCACAGGGTCAGGTCTCGCGGCGCCGCTCGCGGTAGGCCGCCACATGCTGGCGGTTGCCGCAGTTCCCGGTGTCACAGAACATCCGGGATCTGTTGCGCGACAGGTCAATCAGGACAGCATCGCAATCGGGAGCCGCGCAGGTCTTGAGCCGCCGCAACTCCCCGGCGCGGATCAGGTCGGCCAGTGCCATCGCCATCTCGGCACCCATCCGCGCAGCCAACGGGTCGTCGGACGACGCCAGGTGCAGGTGCCACTGCGGCATCTCCGGATGACGGGTCAGCCACGGTGCCGCGTGGGTATCGGTCAGCAGGGCGTTGACCGCGGCAACCGCGTCCTCCTCAGCCCCGGCCCCCCGGCCGGCGGCCGCCCAGATCGCGCCGACCCGGTCACGCAGGGCGTGCACCGCCGCCAACTCCGCGTCATCGCGGTCGCGCCGCCCGGTCCATCCCTGGACATCGAGGAAGGAGTCCAGCGCCGCCTGGTCGGCGATCGGCCGCCCGTGAACCCGATCGCTGTTGACCAGAGCACACGCGTCCCGCAATGTGAGCTGCGTGTCATGACTGAAATGCATTTGACTCATGACCCCTTCGGCCCCTACCGTCATGGCCGTCATCGAGTTTACTCATGACATGACCTGACCGGATACGACCGCAGGAGGGCCGATGACGCCGCGCGCCGATCACTTCCGCCTCGGGATGCTGTTCGCCGCCGCCTCCGCGCTCACCTTCGGCATGTCCGGCCCCCTGGCGAAGTCGCTGATGGAGGCCGGCTGGTCGCCGACAGCGGCGGTGCTGGCCCGGCTCGCCGGCGGCGCGCTCGTGCTGGCCGTCGCGGCGACGCTGATCCGGCCGGGGTGGTTGCGGCAGGCCCGCGAGCACGCGCGCACGATCGTCCTCTACGGCATCTTCCCGGTCGCCGGAGCGCAGGTGTGTTACTACAACGCGGTCTCGCGGCTGTCGGTCGGCGTCGCCCTGCTGCTGGAGTACACCGCCCCGATTCTGGTGGTCGGCTGGCTGTGGGCCACGACCCGGCAGCGCCCCAGCGCGCTGACACTGGCCGGCGTGGCGCTCGCCGTCGCCGGGGTGACGCTGGTGCTCGATGCGTTCGCCCCCGGGGCGCGGATCGACCCGGTCGGCGTGGCCTGGGCGCTCGGCGCGGCGGTGTGCGCGGCGTCGTACTTCATGATGTCCGACGAGGTGACCGCCGACGGCTCCGGTCTGCACGCGCTCACCCTGGCGGCCGGCGGCCTGGTGGTCGCCACTCTCGTGGTATCCCTCCTGGGTCTCTCCGGCGTGATGCCGATGGCGTTCAGCAGCGACGACACGGTGCTCGCGGGCCTTTCCGTGCCGTGGCTGGTACCGGTGGTGCTGCTGGGCGTGGTGGCGACCGCCGCGGCGTACACGCTGGGCATCAGCGGCGTCGCCCGGTTGCGGCCCAGTTTCGCCTCCCTGGTCGGACTGACCGAGGTGCTGTTCGCCGTGCTGGCCGCCTGGCTTCTCATCGGTGAGCGGATCAGCGGGGTGCAGGCCATCGGCGGCGTGGTCGTCCTGCTCGGCCTGACGTTGGCGCGCCTCGGCCACCGGAGTCCTGCGGTGACTGCGGCGGCGTGGCCGGACGCCGGCCCTGGCGCCGGCGAGAAGACAGGAGCCGGCCCTGGCGCCGGCGAGAAGACAGGAGACGGCCCTGGCGAGGTGGCTCTGACCGGCGCGCCGCACGACAATCGCTGATTCACACGCGTCACACCGGTAACATCGCGGTGTGTTTCGCCTGCGCATGACCGCTGCCGTCGTCGCGATCGCAGCCGCCCTCGGACTCGCGGGCGCCCCGCACGCCGCCGCCGTGGCATGCAATGACGTCGAGGTGGTGTTCGCCCGGGGCACCAACGAGCCGGTGGGCGTCGGGCGAGTCGGCGATGCGTTCGTCACCGAACTGCGCAACCGGGTGCCGAACCGCAGCATCGGGGTCTACGCGGTGAACTATCCGGCCAGCTACGACTTCCTGGCCGCGGCGGACGGCGCCAACGACGCCAGCGCGTACATCCAGAACGTGGTCGCGAACTGTCCGGGCACCAAGCTCGTTCTCGGCGGTTACTCGCAGGGCGCGGCCATCATCGACGTCATCACCTCGGTGCCGTTCCCGATGATCGGCTTCACCAATCCGCTGCCGCCGGAGGTGGCCGACCGCGTCGCCGCGCTCGCCGTGTTCGGCAATCCGTCCACCAGGATCGGGCTGCCGCTGACGTCGAGCCCGCTCTACGGGATCAAGGCCATCGACCTGTGCAGCGCCGGGGACCCGATCTGCTCGCCCGGCGACAGCGTGTTGGCGCACCGCAGCTACGGCCCGGACGGGTCGGCCAGGCAAGCGGCGGTGTTCGTCGCCAACCTGCTCTAGCGACGAATTGACGGATCCGACGTTTGGCGCCCCGGCGCCCCGATATGTGAGTATGTGTCGCATGCGCCTGATCGCCTCCGCTCTGGCCGCGACCGCGACTCTGTCCGCCGTACTCGGGCCGGCCCCGATGGCGTGGGCGGCGGACTGTCCCGACGTGCAGGTCGTGTTCGCCCGCGGCACCAGTGAGCCGGTGGGCATCGGGCGGGTCGGAGAGGCATTGTCGAGCCAACTGGCCGGCCGGTTGGGCGGGCGCACGGTTGGGGTGTACGGAGTCAATTACCCGGCCACCTACGACTTCCTGGCCGCGGCCGACGGCGCCCTCGACGCCACCAACCACATCACGACCATGTCGATGCGCTGCCCGGCTACCCGGTTCGTGCTGGGCGGGTACTCCCAGGGCGCGGCCGTGGTGGACATGCTGATGGGCATTCCGCCGCTGGGCGACAAGGTCGGCGACGTCGGGTCGGCACCCCCCCTGCCGTTCAGCCTGGCCGACAAGGTCGCCGCGGTGGCCGTGTTCGGCAATCCGGCCACCAAGTTCGGCAATCCGGTCTCGGTGGCCGGGGCGCCGTTCGCGGGTAAGGGCATCGACCTCTGCGCTGACGGCGATCCGATCTGCTCGCAGGGCCGCAACCCGTTCGCGCACACCAGCTACGAGAAGACCCCGCTCGTCGGCCAGGCCGCCGGGTTCGTGGCCGGCCGGCTCTACTAGCCCCTGGTCCAGGCCTCGTGCCTGGCGCGCACCTGGAGCGCCCGCTACCATGACATGGTGCTGGTGAGACGGGTGGGAATTGTGGTGTCGGTCACAGCAGCTGCCGTGGCGATGCTGCTCACCCCCGCCGTGTGGACGTCCGGATTGCCGATCGGTGTTCCGGCCGCCGGTGCGGCGCCGTGTCCCGAGGTCGAGGTGATCTTCGCCCGCGGCCGCGTCGAACCTCCCGGCGTCGGCCGCATCGGTGATGCGCTCGTCGAGAAGGTGCGCGCAAGGACCGACAAGAACGTCGGTTTCTACGCGGTGAACTACCCGGCCGATACCGAGATCATCCAGGGCGCGAACGATATGAGCCGCCACATTCAGTACATGGCGAACAATTGCCCGGCGACCAGACTGGTGCTTGGCGGGTACTCGCTGGGCGCGGCGGTCACCGATGTCGTGCTGGCCGCCCCCTCGGCGATGTTCGGTTACACCAATCCGCTTCCGCTGGGGATGAACGATAACGTCGCCGCGGTGGCATTGTTCGGCAACGGGACCCAGCCGTTCTTCGGCCCGGTGGCCGCCGCCCTTCCGGAGTGGGGTGCGAAGACGATCGATCTCTGCACCGCCACCGATCCGATCTGCGGTGGCGGCCTGAACCCCGATGACCCGATCGGTGACTTCATCGGCAAATGGTCATCGCACCTTCAGGACGCCTACATCGACACCGGTCTGGTAGATCAGGCGGCCGACTTCATCGTGGCGCGGCTCTAGCCTCTAGTCGAGGGTGCGCATATCGCGGGTGACGATGACGCGGTCGGCCAGTTCGTCATCCGGCGGGTAGTCCACCCCGATCAGGGTCAGCCCACGCGCCGGGGCAGCGGAGAAGTCACTCGAGCGATCGGTCTCGGTGAGAAGCTCAGCGCACCAACCGGTCTCACGCCGCCCCTCCCCCACCGCAAGCAGGGCGCCGATCAACGATCGCACCATCGACCAGCAGAACGCATCGGCGGTGACATAGGCGGTCAGCAGTTCGCCGGTGCGTTCGAAGTCGAGGCGCTGCAACTCCCTGATGGTCGTCGCGCCGGGACGGTGCCGGCAGAACGCGGCGAAGTCGTGCAACCCGAGCAGCGGCGCCGACGCCGCCGTCATGGCGTCGGCGTCGAGCGGACGCGGCCACGGTGTGACGAACCGGGACTGCTGCGGTTCGGCGCCGTAGGGAGCCAGCGATAGCCGGTAGGCGTAGTGGCGGCGCAACGCCGAGAATCGGGCGTCGAACGCCGCGGGGGCGCGCAGGATCCCGCGCACGCGCACATCCTCGGGAAGGAACTTGGCGAGCCTGCGGATCAGCGGAGCGAACTCGGTGTCGTCGGCACGCGCCGCGCGGGGATGGGCATGAGCCAGGGACTCGGTGGGTACATCGACGTGGGCCACCTGCCCGGTGGCATGCACGCCGGAGTCGGTCCGTCCCGCCGCGAACAGCCGCACCGGCACCCGGAATACCGTGGAAAACGCCTCGTCGAGCACACCGGCGACGGTTCGATGACCGTCCTGGGCAGCCCAGCCGCTGAAATCGGTTCCGTCGTAGGCGATGTCGAGCCGAAGCCGGACGACGCCGGGATCAGGACTCGTCCGACGTGTCTTTCTCATCGGCCGGAGCCTTCTCATCGGCGGCCTCAGCCTGCTCCTCAGCCTGCTCCTCGGCGGCCTCAGCGGTCTGGGCGTCGGCGATGCCGGCGTCTTCGGCTTCGATGCGATCGAGGGCGATCTCCTCGACCGGTCCGTCGGCAGCCTCGGGCTCCACCGCGGCCTGCGGGACGGCGGCAGCGGCGACCGGCGCCTCCGCCTTCTTGGCCGCCCGCTTGGTGGCCCGGCTGGCCTCGGAGGCGACCGTCTTCTCCCGGACCAGTTCGATCACGGCCATCGGGGCGTTGTCACCCTTGCGGGCCTCGACCTTGATGATCCGGGTGTAGCCGCCGTTGCGGTCGGCGAAGAACGGCCCGATCTCGGCGAACAGTGCGTGCACCACGTCCTTGTCGCGGATCTTCTTCATCACCTCACGCCGGTTGTGCAGCGTGCCCTTCTTGGCGTGGGTGATGAGCTTCTCCGCGTAGGGCCGCAGTGCCCGTGCCTTGGGCTCGGTGGTCTTGATCCGGCCGTGCTCGAACAGCGACGTGGCCAGGTTGGCCAGCAGCGCCTTCTGGTGCGAGGACGACCCGCCGAGGCGGGGACCCTTGGTGGGCTTAGGCATGTGGACTTCTCCTCAATGGGGCCGACCCCCGTATCAGGTAGGGCCGGGACGATTTGGGTCTAAAGCTGTTCGGTTTCCGCGTAGTCCGCGTCGGTGTCGAGCTCATAGGTGGCATCGCTGTTCCAGGTGCCGGTGGCCACGTCGTACCCGGCGATCTCGGAGGGATCGAAGGTGGCCGGCGAGTCCTTGAGCGACAGACCCAGCTGGTGCAGCTTGATCTTCACCTCGTCGATGGACTTCTGACCGAAGTTGCGGATGTCGAGCAGATCCGATTCGGTGCGGGCCACCAGTTCGCCGACAGTGTGCACGCCCTCGCGCTTGAGGCAGTTGTACGAGCGCACCGTCAGGTCGAGATCGTCGATCGGCAGACCGAACGCCGCGATGTGATCGGCCTCCTGCGGCGACGGTCCGATCTCGATGCCCTCGGCCTCGAGATTGAGTTCGCGTGCCAGACCGAACAATTCGACCAGCGTCTTGCCGGCAGAGGCCAGCGCGTCGCGAGGGCTGATGGAGTTCTTGGTCTCCACGTCGAGGATCAGCTTGTCGAAGTCGGTGCGCTGTTCGACGCGGGTGGCCTCCACCTTGTAGGTGACCTTGAGCACCGGCGAGTAGATCGAGTCGACCGGGATGCGGCCGATCTCGGCGCCGGAGGCCTTGTTCATGACCGCCGGAACGTAACCGCGGCCACGCTCGACGACCAGTTCGACCTCGAGCTTGCCCTTGTCGTTGAGCGTTGCGATGTGCATGTCCGGGTTGTGCACGTTGACCCCGGCCGGCGGCACGATGTCACCGGCGGTCACCGTGCCCGGGCCCTGCTTGCGCAGGTACATGGTCACCGGCTCGTCGTCCTCAGAGGACACCACCAGACCCTTGAGGTTGAGGATGATGTCGGTGACGTCTTCCTTCACACCGGGCACGGTGGTGAACTCGTGCAGCACACCGTCGATGCGGATGCTGGTCACGGCCGCGCCGGGAATCGACGACAGCAGCGTGCGGCGCAACGAGTTGCCGAGCGTGTAACCGAATCCCGGCTCCAGCGGCTCGATGATGAACTGCGAACGGTTCTCGGCGACGACGTCTTCGCTGAGGGTGGGACGCTGAGAAATCAGCATGGCGTTCTTCTATCTCCTTCTCGGCACCCGCTATTTGATGCCGTGTGGCCTGCGGAACGGTTGTCCCGCATGCGGTTACTTCGAGTAGACGGTTACTTGGAGTAAAACTCGACGATCAACTGCTCGGCGAGCGGAACCTGGATCTGCTCACGGGTGGGCAGCTGGTGGATCAGGATGCGCTGACGCTCGCCGACCACCTGCAGCCAGGACGGGATCGGGCGGTCGCCCGAGGTCTCCCGCGCGATCTGGAACGGCAGGGTGTTGATGGAGCGGTCGATGATGTCGATGATGTCGTACTGCGACACCCGGTAGCTGGGGACGTTGACCTTCACCCCGTTGACGGTGAAGTGGCCGTGGCTGACCAGTTGGCGCGACATCCGCCGGGTGCGCGCCAGGCCGGCCCGGTAGACGACGTTGTCCAGTCGGCTCTCCAGGATGCGCAGCAGATTCTCGCCGGTCTTGCCGGACTGGCGGTTGGCCTCTTCGTAGTAGCGACGGAACTGCTTCTCCATCACCCCGTAGGTGAAGCGGGCCTTCTGCTTCTCCTGAAGCTGGGTGCGGTATTCGCTCTCCTTGATCCGCGCGCGGCCGTGCTGACCGGGCGGGTACGGGCGCTTCTCGAACGACTGATCGCCGCCGACGAGGTCGACGCCGAGACGGCGTGACTTGCGGGTGGCGGGTCCGGTGTAACGAGCCATGTTGTCTTCTTCTTCCTTCCCGAGCCGACTAGACGCGTCGGCGCTTGGGCGGACGGCAGCCGTTGTGCGGCTGCGGGGTGACATCGGAAATCGCGCCAACCTCCAGGCCAGCGGCCTGCAGGGAGCGGATCGCGGTCTCTCGGCCCGAACCCGGGCCCTTGACGAACACATCGACCTTCTTGACGCCGTGCTCCTGGGCCTTGCGAGCGGCGTTCTCAGCGGCCAGCTGCGCGGCGAACGGTGTCGACTTGCGCGAGCCCTTGAAGCCGACGTGGCCTGAGGATGCCCACGCGATCACGTTGCCCTGCGGGTCAGTGATCGACACGATCGTGTTGTTGAACGTGCTCTTGATGTGCGCGGCGCCGTGCGGAACGTTCTTCTTTTCCTTGCGGCGGGTCTTCTGACCCTTCTTGGCGCCGGTCGCGGCCTTCTTCGGAGGTGCCATGGTTACTTAGCCTTCTTCTTGCCGGCGATGGTGCGCTTGGGGCCCTTGCGGGTGCGCGCATTGGTCTTGGTGCGCTGGCCACGGACCGGCAGCCCGCGGCGGTGCCGCAGACCCTGGTAGCAACCGATCTCGATCTTGCGGCGGATGTCGGCCTGCACTTCGCGGCGCAGGTCGCCCTCGACCTTCAGGCTGGCTTCGATGTACTCGCGCAGCTGGGTCAACTGGTCGTCGGTCAGGTCCTTGCTGCGCAGATCCCGGTCGATGCCGGTCGCAGCCAGGATCTCCTGGGAGCGGGTACGGCCGATGCCGTAGATATACGTCAGCGCGATCTCCATGCGCTTGTCGCGCGGCAGGTCAACGCCTACTAGTCGTGCCACTTGGCTTCCTCTTTTTCAGCGGAGGTCTGTTCCCAGGCCGTCCCGGCGGCTTTCGCTTCCGGGGCCCGGCCTCCGTGCCGGGCGTAGCTGAACGGCGGATCCATTCAGTGGTTCTGGGAGGTCTGCATTCAGTTGTGTCGTGGCCGAAGCCTGGTCGGACGGGGCTAGCCCTGCCGCTGCTTGTGGCGGGGATCGGAGCAGATCACCATGACCCGCCCATGCCGGCGGATCACCCTGCACTTATCGCAGATCGGCTTGACGCTCGGGTTGACCTTCACGGCGATTTGATCCTGTTCTCGTCGAGATGTTGCGTGTTACTTGTAGCGGTAGACGATGCGGCCACGGGTGAGGTCGTACGGCGAGAGCTCCACCACCACACGGTCCTCGGGCAGGATGCGGATGTAGTGCTGCCGCATCTTGCCACTGATGTGGGCGAGCACCTTGTGACCGTTCTCCAGCTCAATGCGGAACATCGCATTGGGCAGAGGCTCGACCACGCGGCCCTCGACCTCGATGGCGCCGTCTTTCTTGCCCATATCCTCACTTAAATCCTGCGTATGTGACCGGGGCAGCATTCGCCCGACTACA
>JBFYOQ010000030.1:0-2613 GCA_041303735.1 Mycobacterium sp.
CAGACGCTCAGCGCACCGGAGTCCAGTAGGCCCATTCCGGGCCGAAGTCCAGGACATGTTGGGGGATCGCGGCCTTGGCGACGATGTCGCGGAAGTGGTCCTGCCACCCCCACCACCCGCAGATGTGGAACAGGTGCTGCTGCCAGCCCAGGTTGTAGGTGTCGGGGATGGCCTCGCCCTTGTTCTCCGGTGCGAACACTGCGACGGCCAGTAGTCCCAGCGCAGCGGACGCCCGCAACCGCAGCTTGCCCCGCGTGATGAGGAACATCGGCACGTTGTCCGCGTGCGCGCTGACTTCGCAGCCGGCGGGTAATTCGTCCTCGTGGCCGTCGAGGTAGCGGTGCACCCCGTAGAGCACATCGGCGATGTCGGGTTTGCCGTCGGGGAGATCGGTCTGCACGGGCACGGGGAAGCGGGAGTTGACGAAGTCGAAGTCCGAGGCCGTCATCGCGCCGAAGATGTCGACCTCGTCGCGCAGTGTCCGCTTGAACCGGGCCGCCACACCGAGTGTGGGATACCGCTTGCGGCCGGTTTCGGCGACGGCGTCGAACGCCTGCGACACCGACCTGTCCCACTCCTTGGCGCTCCAGTGGTCCAGCGATCTCCGAACGTGGTCTCCTACGGTCACCTCGCGAGGATATCGGCCGCACACCGGCCGCGGTGACCCGGATCGGACGTTTGCCCCGCCCGGCTAGGCGATGGTCATGCCGCCGTCGACGACGATCGTCTGCCCGGTGACGTAACCGGCGGCCGGCGACGCCAGCCATACCGCGGTCGCCGCGAGTTCTGCGGAGTCGCCCAGGCGTCCCTGGATGATCCGGGGCAACAGGCCCTCGAGGTAGCCCGGCTTGAGTTCATCGGTCATCTCGCTGGCGAAGAATCCGGGTGCCAGCGCGTTGACCCGGATGCCCTTGCGCCCACTCCACTGCTGGGCCAGGTCTCGGGTCAGTCCCATCACGCCGGCCTTGGAGGCGCTGTAGGCGGCCTGCGGCAGTCCCGCGGTGGTCAAGCCGAGCACGCTGGCGATGTTGATGATCGCGCTGCCCGGCCCCATCACCTTGCCGCAGGCCTGCGCCATCCAGTAGGCGCCGCTGAGGTTGACGTCGATGACCGCGCGGAACTCCTCCGGGGTCTCCCGGCTGGCCGGCACCGCGGTGCCCACCCCGGCGTTGTTGATCAGGATGTCGACCCGGCCGAACTCGGCCATCGCGGCGTCCACCAACTGCCGACACTGCTCGGGGTCGACGACGTCGGTCCTGCGGGTGTAAGTCCGCCGGCCGGCCTGCTCGACCAGCGCGGCGGTAGGCGCCATCTTCTCCACCCGCCGCGCACCGAGCACGACGTCGGCGCCGGCTTCGGCGAATGCTTGCGCGAACGCCACGCCCAAACCCGATGAGGCACCGGTGATGATCGCGACCTTGCCGTCGAGACGGAACGAATCGAGCACGCTCATGATGGGTCCCGCAGCACCTGCCGGGCGATGGCGTACTTGTGCACCTCGGTGGGGCCGTCGTAGAGCCGGAAAGCACGCATATCGGAGAAGATCATCCCGACGACGGTCTCATCGGAGATGCCCATCCCGCCCAAGATTTGCACGCAGCGGTCAGCGACTTTGAAAAGCTCTTCAGAGACCGACGCCTTGACCATGGAACTCTCGTGCCGGCCCTTGGCACCGCTGTCCAGCGTCCAGCAGGCCCACCAGATCGCTAGACGGCACTGCTGCAGCGCGATCTCGTTGTCCGCCAACATGAAACCGACACCCTGATGTTCACCAAGGGGCTTACCGAACGCAGTGCGAGTGCGGGCGTGCTCGACGGCAATCGAGTGCGCCCGCTCGGCCGCCCCCAGCCACCGCATGCAGTGGGTGAGCCGGGCCGGCACCAGCCGTTGCTGCGCGTAGCGCAGCGCCTGACCCACCTCGCCGAGCACCGCCGAGGCGGGCAGCCGCAGATTGGTGAACCGCACCACGCCGTGGCCCTGCACGTAGTTGCGATCCATCGTGTCCATCACCCGTTCGAGTTCGATTCCCGGGGTATCGCCCTCGCAGAGGAACAGCGTGGGCCCACCCGTGCCGTGCGGGTTCTCCACGACGCGGGCCATGATGATCCAGGTGCGGGCCCCGTCGGCACCGGTGATCAACCACTTGTGGCCATTGATCACGTATTCCTTGCCGTCGAAGACGGCCTCGGTCGCCAACTGCCCGGGATCTGACCCCGCGCCGCCCGGCTCAGTCATCGCGAACACCGACCGCTGCCGGCCATCGATCACCGGCACCAGGAACTTCTCTACCTGTTCGGCGTTGGCGACCTTGGACAGGATGAACATATTGCCCTCGTCGGGTGCGGCGCAGTTCAGAGCGACGGGACCCAATGTGGACCAACCGGCCGCCTCGTACAGCACAGCCTGGTCGCGATGCGAGGGCTCGCGGCCGCCAAATCGCCGCGGCGCCTGAAAGGTCAGCAGGCCGGCTTCCCGGGCCAGCGCCACCAACTCGTTGCGGAGTTCCTCGTTGGGTCCGTGCCGGGTGAGACGCGGATCCTTCTCAAAGGGGACGATCTTCTCGGCGACGAAGGCGCGTATCTCGTCGCGTTGGGCCGCCAGGTCCGCCGGTAT
>JBFYOQ010000031.1:0-6911 GCA_041303735.1 Mycobacterium sp.
GGCACACCGCGGATGCCCTTGCCGAGGCGGTCGACCACCCGTCCGGTCAGCACGCCCGGCCACGCCCCGGCCACCGCGACGATCACCTTGCCCAGCGCGGCCATGCCGTAGCCGGTGGCGATCAGCGGCCGTTTGGCGAACCGGTCACCGAGTGGGCCGACGGCGATCTTGGTGACCGATGCCGCACCCTCGGCCGCGCCCTCGATGGCACCCACCACCGCCGGCGGCGCACCGAGCACGGTGGTCAGGTAGATGGGCAGCAGCGGGTAGAGCAACTCGCTGGCGGTGTCCTGCAGAAACGACACCGCGGAGAGCACCCGCACATTGCGGGTCAGCCAGGGCCCTGAATGATCCGGCTCGGTCACAGGCGGTCGGCCGCCGTGGGCGCGAGCACGAAGAAGTTCTCCTCCTCCTGCACGAAGTGCAGACACAGCAGAGCGTAGAGACCGTAGAGGCATGCCAGCAGGTCATCGGATTGTTCGGCCGTCACGGTACCGGCTGCCTCGGCGATCTCGCGGTGGCTGTGCAGTCGCTGGGAGAGCCGGTGGATCTCGGCATGCATCCGGCTCATGGTGGCGGTGGCCTCAGCGCTGCCGAGCGGGCCGGCCAGTGCCGGGTACAAAGCGGAGTCCTCGGCGTCCTCGTGCGGCAGCAGGGTGTCCTGCAGGAAGCTGTCGGCGGCCTGCAGGCTCTGCAGCGCCGGCCGGCGGTCGCCGGAGGAGATCCGGGTGGCGGTGTCGCGCAGGATCGACAGGTCGTCGCGCATTCGGTCGTGCTCACCGGCGAAGCGGCGCACCAGTTCTTCGGCGTCGCGGCTCAACGGTGTGGTGTCGTGGTCGGTGCGCAGGGCGCGCAGTGCGTTGAGGATCACCGCGAGGTCGATGCCCTCCTGCAGCAGGGCGCCGGGCGCCGGCGGCAACAGACCGACGGCGGCAAATCCCATCGCCACCAACGACAGTCCCATGCCGATCACCGCGCTCTGCAGGGCAATGCGGCGGGAACGCCGCGCGATGAGCATCGCATCGGCCAACCGGTCCAGGCGGTCGGTGGTGAGCACGATGTCGGCGGCCTCCGAGCTCGCCGTCGAACCGCGCGCCCCCATCGCGATGCCGACGTCCGCGGCGGCCAGTGCGGGTGCGTCGTTGACACCGTCGCCCACCATTGCCGTGACGGCGCGCTCCCGTTCGGCGCGCACCCGGGCGACCTTGTCGGCGGGGGTCTGTTCGGCGGCGACGTCGTCGAGTCCCAGCACTGTGCCGATCTCGCGGGCCGGGGCGGGACGGTCCCCGGTGAGCATCACCAGGCGGGTGATACCCGCGGCGCGCAACCGGCGCAGTGTGCGCGGAGCATCCGGGCGCAGCGGGTCGGCCAGCAGGATGGCACCGGCCAACCCACCGTCGATGCGCACCCAGGCGACCACCGCGCCGTCCAGTGACGCCCGGGACAGCACCGAGGCGCTCCAGTCGGTGATGTCACCGTCCACCCCGAGGTTGCCGACGTGCACCCGGTGGCCGTCGACCATCGCCGAGACACCGGTGCCGGCCTCCTCTTCGACGTCTCGGGGCATGCTCAGGCGCAGCCCGCGCCGACGGGCGTCGTCGACGATGGCCGAGGCCAAGACGTGCGGGGACAACTGATCGGCCGAGGCCGCCAACCGCAGCACCTCATCGACCGTCCGGCCCGGAGCCACCACCACATCGGTGCCGCGGGGTCGGCCCGAGGTCAGCGTCCCGGTCTTGTCGAGCACCAAAGTGGTTGCCCTGCCGAGGGATTCCAGCGGTCCGCCGCCGCGAACCAGCACACCGATGCGGGAGGTTCGGGACAGTCCGGAGACGATCGCCACGGGTGCGGCGAGCAGCAGCGGGCAGGGGGTGGCGACTACCAGCACCGCCACCGCCCGGGTGGCAGATCCGCTGAACAGCCACGCCGCACCGGCGATCGCCAGCGCCAGCGGGACGAACCAGGCGGCTACCCGGTCGGCAAGGCGCACCAGCGGGGCGGTTTCGGCGGCGGCCTGCTTGGCCAACCGAACGATGCCCGCATACGTACTGTTTGCGGCGGTGGCCGACGCCCGCATCTCCATTCCACCGCCGGCGTTGAGGCTGCCGCTGCGAACCGACTCCCCCTGCTCGTAGTTCACCTGCAACGGCTCGCCGGTCAGCGCGGAGTCGTCGATGACCGCTCGTTCGGAGTGCACCAGTCCGTCAACCGGCAGCACCTCACCGGGCCCGACCACGACCACGTCGCCGACCGCGATCGCGTCGAGTTCGACCAACTCCACCCCCTCGGGGGTGCGGCGTCGTGCGGTGCGCGGCACCCGATCCAGCAGCGCGCGCAGGTCCTTGGTCGCGCGGCGTTCGGCGGCCGCATCCAGCGCCTGCCCGGTGGCGAGCATGACCCCGATCAGCGCCCCGGCCAGGTACTCGCCGACGGCCAGCGCACCCACCAGCGACAGGACGGCGAGGACGTCGACACCGAAGCGTCCCGCGCGCAACCCCCGGACGACCCACCAGGCCGCCGGGAGCAGCGCCGAGACGGTGCCGGCGATCCAGCAGTAGTCGGCGATTGCGGGTTCTCCGAACAGCCACGCCGCGCCACCGGCCGCCAGGGCGATCACCGTGGCGGCGAGCAGCAGCCATCGCGGATTCGCCATGGCCCTCGGATTCGCCATGCCGTCAGTGTGGCAGTGGCGCGTAAGGCGGGCTGAATCGCGGCCGGGTGCGTAGCATTCGCCGGGTGTCGACGATCAACGGCCTACCCGCCCACCCACTGCTGGTGCACTTCATCGTTGTTCTGGCCCCCCTGACAGCGGTACTGCTGATCCTGTGCGCGGTCTGGCCGGCGGCCCGCGAACGACTGACCTGGCTCGCGGTGGTACTGGCCTCGGTGAACCTGATCCTCACCCCAATCGTGTCCGAGGCCGGGGAGTGGCTGTACAACAACGTGGAGGACACCGAACTGGTGGAGGTCCACGAGCACCTCGGCGAGACGATGATCTACGTGTCGATCGCCCTGCTGGTCGCGGCCATCCTCGTCGCGGTGGCCCACGTTCGGGCCAGTCGAGGAAAGCCGCTGTCCACGGTCCTGTCGGCGGTCATCGCGGTCGTGGTGATCGTCATCGGCGTCGGGGCGACGGCGCAGGTCTTCCGCATCGGGCACTCGGGTGCGGAGTCGGTGTGGAGCGACGCACTCCTGCCCGCCGGCAGCGGAGAAGGCTGACCACCCGCGGGAGAAAGAATGGCCGGCCGGTGACGGCCGCCGCCAAACCGGCGACGAGAACTAGAACACGTTCTAGGATCGCCTCGTGCGATTCACTTTTGCCGAGGCCATGACCGATCCGAGCTTCTACATCCCGCTGGCCAAAGCCGCGGAGGACGCCGGATACCACGCGATGACGATCCCGGACAGCGTCGCCTATCCGTTCGAGTCCGACGCCAAATACCCCTACACCCCGGACGGCAACCGCGAGTTCCTCGACGGCAAGTCCTTCATCGAGACCTTCGTCATCACCGCCGCCCTGGGCGCGGTCACCACCACATTGCACTTCAATTTCTTCGTGCTCAAGCTGCCGATCCGGCCGCCGGCGCTGGTCGCCAAACAGGCCGGTTCGCTGGCGGCGCTGATCGGCAACCGGGTCGGCCTCGGCGTGGGCACCAGCCCGTGGCCGGAGGACTACGAGTTGATGGGGGTGCCGTTCGCCAGGCGCGGCAAACGGATGGACGAGTGCATCGAGATCATCCGCGGGCTCACCACCGGGGACTACTTCGAGTTCCACGGTGAGTTTTACGACATCCCGAAGACCAAGATGACGCCCGCGCCCACCAAGCCGCTGCCCATCCTGATCGGCGGGCACGCTGACGCCGCACTGCGCCGCGCCGCCCGCAACGACGGCTGGATGCACGGCGGCGGCGAGGAGGACCTCGATGAGCTGCTGGCCAAGCTCAACCGCTACCGCGAGGAAGAGGGCACCGCGGACAAGGATTTCCAGATCCACGTCATCTCGATCGACGGGTTCACCGTCGACGGCGTCAAGCGGCTGGAGGACAAGGGCGTCACCGACGTCATCGTCGGCTTCCGGATCCCCTACATCAACGGACCCGACACCGAGCCGCTGGACGCCAAGATCCGCAACCTGGAGTGGTTCGCCGAGAACGTCATCGCCAAGGCGAATCCCTAAGCAGTCACAGCGGATCCCACCGCGGCGCGCGCTTCTGCTGGTGCGCCAGCGCCGCTTCGCGGGGGTTGTTGGTGAACCCGGACAGCACCTGGGTGCGGTTCTCGATCTCCTTGGCGTGCCGCAGGCTCGGGGCGTCCAGTGCTGTGTTGAGACCGGTTTTGGTCTGCCATACCCCGTAGGCGTTGTTGGCGGCGATGCTGCGCGCCATCGCCAGTGCGGCCTCCATCAGCGCCTCGGGTTCGACCACCTCGTGCACGAGGTTGATGCGGTAGGACTCGGCGGCGTCGATGATGCGCCCGGTCAGCATGAGTTCGCGGGCCACCCCGGCGCCGACGATGCGCGGCAGCAGGTAGCTGGTGCCCATGTCCATCGAGGAGAAACCGGCCTTGATGAACACCGAGCCGAACCGGGCGGTGCTCGCGGCGATCCGGATGTCACAGTGCAACGCGTAGGCCAGCCCACCGCCCACCGCCACGCCGTTGACCGCCGCGATCACCGGGATGGGCAGCTCGTAAAGCCGGGTCAGTTGGTCGGCCAGCCGCACCTGGGCGTCATAGGTGGTCTTGAACGGCGCGGCCGCCGGCGGGGTCCAGGGCGCTCCGGTGCCGGACAGGTCGGCGCCCGCGCAGAAGCCGCGGCCGGCGCCGGTGAGGATCGCGACCCGGTAATCGCCGGAACTGAGCGTGTCGAGAGCCTCGTCGATGCCGTCGATCAGAGCACCGTCGATGGCGTTGAGCACCTCGGGCCGGTTGAGCGTGACAACGGCGATTGAATCGTCGAGGACGTCGAAACAGACAGCGGACATGCGCTGACGATAGCGGCGACCGCGCGCTACGGTTGGAAGCCGTGGGTGGATATCGCGAACTGTTCGAGGCCAGCCTTGCCGACCCGGCGGCGTTCTGGGCACGCGCCGCCGAAGCGGTGACCTGGACGCGGCCGCCACAGCGGATTCTCGATGACGACAACCCGCCGTTATACCGGTGGTTCCCCGACGCCGAGCTCAACACCTGCGCCAACGCCCTGGATCGCCATATCGCCGAGCGCGGCGATCAGACGGCCCTGATCTACGACTCCCCCGTCACTGGGTCCAAAGCCACCTACACCTACCGCGAACTGCTCACCGAGACAGCGCTTTTCGCCGGCGGGCTACGCGGCCTCGGCGTGAACCCCGGCGACCGCGTCGTGCTGTACATGCCGATGATCCCGGAAGCCGTGATCGCGATGCTGGCCTGCGCGCGCCTGGGCGCGGTGCACTCAGTGGTGTTCGGCGGATTCGCGGCCCACGAGCTGGCCACCCGGATCGACGATGCGCGACCCACGGTGATCGTCTCCGCGTCGTGCGGCATCGAACCGACCCGCGTCATCGAGTACAAACCGATGCTCGATCACGCGCTGGAGTTGGCCGAGCATCAACCCGATGCATGCGTGATCGTCCAGCGCGACCGGCACCGCTGCGACCTGGTGGCCGGGCGCGACGTGGACTGGGACGACCTCATGCTCGGGGCATCACCGGCGGATCCGGTTCCCGTGTCGGCGACCGATCCGCTCTACATCCTCTACACCTCCGGCACCACCGGGAAGCCCAAGGGCATCGTCCGCGACAACGGCGGCCATGCGGTGGCGCTGCTGTGGACGATGCGCAACATCTACGACATCGCCCCCGGCGATGTGTTCTGGGCGGCCTCCGACGTCGGGTGGGTGGTCGGCCACTCCTACATCGTGTACGGACCGCTGCTGGCCGGTGCCACCACCGTGCTCTATGAAGGCAAGCCGATCGGCACCCCCGATCCGGGTGCGTTCTGGCGGGTGGCTGCCGAGTACGGCGTCAAGGTGCTGTTCAGCGCGCCCACCGCGATTCGCGCCATCCGCAAGGAGGACCCCGACGGTCTGCACATCGGCCGCCACGATCTGTCGTCGCTGAGCTATCTGTTCCAGGCCGGCGAGCGCCTGGATCCCGACACCTATCTGTGGGCTACCGACAAGCTGGGCATCCCGGTGGTCGACCACTGGTGGCAGACCGAGACCGGCTGGTCGATCGCCGCCAATCCGGTTGGGGTGGAGCAGCTTCCGCTGAAGCCGGGCTCCCCGACGGTACCGATGCCCGGCTACGACGTGCAGATCCTGCACGTCGACGGCTCCGGGTGCGAGCCCGAAGAAGAGGGCGCGATCTGCATCCGGCTGCCGCTGCCCCCCGGCACCCTGCCGACGCTGTGGGGCGACGACGCCCGGTTCGAAGCGTCCTATCTGTGCGAGCACCCGGGCTACTACCTGACCGGCGACGGCGGGTACTTCGACACCGATGGCTACCTGTTCGTGATGGGCCGCATCGACGATGTCATCAACGTCGCGGGGCACCGGCTGTCCACCGGCGCGATCGAGGCGGTACTGGCCAGCCATCCCGCGGTCGCTGAGTGCGCGGTGATCGGCGTCGCCGACGAGGTCAAGGGTCAGGTCCCGCGCGGCTTCGTGGTCATCAAGTCCGGCGCCACCGGGGACGGGTTGCCCGATCAACTGGTGGCACTGGTGCGCGAGGAGATCGGGGCGCTGGCCTGCCTGCGTCAGGTCGATGTGGTGGCGGCCTTGCCCAAGACCCGTTCCGGCAAGATCCTGCGCAAGACGATGCGTGGTATCGCCGGCGGGCGCGACGAGCCGGTTCCGTCGACCATCGAGGATGTCGGAGTACTGGACGCGCTGCGGCCGATTCTTCAGGGGCCGATTCTTCAGGGGCCGATTC
>JBFYOQ010000032.1:0-35156 GCA_041303735.1 Mycobacterium sp.
GGTGACTACGCTCGATTCATGGCTGAGGCGCACACAGACGCTCCCGTTTACTACCCACCGTCGGCAGACTTCGCCCAGAACGCCAATGCGACGGCTGACCTCTACCGCGAGGCCGAGGCCGATCGGCTGGGGTTCTGGGCCAAGCAGGCGAGCAGATTGGCCTGGGACACGCCCTTCACCGACGTGCTCGACTGGTCTGCGGCTCCCTTCGCCAAGTGGTTCGTGGGCGGCAGACTGAACGTCGCCTACAACTGCGTAGATCGCCATGTCGAAGCCGGCCACGGCGATCGGATCGCGATCCACTGGGAAGGTGAGCCGGTCGGCGACGCGCGCTCCATTACCTACGCCGAACTCAAGGACGAGGTGTGCAGGGCCGCCAACACGCTGGCCGGCCTGGGTCTGGTGGCCGGCGATCGGGTGGCGATCTACATGCCCATGGTGCCCGAGGCCATCATCGCGATGCTGGCCTGCGCCAGGCTGGGAGTCATGCACTCGGTGGTGTTCGGCGGATTCTCCGCGTCGGCCCTGCGAGCGCGGGTGGAGGACGCCGAGGCGAAACTCGTCATCACCACCGACGGGCAGTACCGGCGTGGTACCGCGGTATCGCTGAAGGACGCGGTGGACGAGGCAGTCGCCGGTCAGCCCTGTGTGCGCACCGTTCTGGTGGTGCGCCGCACCGGAATCGACGTGGCGTGGACCGAAGGCCGCGATCTGTGGTGGCACGACACCGTCGATAAGGCCTCACCGCAGCACATCCCTGAGGCATTCGACTCCGAGCAACCCCTGTTCCTGCTCTACACCTCGGGAACCACGGGCAAGCCGAAGGGGATCATCCACACCTCCGCGGGGTACCTAACCCAGGCGTCCTTTACGCACCACTACGTGTTCGATATCAAGCCCGAGACCGACGTCTACTGGTGCACCGCCGACATCGGCTGGGTCACCGGCCACAGCTACATCGTCTACGGCCCGCTTTCCAACGGCGCGACGCAGGTCGTCTACGAGGGAACGCCGGCATCGCCGGATGAGCACCGGCACTTCCAGGTGATCGAAAAGTACGGTGTCACAATCTATTACACCGCCCCCACCCTGATCAGGACGTTCATGAAGTGGGGCCGGGAGTTGGCCTTCGAGCATGACCTCTCCAGCCTGCGGCTGCTGGGATCGGTGGGTGAGCCGATCAATCCGGAGGCGTGGCGCTGGTACCGGCTGGTGTTCGGGGCAGACAAGACACCGATCGTGGACACCTGGTGGCAGACCGAGACCGGTGCGGCGATGATCTCGCCACTGCCCGGTGTCACCACCTGTAAGCCCGGCTCGGCGATGCGCCCGCTGCCCGGGATCTCCGCCAAGATCGTCGATGACAACGGCAACGAGCTGGCGCCCGCCGTCGAGCACGGCGAGCCCATCACCGGTTATCTGGTGCTGGACGAGCCGTGGCCGTCGATGCTGCGTGGAATCTGGGGCGACGAGGAAAGGTTCATCGAGACCTACTGGTCCCGGTTCGCCGATCAGGGGTGGTACTTCGCCGGCGACGGAGCCCGCTACGGCACCGACGGCGAGGTGTGGGTGCTGGGCCGTATTGACGACGTGATGAACGTGTCCGGCCACCGCATCTCCACCGCCGAGGTCGAGTCCGCGCTCGTCGGGCACGCCGGTGTGGCCGAGGCTGCGGTGGTCGGGGCGACCGACGACCACACCGGTCAGGCGATCTGCGCGTTCGTGATCCTCAAGGAGCACCACGCCGATATGTCGACCCGGGACATGGTCGAGGAGTTGCGGGCCGAGGTGGCCCGCGAGATCTCGCCGATCGCCAAACCACGCGAGATCCACGTGGTGCCGGAACTGCCGAAGACCCGCAGCGGCAAGATCATGCGGCGCCTGCTGCGTGACGTCGCCGAGGGACGGGAACTCGGCGACACGTCGACCCTGCTCGATCCCGGGGTGTTCGAGGCGATCCGGTCCAGCAAGGCCAACTGAGTCCCCGCGGCGAACCCGCCGCTACACCGAACCCGCGGCGAACCCGCCGCTATGCCGGCCCCGGCACGGGGTTGGCCGTTGGGATGAAGCCGGCGCCCGGGCGGTCCTTGGCGACGAGGTCGGCCAGGATCGCATTCATCGACATCGTCACCGCCGGGGTGTGCAACGGAATGTACTTGATGATGCAGGTCGGCAGGCCCTCGGTGAAAGCGCCGTGAATCATTCCCACGAGCCTGTTGTTGACCGTGACCGGCGCGCCCGAATCGCCCGGCTGGCCGCACACCTGGTTGACGATGGTGCCCGGCTCCTCGCCCGGACCCCAGGTCACCCCGCAGGAATAGCCGGTGGTGCGGCCCAGCTTGCAGGCCACCTGGCCGAAGGCCGGGTCGCCTCCGATGCCGTCGATGGCGAAGCCGTTCCAGTTCGACACCGGATCGACCTTGGCCGGGTCGAAACGGATCACCGCATAGTCGAGGGCGTCGTTGCCGGCCACCATGGTGCCGATCACGCCGCCGTCGGGGGACGCCTCGGAGGCGACCTGGGCGCCCGGTGCGCCGCAGTGGGCGGAGGTGAAGCCCACCAGGGCACCACTGCGGTCATTGCCGATCGCGGTCAGAGTGCAGTAGGTGTCACCCTCGACCACGATGCCGGCGCCTCCGCCGATCACGACCTTGCCGTCGGCCGCTGCCGGCGCGGCGCCACCCAGCACTGCCGCGCCCGCCAGGGCTGTGGCCGCCAACACCGTGCCCGCGGAAACCACGGCCGCGGATCGCCGACGCGCACGATGTGCGGTGAACACGGCAAACCTCCATCGTTATCCCATCCGTCCATCCAGTCTAGCTTGGCCACACCAGTAACTTGCGTAACACGACAGGGGTATCCCCGGCGCAACTCCTCCCGTGACAACATGAACTGGCAACATGAACTCCCGAACGCACCGAGAAGTTGGAGGACAACCGTGACCGATCGGGATCGCAAGACCGGAGTGCCCGCCAGTGCGGCGTCGATACCGCTGGTAGATCCCCACGCGATGCCCGCCGATCCCTCCATCGGCGAGTTGGTGCGCGACGCCACCAGCCAAGTCTCGACACTGGTGCGCGCCGAAGTGGAACTCGCAAAGGCGGAGATCACCCGCGATGTGAAGAAGGGCCTGACCGGCAGCGTCTTCTTCATCCTGGCCCTGGTCGTTCTCCTCTACTCCACCTTCTTCATGTTCTTCTTCCTCGCCGAACTGCTGGACACCTGGATCTGGCGCTGGGCGGCGTTCCTGATCGTGTTCGTCCTGATGCTGGTCACCACGGCGGTGCTGGCCCTGATCGGCTACCTGAGGGTGCGGCGGATCCGCGGTCCGCAGCAAACCATCGCATCGGTGAAGGAGACAGCGGCCGCACTCACGCCCGGCAACGCCGGCCACCTCAAGGCTCAGTCCGCCCCCGCCCCTGCACCGCCGGACCAGGTGACCCCTGACCAGTCCGGCTGGTGATGGTCCCGCCGGACCCGTCGGTCACCCGCATCGGGGGCTCCTGGCGCCACCTCGACGTGCACGCCAACGGGATCCGGTTTCAGTGCGCCGAGGCCCTCGGCGACCCGCACGATGACACCCCCCCGACGGCCAAGCCGCTGGTCGTCCTGCTGCACGGCTTCGGGTCGTTCTGGTTGTCGTGGCGACACCAGTTGCGTGGCTTGTCCGGCGCCCGAGTGGTGGCCGTGGACCTGCGCGGCTACGGCGGCAGCGATAAACCGCCGCGCGGCTACGACGGCTGGACCCTGGCCGGCGACACCGCGGGACTGATTCGCGCTCTCGGGCACCGGTCGGCCACCCTCGTCGGACACGCCGACGGTGGACTGGTGTGCTGGGCCACCGCGGTGCTGCACTCGCGGATGGTCCGGGCCATCGCCCTGGTCAGTTCACCGCACCCGGCTGCGCTGCGCCACTCGGTGCAGACCTGCCGCGAACAGAGTCGCGCTCTGCTGCCCACCCTGCTGCGCTATCAGATTCCCCGCTGGCCCGAACGCCTGCTGACACGCGACAACGCCATCGAACTCGAGGCCCTGGTGCGCAGTCGCTCATCGCTGAAATGGCAAGCTTCCCAAGATTTTTCGAACACGATGCCCCTTTTGCGGCAGGCGATTCAGATTCCGTCAGCCGCGCACTGCGCTCTGGAATATCAGCGGTGGGCGGTGCGTAGCCAGTTACGCAACGAAGGTCGCAGATTCATGGCGCTGATGGACCGCCGACTCGACATCCCGCTGCTTCATCTGCGTGGCGAGGACGATCCCTACGTGCGCAACGATCCCGTGCAGGGCAGCCGGCGTTACGCGCCCGACGGTCAGTTTCTGTCAGTGGCCGGTGCCGGGCACTATGCGCACGAGGAATCACCCGACCTGGTCAACGAGCACCTGCAGCGATTCTTCGCGTCGATGTAGCGGCGACTACTTGACGCAGGTTCCGGTGGGCACCGGCGCGGTGTTGCCGATCTGGGCCAACTGGCGGGACACCTCATTTGTCGTCATGACGAAACCGGTGTCGTCGTCGTCGACCGCGGCCCCGAACACCACGCCGATCACCTCACCGGCACGGTTGATCATCGGGCCCCCGGAGTTGCCCTGCCGGACGGTGCCGCGAATGGTGTAGACCTCCCGGTTGACCGTCGTGGTCTTGTAGATGTCGGGGCCGCTGAGTTCGATGATCTCGCGCACCCGCGCCGGTGTGGCCGCGAAATCGCCGCCGCCGGGGAACCCGAGCACCACCGCGTCGGTGCCGGTCTTGGCCGGCTGATCGGCGAACACCAGGGGCTTCTGCGGAAGGTCGGGCACGGCGAGAATCGAGATGTCCTGGTTGGGGTCGTAGGACACCACCGTCGCGTCGTACTTCTTGCCCTCGGCTTCGACGGTCACACTGTCCGAGCCCGCGACGACGTGCGCGTTGGACATCACCCGGTTGGGTGCCACCACGAAGCCGGTTCCCTCGAGGACCTTCTGACATGCCGTCGCGACGCCACGGATCTTGACCACGCTCGGCCGCGCCGTACCGACGACGAGGCTGTCGACCAATGAGGCATCAGGCGGTTCGACCGCCTGGATGGGTGTGCGGCCGATCGGCTCGAGGACATCGGGAAGCCCCGAGGTACTCAGTAGCGCCGACATCCGCTTGGGAACGGCGCGCAGCCAGTCCGGGGCGTACTTATCCACCTCGGCGACCACCTTGGACCCGCGCACCGCTGCCGCCAGGCTCGGCTGATCGGTCGATGTCAGCGGCGTCGCCAGCAGCCAGGCCGCCACCATCACCACCAGCAACTGCAGTGCGACACCGACGACGGAGTCCACCCCCCGTACCCCGCCGCTGCGGATCGAGTTGCGCACCGCGCGGCCCAGCACGACGCCGGCGACCTCACCGACGACGACGAGCGCGAGGATGAGGAAGAGCGCGGCGAACAGTTTCGCCCGCGGGGAGTCGATGTGGCCGACGAGGTGCGGTGCCAACATCACCCCGGCGATGGCTCCAAGGATGACGCCCACGAAGGACAGCAGCGATCCCAGCGCGCCGGATCGCCAACCGGATATCGCCGCGATGAGCGCCACCCCGATGATCGCAATGTCCAGCCATTGCGAACCCGTCACAGCGACTCCTCTTCATAAGCGCCGAGCGCCGGAGCCTCGGCGGCGTCATAAGCGCCGAGCGCCGGAGCCTCGGCGGCGTCATCGCCCACGAGCGCCATTGCTTCGTCCAGTTCCCGAACATCGTCGGTGTTCCACGGTTGTGCCCATCCGGCCACATCGAGCATCGCCGAGATTACGTGACCGGTGAATCCCCAGACCAGCATCTCGTTGAGAAGGAACCCCGGTCCGGCGAAGCGGGGCGGGCCGCCGGTCCGGTAGACCATCAGCCGGTTACGGGGGTTGACGAAGGCGCGCAGTGGTACACGGGCCACCACCGCGGTTTCCGATTCATCGACCACCGCCACCGGGCCGGGGTCCGGAGAGTAGGCCAGCACCGGCACCACATGAAATCCCGATGGCGGGATGAACATCCGTTCCAGCGTGGCCAAAGGGCGCAACCGGCCCGGGTCGATCCCGGTCTCCTCCCGGGCCTCGCGGAACGCGGTGTGGACCGGGTCGGAATCACCGGGATCGGTCGCACCGCCCGGGAAAGCCGCCTGCCCGGCGTGGTGGCGCAGGGAGTTGGCCCGAACGGTCAGTAGCAGATCGGCATCGTCGGGCACGCCGCCCGGTGGATGCTCGGCGGCTCCGGAGAACAACACCAGGACGGCGGCGTCGCGCCCCGATCGCGCCGCCTCCGAAGCGCTTCGCGCGCCGGTCAAAGCGGTCAGCAGTTCCGGTGGCACCCCGCGGCGATACGCGTGCGGAACCCGATCCACGTTATGCACGAGCGGCGTCAGCCACGGCGGCGAGGCCGCAGGGGTGAGCGAATGCGCTGCGCTCACCTTCGGGCTCCCATCCTCTACCTTGCTCTCAGCGCTCTATCACCGTGGTCAGCCCAGTGCGGACTGCACCGCCGCGGCGATCTCATCCGCAGTGGCGAAGGGCCTCGGCAGCACCTTGGCAACGCTACCGTCCCGACGCAGCACCACGGTTGCGGGCATCACGTTCGGCAACGCCAACGCCGCGGCAATGCTGCGGCGCCCGTCCTGTAACACCGGCAGTCGTACACCGAGTTCGGCCATCCGCAGCAACGCGGCCGTCTCGTTCTCATCCTGGTGCACGGTCACCACCGTCACCGCGTCACCGACACGCTGCTGATAGCTGGCCATCGCGGGTAACTCCTGCGCACACGGGCCGCACCAGTACGCCCAGAGGTTGAGCACCACGGTGCGGTCGGCCAGAGCGGCGCCGACGTTCAGCAGCGATCCATCCGCTGCGCATTCGACGACGACACCGCGCAGTTCATCCGGGCCCGCACCGCCGAGAGGGGCCGGGCAGGCCGGCAGCGCCGCCTGCCGCCGCGGCCCGGCCAGCGCCTCGGCCGTGTCGGCGTCTCGATGCGTCCGGCCCGCCTGCGGAGTCGGCGGCTCACCGGCTGGCGAGGTGGAATCCCGAAGCTGCGCGGACAGTGCGACGACGAGAACGGCCACCACCGCCAGCGTCGCCATGGTCCACCGCGTCGAGGTTCGCATCTGAGCTCGAGGACCCCTCTACAGCCCGGCCAGCGCCAGCAGATGCTCGGCCTCGGGGCCCTTCACCAACGGCGCGGCCAGCAGTGGATCGGTCGGTCCGGTGCCGTAGGACGGGCAGTCCTTTGCCAGCACGCACACTCCGCAGGCCGGCTTGCGCGCATGGCAGACGCGGCGGCCATGAAAGATCACGCGGTGGCTCAGCAGCGTCCACTCGCGGCGTTCGACCAGCTCGCCTACCGCGTGCTCCACTGTGACGGGGTCGGTCAGTTCAGTCCAGCGCCAGCGCCGCACCAGCCGCCCGAAATGGGTGTCAACGGTGATTCCGGGGATATTGAAGGCGTTACCCAGAATCACGTTGGCGGTCTTGCGCCCGACCCCCGGCAGGGTCACCAACTCCTCGAGGGTGCGCGGCACCTCGCCGTCGAATCGTTCGGTCAGTTCCGCGCCCAGTCGGATCAGCGAGTTGGCCTTGTTGCGATAGAACCCGGTCGACCGGATCAACCCCTCGAGTTCGGCCCGGTCGGCCCCGGCGTAGTCGCGCGCTATCCGGTAGCGGGCGAAGAGCGCCGGGGTGGTGAGGTTGACGCGCTTGTCGGTGCTCTGCGCCGACAGGATGGTAGCCACGGCAAGTTCCAGCGGGTTGGTGAAATCGAGTTCGCAGTACACGTGCGGAAACGCGATGGCGAGGGTGCGGTTCATCCGCCGCGCACGGCGAACCAGTCCGAGGTGGGTCTCAGATTCCCACTTCCTCGATACCGACGTCCGACTCGCCACGGGAGCCAGGGTAGGTGATCACCCGACCGCCGACAGACCGGTGACGATTCGTGACCGCCACGAGACCTGGCACCGGTTAACTTCCCGGCTATGTCCTGGTTGATCGCGGCGCTCATGCCGGCGCTGCTGATGGTCTCCGCGTTCGCCATGCAGCGATTGGAAAGCGTGATGCACGGCGACCGCCCGAGCGCCGGCCAGGTCGTCGCCCTGCTTGAGCAGGCGGCCCATGCGGCACGCGAGAACGCGGCCCAGCGAACGCTGAACGACTTGGCGGGCTTCGCACAACCGGGCGTCGGAGCAGACGGGCAAGCGGTCGGCCGATCGGGCCGGCTGGATGCGGTGCTGCTGGCCGACGAACCTGGCCTGCCGACCCGGCCCAATCCGTTGTTTCGGCCGTCGGAAATCGCAAATCCTGTGTAGCGTTGGAGCCTCCCCGCGGAGTGTGAACTCCTAGACTTACGGTCGGGGATGTGCGCGCCCGCCCATGACCGACGAGCTAGGAGAGAGACGACGTGGACGAGATCCTGGCGAGGGCCGGAATCTTCCAGGGGGTCGATCCCAGCGCTGTTTCGGCGCTGACCAAGCAACTGCAACCGGTGGATTTTCCGCGTGGCCACACGGTGTTCAACGAGGGCGAGCCCGGCGACCGGCTCTACATCATCATCACCGGCAAGGTGAAGATCGGCCGCCGCTCCCCGGACGGCCGGGAGAACCTGCTGACCATCATGGGACCGTCGGACATGTTCGGCGAGTTGTCCATCTTCGATCCGGGTCCGCGGACCTCGAGTGCCACCACCATCACCGAGGTGCGGGCGGTGTCGATGGATCGCGACGCGCTGCGGGCGTGGATCGCCGACCGACCCGAGATCGCCGAGCAGTTGCTGCGGGTCCTGGCCCGGCGGTTACGCCGGACCAACAACAACCTGGCCGATCTGATCTTCACCGACGTGCCCGGCCGGGTGGCCAAGCAGCTTCTCCAACTCGCACAGCGGTTCGGCACCCAGGAGGGCGGCGCCATGCGCGTCACCCATGACCTGACCCAGGAGGAGATCGCCCAGCTCGTCGGGGCGTCGCGGGAGACCGTCAACAAGGCGCTGGCGGACTTCGCCCACCGCGGATGGATCCGGCTTGAGGGCAAGAGCGTGCTCATCTGCGACTCCGAGCGTTTGGCGAGGCGCGCGCGTTAGTTCTCCCGCAGATACTGCAGATGTGCGCGAACCGAGGATTCGGCTGCATCCCATAGCTTCTCGTCGACGTCGGCGTAGACCTGCTCGACCACCTGCCGTGCAGTGGCGTCCTCACCGAGCACGCGCAGCGCTTGGCGCACCTGCTCCAGACGCTGCTGCCGATGCGCCAGGTACATAGCGGCGACCGAGGACAGATCGGCGAGTTCGGGGCCGTGGCCCGGCAGCACCGCACGGTGACCCAGCCCCTGCAGTCGCCGCAGCGATTCCAGATAGTCCGCCAGGCTGCCGTCCTCGTCGTCGATGACGGTGGTGCCGCGGCCCAGCACGGTATCGGCGGTCAGCACCGCATCGTCGAGTAGGAAACTCAGCGAGTCGCCGGTGTGTCCGGGGGTGGCGAGCACGGTGATCCGCAGTCCGGCCGCCTCGATCACCTCCCCGTCACTCAATGGACCCCCCAGACCACGAAGGAAACCGCTGCCGATCGAGCGGACGACGCTGCCGGTGGCTGCGACGAGGCGGTCGATGCCATCGGTGTGATCACCGTGGCGATGGCTGATCAATACCAGCGGGATGCGGCCCAGTGCGGCGATGCGGTCGATGTGCGCGCCGTCATCGGGCCCCGGATCGACGACCACGGCCTCGTCGCTACCCCGACCGCGCAGCACCCAGGTGTTGGTGCCCTCCAGCGTCATGGTGCCGGGGTTGTCGCACAGCAACACCGACGCCGTGTCGGTGACCGGTCGCAGAACGCCGTAGGCGGGGTGGCCCGCCCCGAAATCCCCCGTCGTCAACTCACCTCGACGATGAGTTCGACCTCCACCGGAGCGTTCAGGGGCAGCTCGGACACCCCGACCGCCGAGCGCGCATGGGTACCGGCCTCACCGAACACCTCGCCCAGAAACTCCGAGGCACCGTTGACCACGCCGGGCTGTCCGTTGAAGGCAGAGGCCGAGGCGACGAATCCGACCACTTTCACCACCCGGGTGACCGAGTCGACACCCACCAGTGCGTGGATGGCGGCCAGGGCGTTCAACGCGCAGGTGCGTGCGGCCGTCTTGGCCTCCTCCGGGGTTACCTCCGCGCCGACCTTCCCGACGTGGGTCACCTCACCGCCGATGAGCGGTAGCTGGCCCGAGGTGTACACCAGATTGCCGGTGCGCACCGCGGGGACGTAGGCCGCCAGCGGGGCGGCCGGCGTCGGCAGGGCGATGTTGAGTTCAGCCAGCCTGGCCGAAGCGCTCACTTGGGCCTCTTCAGGTAGGCGACGTGCTGCTCACCGGTGGGACCCTGCAGTACCGAAACCAGCTCCCAGCCGTCCGCACCCCACTGGTCGAGGATCTGCTTGGTCGCGTGGGTCAGCAGCGGCACGGTCGCGTATTCCCAGGTAATCGTTTCACTCATAGCCGAAGCCTATCCCTGGGCTCCAGAAGGCCCGGCGGCCCTTGCAGCTTGGATAGCATGGGCGTGATGGCGACCAAATCGAGTGATGGCAGCGCAGTCGGCTGGCCGGCGCGGCTGACCAAGGCTCGGCTGCATTTCGTCACCGGCAAGGGCGGCACCGGCAAGACCACCGTGGCCGCCGCTCTCGCGCTGACCCTCGCGGCCGGCGGGCGTCGGGTGCTTCTGGTGGAAGTCGAAGGGCGCCAAGGCATCGCGCAACTCTTCGATGTCCCGCCGCTGCCGTACGAAGAGGTGAAGGTGGCCACCGCCGACGGGGGTGGGCACGTCAACGCCCTGGCCATCGAACTCGAGGCCGCGTTTCTGGAATACCTCGAGATGTTCTACAACCTGGGCCTGGCCGGCCGGGCCATGCGCCGGATCGGGGCGGTGGAGTTCGCTACCACGGTGGCGCCGGGACTTCGCGACGTCCTACTGACGGGCAAGATCAAGGAGGCCGCGATCCGGGTGGATTCCGCTAAGCGCCCCTCCTACGACGCGATCGTCGTGGACTCGCCACCGACCGGTCGTATCGGTCGCTTCCTCGACGTCACCAAGGCGGTGGCGGATCTGGCGACCGGTGGACCGGTGCACACGCAGGCGGAGGGTGTGGTGAAGCTCCTGCACTCCGAGCAGACGGCGATCCATCTGGTCACGCTGCTCGAGGCACTGCCGGTTCAGGAGACCATCGAGGCCATCAGAGAACTGGAGTCTCTCGATCTGCCGATCGGCAGCGTGATCATCAACCGGAACATCCCCCCGTTCCTGCCGCCGGCCGACCTCGCCAAGGCCGCCGAAGGGCATATCGACGCCGATGCGGTCCGGGCCGGACTCTCCCGGGCGGGCATCAGCCTGACCGACGCCGAATTCGCCGGGCTGCTGACCGAGACCATCGAGCACGCCACCCGGATTGACGCGCGTTCGGAGAGCGCGAGCGACCTCGAAAGGCTCCACGTGCCCCGGCTCCAATTGCCCACCGTCGCCGACGGCGTGGATCTGGGCAGCCTCTACGAACTGGCCGAAGCGCTCGCCCAGCAGGGAGTCCGATGATGAGCGGAGCACCTCCGGCGCTGGACATGAAGTCGATCCTGTCCGACAGGTCCAATCGCGTGGTCGTGTGCTGCGGGGCGGGCGGCGTCGGCAAGACCACCACCGCAGCCGCGATGGCTTTGCGGGCAGCCGAGTACGGCCGCACCGTCGTGGTGCTGACCATCGACCCGGCCAAGCGGCTCGCTCAGGCGCTGGGCATCGAGGCGCTAGGCAATACTCCGCAGCAGGTGCCGCTGGGCGCTGAAGTGTCTGGGGAGCTGCACGCCATGATGCTCGACATGCGGCACACCTTCGACGAGATGGTCATCGAATACTCGGGACCTGAACGCGCACAAGCGATTCTGGAGAACCAGTTCTACCAGACGGTCGCCACGTCACTGGCCGGCACGCAGGAATACATGGCCATGGAGAAGCTGGGCCAGTTACTCGCACAGGACCGCTGGGACCTGGTCGTGGTCGATACTCCGCCGTCGCGCAACGCCCTGGACTTCCTCGACGCCCCCAAGCGGCTGGGCAGCTTCATGGACAGCCGGCTGTGGAAGCTGCTGCTGGGACCGGGCCGGGGACTGGGCCGGCTGGTGACCGGCGTGATGGGCCTGGCAATGAAGGCGCTGTCGACGGTGCTGGGGTCGAAGATGCTCTCCGACGCAGCCTCGTTCGTCCAGTCGCTGGACACCACGTTCGGCGGCTTCCGCGAGAAGGCGGATCGCACCTACGAATTGCTCAAGCGGCGCGGCACCCAGTTCGTGGTGGTCTCGGCCGCTGAGCCGGATGCCCTTCGGGAGGCGACCTTCTTCGTCGACCGCCTGTCGGAGGAGGGCATGCCGCTGGCTGGACTGATCCTCAACCGCACCCATCCGATGCTGTGCTCGCTGACGGTGGAACGGGCGATCGACGGAGTCGCCGACCTTCAGAACGCGCACAGCGGCAAGGGCGACAACCCGGACGCGCTGACCATCGCGGTACTGGCCATTCACGCCGACCGGGGCCAGACCGCCAAACGGGAGATCCGGCTACTGTCCCGGTTCACCGGAGCCAATCCGCATGTGCCGGTGGTGGGCGTGCCGTCACTGCCGTTCGACGTCTCTGACCTCGACGCCCTGCAGGCGATCGCCGACCAGATCACCGGCGAGAAGTGACGGCGGTCTCCCCGGCCGTGCGCTTCAGCTGACGCTGCGGTGCTTACGCTGCGCGGCGAAGAACTCCGACCAGGACTCCACCTCGGGGTGCTGTTTGAGCAGGGCGCGGCGCTGCCGCTCGGTCATGCCCCCCCATACGCCGAATTCGACCCGGTTATCCAGGGCGTCGGCGCCGCATTCGGTGATCACCGGACAGTGACGGCAGATGACGGCCGCCTTGCGCTGGGCTGCCCCGCGCACGAAGAGTTGGTCGGGGTCGGCCGACCGGCACAGGGCCTGGGAGACCCAGGCGATCCGGGCCTCCTCCGCTCCGTTGACTGTTACTGAGATTGTTCTACGGGCGGCAGGCCGAGTCCCCGACACGGGCGATCCCCTTCATCACGAGCCGCCTGATCTGGCGGCGATTCCTCCGGTGAGGTCGCCATTGCGACCTGCGCCACACTGTCTCGTCAGTGTTACCTGCGTCGCAGTGTGTGCTTAAGTTAGGTGGTCAGGTCTCGTTTGCGCAACAGGCAGATCACAACTTTTTTGGCACAAGCGTCCAGTCGGATCATGAACTGCGGTTTTCCGACCCGGACGTCAGAAATTCCGTTATCCGCGGGGCCCCCGGGCGGGCCGGCCGAGCCGCGCTGAGGCCCGGAACATCCCTGCGTACGCTATTCCCATGTCGGAACGCCCGCCGACCGGTCCCACGATCATCAAGTTGGCCTGGTCATGCCTGCTGGCGAGTGTGATCGTGGCGGCGATGCTCTTCCCGGTGGCCGGGGGCCTGGGCCTGATGTCCAATCGCGCCTCCGACATCGTGGCCAACGGATCCGCGCAGCTACTCGAGGGCGACGTCCCAGCGGTGACCACCATGGTCGATGCGCGCGGCAACACCATCGCCTGGCTGTACTCCCAGCGCCGGTTCGAGGTGCCCGCGGACAAGATCGCCGACACCATGAAGCTGGCGATCGTCTCCATCGAGGACAAACGGTTCACCGCGCACAACGGAGTGGACTGGAAGGGAACACTGACCGGGCTGGCCGGTTACGCCTCCGGTGACCTGACCACCCGCGGCGGGTCCACCATCGAGCAGCAGTACGTGAAGAACTACCAACTGTTGGTGGTGGCGCAAACCGATGCTGAGAAGCGCGCCGCGGTGGAGGCGACACCGGCTCGCAAGCTGCGCGAGATCCGGATGGCGCTGACATTGGACAAGACGCTGACCAAGCCCGAGATCCTCACCCGCTATCTCAACCTGGTGTCGTTCGGCAATGGCGCCTTCGGCGTCCAAGATGCCGCACAGACCTATTTCGGCATCGACGCATCAGCGCTGAACTGGGAGCAGTCGGCGCTGCTCGCGGGGATGGTGCAGTCGACCAGCACGCTCAACCCCTACACCAATCCGGATGGAGCGCTGGCACGACGCAACCTGGTACTCGACACGATGATCGAGAACCTGCCCGATAACGCCGACGAGCTGCGCGAGGCCAAACAGAAACCGCTCGGGGTCCTCGAGCGGCCCAATGAGCTTCCTCGCGGGTGCATCGCGGCCGGCGACAGGGCGTTCTTCTGTGACTACGTCGAGGAGTATCTGGCGCGGGCCGGTCTGAGTAAGGAGCAGGTCGCCCGGGGCGGTTACCTGATCAAGACCACCCTGGATCCCGACGTTCAATCCCGGGTCAAGGGCGCGGTGGATTCCAACGCAGCTCCGGACCTCCCCGGAATCGCCAGCGTGATGAGCGTGATCCTTCCCGGCAAGACCAGCCACCCGGTGATCGCGATGGCCGGCAACCGGACCTATGGGTTGAACACCGATGCCGGTGAAACCGTTCAGCCGCAACCGTTTTCGTTGGTGGGCGACGGGGCCGGCTCGATCTTCAAGATCTTCACCGCCGCAGCGGCGCTCGATCTGGGACTGGGGATCAATGCCAACCTGGACGTACCCGCGCGGTTCAACGCCAAGGGTCTCGGAGAGGGCGGCGCCAAGGGATGCCCGAGGGAGACCTGGTGCGTGGAGAACTACCGCGACCCGCGAAACCTGTCCATGAATGTCACTGACGCGCTTGCCAAGTCACCCAACACGGCGTTCGCCAAGCTGATCTCGCAGGTGGGTGTGTCACGTACGGTCGATATGGCCGTCAAGCTCGGCCTGCGGTCCTATGCCGATCCGGGAACCGCGCGCGCTTATGACCCGAACAACAACGAGAGCCTGGCCGACTTCATCAAACGGCAGAACATCGGCTCGTTCACACTCGGCCCCTTCGAGGTCAACCCGTTGGAGTTGGCCAATGTGGCCGCCACCCTGGCCTCCGGCGGCATGTGGTGCCCACCGGACCCGATCGAGGCGATCTACGACCGTCGCGGCAACGAGATCTCCGTCAACGCCGAGACCTGCGAGCAGGTGGTGCCCGAGGGCCTCGCCAACACACTGTCCAACGCACTCGGGCGCGACACCACAATCGGGACCGCCGCACCCGCAGCCAACTCGACCGGGTGGTCGCTGCCGATGTCCGGCAAGACCGGCACCACCGAGGCGCACCGCTCGGCAGGTTTCCTCGGATACACCAACCGCTACGCGGCGGCGAACTACGTCTACGACGACTCCCCCAACCCGACTGATCTGTGTTCGTTCCCACTGCGCCAGTGCTACGACGGTGACCTCTTCGGAGGCAAGGAGCCCGCGGACACCTGGTTCACCGCGATGACGCCGATCGCCGAGGACTTCGGCGAGGTGAGCCTGCCGCCGACCGATCCCCGCTACGTCGACGGCGCGCCGAGTTCCCGCATTCCCAACGTCAGCGGGATGGGCCAGGACTCGGCACGGGAGGAACTGCGATCCTCCGGCTTCCAGGTCGCTGATCAGGTGAGCATGGTCAACAGCACTTCGCCGGCTGGAACAGTGATCGGTACCAGTCCCGGCGGTCAGATAGTGCCGGGGATCATCGTGACGCTGTTGGTCAGCAATGGCGTCGCTCCGCCTCCACCCCCGCCCCCGTCACCGTCGCCCGGGGCGCCGCCGCCGCCGCTGCCGCCGGGTATGCCGGAGGTGGGATCCACGGTCGTGGAGATTCCGGGCTTGCCGCCGATCACGATTCCGGTTCTGATTCCCCCACCGCCGCCGCCACCGGAGGCGCAGCAGCCTCCGCCGTGACCGCAGTAGTCTCACAGCTATGGCCGCTTCAGCCCTGAGAACCTCCGCAATCGCCGCGGCGGGTTCCGTTGCGCTGGCAGTCGGCTACGCCACCGTGGTTGAGCGCAACGCGTTCGTGGTGCGTGAGGTGACGATGCCGGTGCTGAGCCCAGGTTCCACACCGCTTCGGGTGCTACACCTCAGCGATATCCACATGCGTCCGGGCCAACGGCACAAACAGGCCTGGCTGCGCGAGTTAGCCGGCTGGGAACCGGATCTGGTGGTCAACACCGGTGACAATCTGTCGCACCCCAAGGCTGTGCCGGCCGTGGTTCAGTCGCTGGGGGATCTGTTGTCGGTGCCGGGTGTGTTCGTATTCGGTAGCAACGACTACTTCGCGCCGACGCGTAAGAATCCGGCGAAGTACCTCACCGACTCCGACCATCGCGCATTCGGTACGCCGCTGCCGTGGCAGGATCTGCGGGCCGCGTTCATCGAGCGAGGCTGGCTTGACCTGACCCACACCCGCCGGGAACTCGACGTCGCCGGGCTGACCATCGCGGCCGCCGGCGTGGATGATCCGCACCTGGGCCGCGACCGCTACGAGACCATCGCCGGGCCACCCGATTCCACCGCGAATCTGCGCCTCGGCGTCACCCATGCGCCCTACACCCGGGTGCTCGACCGATTCGCCGCCGACGGCTATCAACTGGTGATGGCAGGGCACACCCACGGCGGTCAGCTCTGTCTGCCGTTCTACGGCGCGCTGGTGACCAACTGCGACCTGGATCGCACCCGCGCCAAGGGCGCCTCGCACTGGGGCGCCGACACCGCCCTGCATGTGTCAGCGGGTATCGGCACATCGCCTTTCGCGCCGTTCCGGTTCTGCTGCCGTCCCGAGGCGACACTGCTCACCCTGGTGGCCGCACCGACCGGCGGCCGAGAGCCGGGGCATGTCGCGGTGCAGTCGTCCCCGAGCGCCTCGGTGCGCTAGGTCGGCGTGGGCACATCGCGCAGCTGGGTCGATGAGGCCGTGCGCCTGATCGAGGCGGACAGCCGGCGCAGCGCCGACACCCACCTGCTGCGCTACCCGTTGCCGTCGGCGTGGGGCGAACGCGCCGACGTCGCGCTCTATCTCAAGGACGAATCCACCCATATCACCGGAAGCCTCAAGCACCGGTTGGCCCGGTCGCTGTTCCTATACGGGCTGTGCAATGGGTGGATCGTCGAGGGCGCCACGGTGGTGGAGGCCTCCTCCGGTTCCACCGCGGTATCGGAGGCCTACTTCGCCGATCTGCTCGATCTGCCGTTTGTCGCGGTGATGCCCGCCTCAACCAGCCGGTCCAAGGTCGAACTGATCGAATCGCGCGGCGGTCGTTGTCAATTCGTGAAGCAGGCCGGTGAGGTCTACGCCGAGGCGCACCGCATCGCCGAGGAGACCGGCGGCTACTTCCTAGACCAGTTCACCAACTCCGAGCGGGCCACCGACTGGCGGGGCAACAACAACATCGCCGAGTCGATCTATGCGCAGATGCAGGCCGAGCGCCACCCGGTTCCAGAGTGGATCGTGGTCGGCGCGGGCACCGGCGGCACCAGTGCGACAATCGGTCGCTACATCCGTTACCGCCGCCATCACACCCGGCTGTGTGTGGTGGACCCGGAGAACTCGGCGTTCTTCCCGGCCTACAGCCAAGGCCGCCTCGACGTCGTGACGGCCGCGTCGTCGCGGATCGAGGGCATCGGACGGCCGCGGGTGGAGCCGTCCTTCCTGCCGGGTGTCATCGACCGGATGGTGCCGGTGCCCGACGCGGCCTCCGTCGCCGCCGCCCATCAGGTGTCGCGGGTGCTGGGGAGGCGGGTGGGCCCATCGACTGGGACGAATGTGTGGGGCGCGTTCGGACTGCTGGCACAGATGGTGGCCGGCGGGGTCGGCGGATCGGTGGTGACGCTGCTCTGTGACAGCGGGGAGCGCTACGCCGACACCTACTACGACGACGCGTGGTTGTCCGCACACGACCTACAGCCCGATGGCTACACGGCGGTGCTGGAGGGGTTCGAAGCAACCTGCTCGTGGCCGGTTGCAGCGGCCGATGCCGGCCGCTAGCCGTTTGGCTTAGGGCCCGAGCGGTGCGATAAGCTGACCGGGCTTCACGCGGGGTGTGGCGCAGCTTGGTAGCGCGCTTCGTTCGGGACGAAGAGGTCGTGGGTTCGAATCCCGCCACCCCGACAGCGGAAGCAGACCCTGACCACCGGTAGAACGGTTGGGGTCTTTTTCCTCCGTGCCGAGTCCCCGGATTTCGCGTACGTTTCTACAGCAGGGCGGGGCCGCCCCGGGACCCGAATTCCTCGCACTACAGACACCATCGGGGGGTTGTTATCGACGAGCGTGATCCGATGACACAGCTTCTTCTGGCATCGTTCGATGGTCTCCGGCAGGGGCTGGCTCTGGTCGACCACAGTCGGGATCGCGCGACGATCAATGCCGCTGCGGCGGGCTTCCTGGGCCTCCCGGAGGGAGAGCACCGCGCGGGCGATGTCACGTGCGCGATAGCACGGCTCAACGCCAGGGCAATCGGTACCTCACAGCCACCCTCGAATCCCGCACTCACCGACGCGGCCGCCGATGTCGAGTACACGTGGAAATTCAGCCAGGACCCCACCGTCCTGCGGGTATCGTCCCGCCACGTCCGCACTGACGGCGTCGATGGACGGGTGTGGATCTTCACCGACATCTCCGTCCCGTCGAACCCGCTAGGGGCAAGTGAATCGGCGCGGACCCTCCTTCAGGTCAACGCCGATGCAATGCCCGAACCCCAGACCCTGTTGGAGGCGGTCCGTGACCCCGGCGGGCGGGTGGTCGACTTTGCCTGTCGCAGTGCCAACCGGTCTGCCTGTGTCCTTCTGGGAGTCGACGAAGCCGATCTCGTCGGCCAGACGATACTCACGGCGAGCATCGAGGCGGGGACATCAGATCTGATGGCCTACTACGTCCGATGCTTGGAGCAGGATCAACCGGTAACTATCGTCGACCTACCGTTCCCTGGCGAAGATCTCGACACCGCCCGGCGCTTCGACATCCGGGTCACCCCCGCCGGTGAGGATCTCATCAGTGTGACCTGGCGCGAGGTGACCGATCGTTTCCTCACCGCGCAGCGCATGGCGGGGTCTGAGCAGGCCTACCGTTTACTCGAGGAGAATATCGGTGAGGTGGTCTGTCACGTCCGCGGCGGCTGCTTCGCCTTGATCTCGGGACCCGCCGAAGATGTGCTCGGTGCGCCGGCCGCCGCGTGGATCGGACGGGCAGTTGAGGAGATCATCCCGCCCGAGGAATCCATTGCCTACACCGCGCGGGTGGAAAAACTCGCCAAGGGCGGGGTGGTCAAGGAGCGTGCACGCATTGTCGGTGTAGATGGCGTCGTCAAGTGGGTACATTTGCGCATCAAGCCCTTTCGCGATGCGCAGGGGAGCATGGACGGCTACGCAGTGGCATTCCGGCTCATCGAGGAGACCGAACTGGAGGCTCTTCGCGCCGCTGAGGAGGCACGCCGGAACCAGATACGAGCTGAAGAGCGCTATCGCAGGTCAATGGACGATGCCGCCATCGGTATGTGCCTGATCACGCCGGACGGCCGGTTCGCAGACGTCAATAACGCTCTGTGCCAGTTGTTCGGCTACGACGCCGAAACACTGAAGCAGAAGACTTGGCAGGAACTCACCGCCCCGGAGTATCTGGCGGCGGACCAGGAGAAGGTCGACGACATACTGGAAGGCCGACTGGATTCCTACCGGATGGTTAAGCAGTACATCGGTGCGAACGGCCGCCTGATCTGGGGGGATCTCTCGGTGAGTTGCATCCGGGATGAGAACGGGCGGGTGGAGAACTTTATCTCGCAGATCATGGACATTTCTGTCGCGGTCCAGGCAGACAGAATCAATCATCAATTAGCTCAACGCCTTCAGGACCAAAGCGATCGTATGGCGGCGGAACTGGAGAGCGCGGCGGTCTATATGTCGTCGATCATGCCGCGCGGCCTCACCGGAGATGTCGCCGTTTCCTCGCACTACATTCCGACCCAGGAACTCGGCGGCGACTGCTTCCACTACTCCTGGATCGACGATGATCATCTTCAGGTTTATCTCATCGACGTGTCCGGACACGGCATCGAGCCCGCGTTGCTCTCGGTGTCCCTGCACAACATGCTGCGCTCAGGATCACTCGCCGAGGAGACCTTGCGCGCACCTGAGGTAGTCGCGGGCGCGTTGAACCGGCTCTTCCAGATGGAGGAACAGGGTGATCACTACTTCACGATGTGGTACGGCATCTATGCACCATCAAGCCGCACACTGCGTTACACCAGCGCGGGTGCGCCGCCAGCCTTGGCGTTCAACTCCACAACCGACGATGGGGTAGTGGTGACTGAGTTGTCCACCCACTCCCTTCCTGTCGGGATGTTCGAGGATTCCGGCTTCGAGGCTTATTCGTACACCGTCCCGGCAGGATGCCGAATCCTGATCTACAGCGACGGCGCCAGCGAGATCCCGCTGCGCAGTGGCCGAACCATGACCCTGCCCGAGTTCCGTGATGTGACCGCCCGCTTTGCCGAGTCGAAGGGCCGGCCACTTGACGATCTGGTCGAAGAACTGCGCGCCCTGACTCCGGCCGGCAAGTTCAGTGACGACTGTTCGCTGATTCAGCTCGAGTTCGACTGACGTTCGCTCCGTCCAACCGCCACCTGATGGCGCCGAAGAATGGCCGCCTCTGCCATAACGAAGATCACCAGCGACGCGATCACCGCGGCGATGATCTGCGGGTATCGGCCGTCGAGGTCGTCGGCCGAGGTCTGCCGCAACAGGATCCCCGCGTAGGCCCAGATCAGCACCAGGCCATACGCGATGTCACGGTTGCGGATCATGGTGAAGGTGCCGATACCCATGGCAACCAGAACCATGGCCGCGGCCCAGGTGGAGTCCGACAGTCCGAAACCATCCCAGCGCAGGCTCACCAGCAACACGGTGATGTTGGCGACGACCGCCACCGTCGTCCACCCGAAGTAGACACTGAACGGCACACCGATCAGCCACCGTTGGCGCCCAGCGAGATTCGCCTTGCGCAGCGTGGAGACTATCAACGCCAGGCACACCAGGATCGTCACGATCAGTACCGCCGACAGCGGGATCAGGTCGTAATGCCAGGCGAACACCCATGCGGTGTTCGCGACCGACGACACCGAGAACAGCACACCGACGCGGTTGAGCAGCGCCGTCTGCTCGGCGCTCTCCGGCTGATCGCGAAACAGGCCCAACTGATACAGCACATGTGCTGCGAGCAGCAGGTAGATCACTCCCCAGATGGAGAAGGTGATCCCGGCGGGGGTGAACAGACTCGGGTAGGCCTCTGACACATCGCCGGTGTTCCGGCCGTTGAGAGGCAGCGCGTTTGCCAGGTAGTTGGTCACGACCATCGCGAGGTAGGTGATCACCACCAGCGCTTTGACGGGGCCGCGATTCGTCGTCGTAGTCATGGATTCCTCAGAGTCGCTCTCTGACCGCCGCGGATAGCCGGGAACCGTCCGCCTTGCCTGCGGCGATGGCGGTGGCGGCCTTCATCACCAGCCCCATTTGCTTAACCGACGGGCGCTCCCCGAGTTGCTCTGCGACCTCGGCGATGGCGGTATCCACCACGTCGGCCACCTCCGCATCATTGAGTGGCGTGGGCAGATACTCGTCGATGATGCGGGCCTCGGCATGCTCCTCGGCGGCGAGTTCGCCACGGCCGTTCTGGGTGTAGATCTCGGCGGCTTCGCCACGCTTCTTCGACTCCCGGGCGAGCACCTTGATGACATCGTCATCGGTGAGTTCGCGGGCTTGCTTGCCGGACACCTCTTCGGTCTGGATTGCCGCGAGCATCATGCGCAGCGTTGCCGTGCGCAGCTTGTCCTGGTTCTTCATCGACTCGGTGAGATCAGCTCTCAACCGGTCCTTCAGTTCGGCCATGATGTGACGCTACCCCCGGCGGCGCCCGGGTCAGGCGTTGGGAATCCAGTTCCCGTGGAAGCCGTACGGCACCCGGCGCGGCATCCGGATCCTGGCGAGCGGGGGGGCGGCGAAGTCGGAGGCGTCAAGGATCACCAGATCGCTGCTGTCCTGCACGGGGTCGTACACGTAGGCGATGTACCAGCCGTTGGTCTCATCCGCCGTACCCGAGGGCGACGGCACGAAGACCGCCTCACCGGGACCACCGGGAGCGCCGGCTGCGCCGAAGGCGTGCTCGACCGCCGAACCGGTCGTCATGTCGTAGCGCACCAATCTCGCGTCTCCGACGGAGACGGCATAACGCGCGGGCATTCCGGCCAGCCGGTCGTCGATGCGGGGGAACTCGACCGCGCGGTCGTCGAGCTGGCGCTCGCTCACTGAACCGGTCCTGGTGTCGAGGCTCCACTCCCACAGCACACCGCTCTGCCCGAATGCGCCGTCGTTGCGCCACAACTCCGGGTATCGAACCGCTTGGAGCACAATGGAATCGCCGTCAACGTATGCGTTGGCGACGTGGAAGATATAGCACGGCGCGATGTCGAACCAGCGCACCTCTCCGAAGGGGTCGTCACGACGCAACACTCCGAAACGGGCGCCGTAGTCGTCCTCCCAGCGGAACGGCATATCGCCCTTCCCGCTGATTGCGATATCGAGGTTGAACACGATCGGCAGGTCCATGAAGACCACGTGTTCCGAGGTCATCGCGAAGTCGTGCATCATGGTCAGCGCCGGAACCTCCACCGGCCGGTTGACCGTCAGCAGCCCGTCTGCATCGACCCGGTGGTAGCTGACGTGGGGCTGGAAGAGATTGCCGTAGCCGAAGAAATGCAACTCGCCGGTCGTCGGGCAGATCTTGGGATGTGCGGTCATGGAGTCATTGAGCTTGCCGCCGAAGTCGTAGCAGCCGACCGTCTCGAGGTCTTTGGTGATCTCATACGGCAGCGACGACTCCACCAGTGCCAGCGTCTTGCCCGCGTGGTTGACAACGTGGGTGTTGGCCACCGACGACCGGAGGTTGCGTGTGCCGTCGGCGTTGTACACCCCGAACGGTTGCTCGAAGCTCTCGGTGCGCACCCAGCGGTTGCGGTACCACTTGGCCGCACCGTTCTCGATGCGGACACCGTGGATCATCCCGTCGCCGAGGAACCAGTGGCCGGTCGGTGTGCGCGGATTTGATCCGTTGCGCAGGTACCAGCCGTCCAGTTCCGGCGGGATCGCACCCTCGACAGGAAGGTCGTAGGCGGTCAACTCATCGGGCACCGGCGCGTAGTTGCCACGCATGTGGAACGGACCGGCGTCACCCTGGTTCGCCGCGTCGGCGGTCGGCAGGTTCCCTAGGTCAGTGGTGGTATCGGTCATAGGAGACACTTTAGTCAGTTAAACCTCGACCCAGTCCAGGGTGCGCTGGACTGCTTTACGCCACCCCGCATAACCCTTTTCCCGCTGCTCCTCGGTCCACGTGGGTGTCCAGCGGCGGTCTTCGTGCCAGTTGGCGCGCAGATCTTCGGGGTCAGACCAGTACCCGACCGCCAGGCCGGCGCCGTACGCCGCGCCCAGTGCGGTGGTCTCGGGCACCTTCGGGCGCGACACGTCAACTCCGAGCACGTCGGCCTGAATCTGCATGCACAACTCGTTGAGGGTCACCCCGCCGTCGACCTTGAGCACCTCCAGAGGCACCCCGGAGTCGGCAGCCATCGCATCGACCACATCGCGGCTTTGATAGCAGATGGCCTCCAGGGTGGCCCGTGCGACGTGGGCGTTGGAGTTGAAGCGCGAGAGGCCGACGATGGCGCCGCGCGCGTCGGACCGCCAGTAGGGCGCGAACAGCCCGGAGAACGCGGGCACGAAGTAGACCCCGCCGTTGTCCTCGACCTGCCTGGCCAGGGTCTCGCTGTCGGCGGCACCGCTGATGATGCCCAACTGGTCGCGAAGCCATTGCACCGCCGAACCGGTCACGGCGATCGAACCCTCAAGGGCATAAATGGGTTTCGCATTCCCGAACTGGTAGCAGACGGTGGTCAGCAGCCCATTCTTGCTGCGGACGATCTTCTCGCCGGTGTTGAGCAGCAGGAAGTTGCCGGTTCCGTAGGTGTTCTTGGCCTCGCCGGGCTTGAGGCACACCTGGCCGACCATCGCGGCCTGCTGGTCGCCCAGGATCGCGGTCACCGGAACCTCGCCGTCGGCGGGCCCGTCCGGGCGGGTCAATCCATACGGTTCCGGCGAGGACGACGGGCGGATCGACGGCAGCATCGCGCGCGGAATCCCGAAGAAGCCCAGCAGCTCGTCGTCCCAGTCCAGGGTCTCCAGGTTCATCAGCATGGTGCGGCTGGCGTTGGTGACATCGGTGACGTGCACACCGCCCTGCGTGCCGCCAGTGAGATTCCACAGCACCCAGGTGTCGGGCGTGCCGAACAGAGCCTCGCCGCGTTCGGCGTCGGCGCGCAGTCCGTCGACGGTCTCCAGCAGCCACTGCAGCTTGCCGCCGGAGAAGTAGGTGGCCGGCGGCAAGCCGGCCTTGCGGCGGATCACGTCGCCGCGGCCGTCGCGGTCCAGTGCGGCCGCGATGTGGTCGGTTCGGGTGTCCTGCCAGACGATCGCGTTGTGGTAGGGCCTGCCCGTCTTGCGGTTCCACACCAGGGTGGTCTCACGCTGATTGGTGATCCCCAGGGCAACCAGGTCGGTGGCCGAGAGCCGCGTGTTGTTCAGCGCGGACATCACCACACTCTGGGTGCGTTCCCAGATCTCCACCGGGTTGTGCTCCACCCAGCCGGCCCGCGGCAGGATCTGCTCATGCTCGAGTTGGTGGCGGCCGACTTCGATGCCGTTGTGATCGAAGATCATGCAGCGGGTGCTGGTGGTGCCCTGGTCGATGGAGGCGACGAAGTCGGCCAACTGTGCTCCTCGGGTCCGCGCGATACTGCACGGGAGTCTGCCATCGCCCATCGTGGTTCACATGGGCATTCGCATTCCGGATTTGGCCGCCACCCAGGCGTGGAGGTCAACGCGCGGCCCGCCGGGTTCGGTCCGCAGCTCGTGGTGGCCCGCCGCGTCGGGTGATCTCTTGCGCGGATGACACCGACCGGGTTGCATCGTCATCGTGGGTGAAGAGGTCAGGCACACCAGCTACAGCCGGGCGCATCGTCAGCAGTACCGGCAGAAGGTTCAGCTGTGTCTCGATGTCTTCGAAACCATGCTGACCGAATCCAGTTTCGAATTCGACAGGCCGCTGACCGGCATGGAGATCGAGTGCAACCTGGTCGATGGCGACTACCAGCCGGCGATGCAGAACCAGGAGGTGCTGGCAGCCATCGCCGATCCGGCCTATCAGACGGAACTGGGCGCCTACAACATCGAATTCAACGTTCCGCCTCGGCCACTGCCGGGACGCGCCGCGCTGGAACTCGAAGGGGAGGTCCGGGCCAGCCTGAATGCGGCCGAGACCAAAGCCAACACCGACGGCGCCCACATCGTGATGATCGGGATCCTCCCGACCCTGATGCCCGAACACCTCACCGGCAGCTGGATGAGCCCGTCAATGCGCTACCAGGCGCTCAACGACTCGATCTTCACCGCCCGTGGCGAGGACATCCTGATCGACATCTCCGGTGCGGAGCGGCTGAGTATCCACGCCGAGTCGATTGCCCCCGAATCCGCCTGCACCAGCATGCAATTGCACCTACAGGTCTCCCCCGACGAGTTCGCCGACAACTGGAACGCCGCCCAGGTGATCGCCGGCCCGCAACTGGCGATCGGGGCGAATTCGCCCTACTTCTTCGGCCACCACCTGTGGGCTGAAACCAGAATCGAGCTGTTCGCCCAAGCGACCGACACCCGCCCCGAGGAACTCAAGGCCCAGGGGGTCCGACCCCGGGTGTGGTTCGGGGAACGGTGGATCACCTCGATCTTCGATCTGTTCGAGGAGAACGTCCGCTACTTCCCGACGCTGCTACCGGAGCTCTCGGACGAAGATCCGGCCGCCGAGTTAGCTGCCGGGCGCACTCCCATGCTCTCGGAGCTTCGGCTGCATAACGGGACCGTGTATCGGTGGAACCGTCCGGTGTACGACGTCGTGAACGGCCGGCCGCACCTGCGGGTGGAGAACCGGGTACTTCCTGCTGGACCGACGGTCGTCGACATGATGGCGAACTCGGCGTTCTACTACGGACTGTTACGCAGCATCGCCGAAGATGACCGGCCCCTGTGGACCAGGATGAGTTTCGCTGCGGCACAGGATAATTTCCTCGAGGGGGCCCGCAAGGGCATGGGCGCGCGGCTGTACTGGCCGGGCCTGGGCGAGGTGACGCCCGACGAGTTGGTGCTGCGCCACTTGCTGCCGATGGCCGATGAGGGCCTGCGGCGATGGAAGGTGGCCGCTGAGGTGCGGGACCGCTACCTCGGTGTCATCGAGGGACGCGCCAAAACGGGTCGAACCGGATCGGCGTGGCAGGTGCAGACGGTCACCGATCTGCAGGAGCGTGGCATGAACCGCCCGGAAGCCCTGGCGGAAATGCTGCGCCGCTATTGCGATCTCATGCATAGCAACGAACCGGTACACACCTGGAATTGAGGAGCCAGGTCAGGGCCTCGGCGGCGGCGCAGGAGAAGGGGACGGTGCCGGGCGTCGGGGTGAGTCGCCCGGTGCCATCATTCCCGGGCCCATCATTCCCGGCCCCATCATTCCCGGCCCCATCGGCGGCCCAATGCGGTCGATGCGGGCGTGGTGGCCCCAGCCGCCGGTGCCGCTGTGCCGGCCGAGCATGAAACCGGTGAGGAACACGGCGCCGACGATGAACAGGACGCCGGCGATGATGGCCACCCAGGCGGCTGTCTGATAAAGCCGATTCGGCCGGTCTCGGGGGACATCACCGTGGAGATGACCGTGCGGGTGTTCATGCACAGGCGGCGCAACGGGTGCGCTTGCGGATTCCTCGGGTGCGGTCATGCACCCATCATGGTCGCCCTCGGACCCTGACAGCAAAGCCCGACCTGTCGGAACCCTGCGAGCGTGCCCCGGAGATCACAAACCGGCGGCCAGTAACTCGGCGATCTGAATCGTATTGAGGGCCGCACCCTTGCGTAGATTGTCCCCGGAGACGAACAGCGCCAATCCCCTGCCGCCCGGGACTCCCGGGTCTTGGCGGATTCGGCCCACCAGCGAGTCATCGGCACCTGCGGCCGCCAGTGGCGTGGGCACCTCGACCACCCTGACACCAGGTGCGCTCTCGAGTAGCTCGCGGGCCTGCCGCGGTGAGATCGGTTGAGCGAATTCGGCATTGATCGACAGCGAGTGACCGGTGAAGACGGGAACACGGACACAGGTTCCGCTCACCGCGAGTTCCGGGATGCCGAGAATTTTTCGGCTCTCGTTGCGCAGCTTCTGGTCCTCGTCGGTCTCGCCCGAGCCGTCATCGACCAGCGACCCGGCCAGTGGCACCACATTGAACGCGATCGGCTCGACGTACTGCTTGGGCGGCGGGAAGTCCACCGCGCCGCCGTCATGCACCAGTTGCTCGACATCTGAGATGACGGCGCGCGCCTGCGTGGCCAGTTCCTCGACTCCGGCCAGTCCGCTGCCGGAAACCGCCTGATAGGTGGAGGCGATCATCCGGACCAGACCGGCTGCGTCGTGCAACGGCTTGAGCACCGGCATAGCCGCCATCGTGGTGCAGTTCGGGTTGGCGATGATGCCCTTCGCCAGAGTCTTGGCGCGCACATCCCGGTCGAAGTTGACCTCGCTGACCACCAGGGGTACGTCCGGGTCCTTGCGCCAGGCCGAGGAGTTGTCGATCACGATGGCCCCGGCGGCAGCGAACCTCGGCGCTTGAACCCGCGACATGGTCGCACCAGCGGAGAACAGGGCGATGTCGATGCCGGCGGGATCAGCGGTCTCGGCGTCCTCAACCTCGATCTCGCGGCCGCGAAAGACCAGCGTGCGGCCCTTGGATCGGGCAGAGGCGAAGAACCTGACCTCGCTGGCCGGAAAGTCGCGCTGCTCCAACAGTTTTCGCATGACGACGCCCACCTGCCCGGTGGCGCCGACGACGCCGATGCTGACCATCTCCCCTACCGACCTGATCCTGCGTAGACCACGGCCTGCTCGTCGCCACCGAGTTCGAAAGCCTCGTGCAGTGCCGCGACGGCCTTGTCGAGTTCGGAATCCTTGATGAGCACCGAGATACGGATCTCCGAGGTGGAGATGAGGTCGATATTGATGCCCACCCGGGCCAGAGCCTCGCAGAAGGTTGCGGTGACGCCAGGGTGGCTACGCATCCCGGCACCGACCAGGGACACCTTGCCGATGTGGTCGTCGTAGATCACGCTGGTGAAACCGATGTCACCCTGCGACGCGGTGAGCTTCTCCACCGCTGTGGGCGCGGAGTCGCGTGAGCAGGTGAAGGTGATGTCGGTCTTACCGTCTTCCACCTTCGAGATGTTCTGCAGCACCATGTCGATGTTGACGTCGGCGTCGGCGATGGCGCGAAACACCTTGGCGGCGTAGCCCGGTACGTCAGGAACACCGACCACGGTGACCTTCGCCTCGCTACGGTCGTGGGCAACTCCGGTCAGGATGGCGTCTTCCATGGCGGTGTCCTCAATAGATCCGGTGACGATGGTGCCGGGCTTGTCCGAGTACGACGATCGGACATGAATCGGAACGTGGTAGCGGCGGGCGTATTCCACGCAGCGCAGCATCAGCACTTTCGCGCCGCAGGCCGCCATCTCGAGCATCTCCTCGAAGGTGACGGTATCCAGTCGCCGTGCGTTGGGCACGATGCGCGGATCGGCGGTGAAGATGCCGTCGACGTCGGTGTAGATCTCGCACACGTCGGCGTTCAGGGCCGCGGCCAGTGCGACGGCGGTGGTGTCTGAGCCGCCGCGACCCAGGGTGGTGACGTCCTTGTTGTCCTGGCTCACGCCCTGGAAGCCGGCCACCAAGACGATCTGGCCCTCATCGAGGGCGGAGCGCAACCGCCCCGGTGTGACGTCGATGATCTTGGCGTTGCCATGGGTGCCGGTCGTGATGACCCCGGCCTGGGAGCCGGTGAAGGAGCGGGCCTGCGCACCGAGGGACTCGATGGCCATCGCGACCAGAGCGTTGGAGATCCGCTCGCCGGCCGTCAGCAGCATGTCGAGTTCGCGAGGTGGCGGTGAGGGGCAGACCTGCCGGGCGAGGTCGAGGAGATCGTCGGTGGTGTCGCCCATCGCTGAGACCACCACCACCACGTCGTGGCCCTGTCTGCGGGTCTCGACGATGCGTTCGGCGACCCGGCGGATGCGTTCGGCGTCGGCCACCGATGATCCGCCGTACTTCTGCACGACGAGCGCCACTGTCTGCCCTTTCCAGGCCGGGTTTGCATCTATGAGGATAAGGGGTGCGCGCCATCGGCATTCCGGCGAGGACTTGCGGGTACCCTCCGTGCCGATGCCTCAGCCGCCCGCCGATCGGAGGGCCCGTACCCGGGTCGCCATCCACCCACCGATAGCGGAACGCTGGAGTCCGCGGGCCTTCGACGCCCACGCGGCGCTGACCACCGAGGACCTGACCGGACTGCTGGAGGCGGCCCGATGGGCAGCGACCTGGGGGCGCCGCCAGCCGGTGCGTTTCGTCGTCGGTATGCGCGGGGACGAGACGTACCGGACACTCGCGGACCTGCTCAATCGTGGCAACGGCTACGCGCGCGACGCAGCAGCGCTGATCCTGGTGTGCGCCGACGAGGGCGAGGATGACAAGACCGCCCTGTACGCCGGCGTCGACGCGGGCGCCGCCGCAGCCACCCTGGCCATCGAGGCGGTGGCCCGCGGACTGATCAGTCATCCGATGGCGGGTTTCGATGTCGAGGGAGCGCGGAACGCATTCGGCATCCCTGCGCATGTGCGGCCGTTGATGGTCATCGCCGTCGGCGCGCTGGCCGACTATTCAGCGGGCAGCGCCGAGATTGCGGAACGCGACAGCCTGCCACGCGAGCGCATGCCACTCGAGGAGGTCACCTTCAGCGGCATTTGGGGCCAGCCCTGGGCGCAGCGGCCCTAGTGCCACCAGCGCCGTGAACACCGCGCCAACGGCGTGGCCATCGGCGCGATTGTGCCTGGTGAGGGAGGCCGAGTAGAGTGGACGATGTGCAGCGGGTGCTCCTCCTCGGACGCCGCGGCGGGGCCTGATCCAGACCGGCTTCCCGTCGCGGGTCTTCGCGATGCGCCGGTCTGAAGTCCCCCAACAACTTCCCGGAGCGAAATCGTGAGCACCCATTCATCTGAGGCCTCAGTCGACGCATACGTCTCGGCCCGCACCATCACCACACCTTCCGGCCCGCCCCGTGCGGGACAGCCGTCGTGGAACACCCAGCGCGGCTCGGCGATGCCGGTCGACCGCTACCGCCCCTTCGCCGACGAGGTCGAACCCGTCGCCGTGGCCGACCGCACCTGGCCCGACACCGTCATCGAGCACGCGCCGATGTGGTGCGCGGTGGACCTGCGTGACGGAAACCAGGCGCTGATCGACCCGATGAGCCCGGCCCGCAAGCGCCGCATGTTCGATCTGCTGGTGCGCATGGGGTACAAGGAGATCGAGGTCGGGTTCCCGTCGGCAAGTCAGACGGATTTCGATTTCGTCCGCGAGATCATCACCGAGGGCGCCATCCCCGACGATGTCACCATCCAGGTGCTTACCCAGTGCCGGCCCGAACTGATCGAGCGCACCTTCGAGGCGTGCCACGGTGCGCCCAATGTGATCGTGCACTTCTACAACTCCACCTCGATCCTGCAACGGCGCGTGGTGTTCCGGGCGGGCCGCGACGAGGTCCGCACAATCGCCACCGACGGCGCCCGTAAATGCCTGGAGGAACAAGCCAAACACCCCGGAACCCGGTGGCGCTACGAGTACTCCCCGGAGTCCTACACCGGCACCGAGTTGGTCTACGCCAAGGAAGTATGCGACGCGGTCGCCGAGGTCATCTCCCCGACGCCGGACTGGCCGCTGATCATCAATCTGCCGGCCACCGTGGAGATGGCCACACCCAACATCTACGCCGATTCCATCGAGTGGATGAGTCGCAACCTGGCTCACCGCGACTCGATCATCCTGAGTCTGCATCCACACAACGATCGCGGAACCGCCGTTGCCGCAGCCGAATTGGGATACCAGGCCGGCGCAGACCGGATCGAGGGCTGCCTTTTCGGCAACGGTGAGCGCACCGGCAACGTCTGCCTGGTAACCCTGGGGCTGAACCTCTTCTCCCGCGGCGTGGATCCGCAGATCGACTTCTCCAACATCGACGAGATCCGCCGCACAGTCGAACACTGCAACCAGTTGCCGGTACCAGAGCGTCACCCCTACGGCGGTGACCTGGTCTACACGGCGTTCTCGGGCAGCCACCAGGACGCCATCAACAAGGGCCTCGACGCGATGAAGATCTCCGCCGACGAGGCCGACGCCGATATCGACGACATCCTCTGGCAGGTGCCCTACCTGCCGATCGACCCCAGAGACGTCGGACGCACCTACGAAGCCGTCATCCGGGTCAACTCCCAATCCGGCAAGGGCGGGGTGGCCTACATCATGAAGGCCGACCACGGCCTGATGCTGCCGCGCCGCCTGCAGATCGAGTTCAGCCAGGTGATCCAGAAGATCACCGACGGCGAGGGCGGCGAAGTGTCCAGCAAGGAGATGTGGGACGCGTTCGCCGACGAGTACCTCTCGCCGGTGCGGCCGCTGGAGCGCATCCGGCAGCGGGTGATCGGTTCGGAGGTCGACGGCGGGATCGACGTCATCGAGGCGATGGTGAAGATCGACGGGGTTGAGACCGAAATCCGCGGTGAGGGCAACGGGCCACTGGCTGCGTTCGTCAACGCGCTGGGCGGCGTCGGCATCGACGTCCACGTACTGGACTACTCCGAGCACGCCATGTCCGCCGGCGAAGAGGCTGCGGCCGCGGCCTATGTGGAAGCCTCGGTCGGCGGCCACACGGTGTGGGGTGTCGGGATCGCCACCTCGATCACCACGGCATCACTGCGGGCGGTCGTCTCCGCGGTGAACCGCGCGGCCCGAGTCGCGGAACCTGCCTAGAACAGGGCGAACTGCTGGCCGTCGGCGGGGGCGAAATCGTCGATTCCGGTGCCGTCGGCCACGGCGCGGGCGCCCGCGATGAACTGCTCGTCGGACACCGTCGGCACGCCGAGCTCCCGGGCCTGGTAGCCCTTGCCCTGACCGGGCTGCGACTCATTGCAGACCACCAGGGAGGTCTCCGGGCCGACGGCCTCGGTGTAGGCCAGCCCGGCGTGCAAGATCCGCTCGACAAGCTCCTCGTGGGTGCGTTTCACCTCGGTCGACAACGCCACCCGCATGCCCTGGACCAGCGGTTCGCCGCTCACATAGCGGCCGGGGTTGAGGTAGGGGCACGGCATCCGCGAGGCCAGCATCTTCAGCGGCCGCAGCTCCTCGTGGGTGATGGTGCCGTTGGGCCACAGCCGCCGGCCCACCGGCCGCACCGGCAGCCAGATATCGCGCTCCCGTGCCCGCTCCAGGGCGGGAGCGAGCACCCGGGAGAGCACCAGCGCGTCATCGAAGGCGTCATGGGCTCGGGTCTGCGGCACATTCCAGTGCCGGGCGAGGGTCTCCAGCCGCAGATTTTCCACGCCGAGGTCGAGCCGGCGGGCCAGTTCGACGGTGCACATGACGCTGTCGATGGGAAGCGCGACACCGGCCTGCTCCGCCTCGGCGACCAGAAACGAATAGTCGAAGGGCGCATTGTGGGCGACCAGAGTGCGGCCGTGCATCAACTCGGCGAGGGCGTCGGCGATATCGGCGAAAGTCGGCTGATCCTCTAGCATTTCGGCGGTGATGCCGTGCACGTGCGTCGGTCCGGGGTCCACGCCCGGGTTGAGCAGACTGACGACGGAGTGCTCGACGTTTCCGTCGGCATCGAGGGCCAGCGCCGCGACACTGAGTACCCGGGCATGACTGGGGCGGAAACCGGAGGTCTCGACGTCGACGACGACCCAGCCGTCACGCTGGTCGTCGGCCGGCCGGCCCCAGGTGTGGCTCACAACCGTCAGGATGGCACGCGGGCCTGACAGCCCGGCGCACATCCCCATCCGTGTCGGCGTTGGCGATACCTGACCGGCATAAACTGCCTGCGATGGCGCACAACAGACCCCGCCCCGGGATGACACTGCGGGGACGCGCCGCCCTCGGCGCCGGATCCGCCGCACGCTGGGCTTCCAGGGTGACCGGGCGCGGCGCCGGCGCGATGATCGGCGGCCTGGTAGCGATCAGTCTGGACCGCTCGGTGCTGGGTCAACTCGGGGCCGGCAGGCGCACCGCCGTCGTGACCGGTACCAATGGAAAATCCACCACCACCCGAATGGTGGCGGCGGCTCTGTCGACCATGGGCCGCGTCGCCACCAACAGCGAGGGCGCCAACATGGACGCCGGCTTGGTGGCCGCTCTCGCCGCAGCGCCGGCTGCGCCTCTGGCGGCCCTCGAGGTGGACGAGATGCACGTGCCGCACGTCTGCGATGCGGTGGACCCGTCGGTGATCGTGCTGCTGAACCTCTCTCGCGATCAGCTCGACCGGGTCGGTGAGATCAACCACATCGAGCGCACCCTGCGTGCCGGACTGGCCCATCACCCGGAGTCGGTCGTCGTGGCCAATTGCGATGACGTCCTGATGACCTCGGCCGCCTACGACAGCCCGAACGTGGTCTGGGTGGCCGCCGGCGGCGGATGGGCGGCGGACTCGGTGAGTTGTCCGCGCAGCGGCGAGGTCATCGTCCGCGATGGGGCGCAGTGGCACTCGACGGGGACCGACTTCCGCCGGCCCGAGCCGCAGTGGCGATTCGACGACGAAAACCTCTACGGTCCAGACGGTTTGGTGCTCCCGATGCGGCTGTCACTGCCGGGTTCGATCAATCGCGGCAATGCCGCGCAGGCGGTCGCCGCGGCGGTGGCGATGGGTGCCGACCCCGGTGCCGCCGTAGCCGCGGTGTCAGGTGTCGACGAGGTCGCGGGGCGCTACCGCACAGTGCAAATCGGCACTCACACCGCGCGGCTGTTGCTGGCCAAGAACCCGGCCGGCTGGCAGGAATCGCTGTCGATGGTGGACAAAACCGCTGTGGGACTGGTGATCTCGGTCAACGGTCAGGTTCCCGACGGCGAAGACCTGTCCTGGCTGTGGGATGTGCGTTTCGAGCACTTCGAAGGAACCTCGGTGGTAGCCGCCGGAGAGCGGGGAACCGACCTGGCGGTGCGATTGGGCTACGCCGACGTCGAGCACTCCCTGGTGCACGACACCATGAAGGCAATCGGATCCTGCCCGCCCGGACACGTGGAAGTCGTCGCCAACTACACGGCGTTTCTACAATTGCAGCGGGCCCTGGAGAAGCGTCATGGCTGACAGCGTGCGGATCGGATTGGTGCTGCCCGACGTCATGGGCACCTATGGCGACGGCGGCAACGCGGTGGTGCTGCGGCAGCGGCTGCGGTTGCGCGGCATCGCCGCCGAGATCATCGAGATCACCCTCGATGACGCGGTACCGGACTCGCTGGATCTCTACACCCTCGGCGGTGCCGAGGACTACGCCCAGCGGTTGGCCACCAAACACCTGCTGCGCCACCCCGGGCTGCAGCGGGCAGCGGCGCGCGGCGCCCCGGTGCTGGCGATCTGCGCGGCGATCCAGGTGCTTGGGCACTGGTATGAGACCTCGTCGGGCGAACGGGTGGACGGGGTCGGGCTGCTCGACGTCACCACCTCACCCCAGCCCGAGCGCACCATCGGGGAGGTGGTGTCCAGACCGCTGATCGAGGGGCTGACCCAACCTCTGACCGGTTTCGAAAACCACCGTGGCGGAACGACTCTGGGCACCGGTGCCCGACCGTTGGCCGCCGTGGTCAAGGGTGCCGGCAATCGCCTCGGCGATGGCATCGACGGCGCGGTCCAGGGCAGTGTCGTGGCCACCTACCTGCACGGACCGTGTCTGGCCCGTAACCCGGAACTGGCCGACATGCTGCTGTCACAGGTGGTCGGCGCACTTGACCCGCTTGATCTTCCGGAGGTGGAGCAGTTGCGGCGGGAGCGACTCGCCGCACCCCGGCGTGTGTAGGACCCGATCACTCTTGACGAACAATGGGCGGCGGCCTCCAACTGCCGTCCAGCGCCGCCTGTTGCGGCAGATAGATCCGGAGGTAGGCGCTGAAAACCCCGTCGGGAACCGGTAGCCAGTTCGCGGCTGGATGGCCTGGGTCTTGCGCGGCGAGGATGATGTCGATCGAGCCATCCGGCTGGCGCACCAACTCCTCGGGCCGGCTGTT